>JALXFN010000127.1 GCA_027068975.1 Campylobacteraceae bacterium | reverse complement strand
GTTATTATTAATGTTAAGCATATTATCCCTCTCTCTAAGATGAGCCAAGAGGATATTGCAATTTGTGAAGAGTTGCTTTTTGACCCTGATGACCAGTCACTCTTTAAGTTTATAGAGCATTTTGCTGATGCTGTTATAGAAGATGATGGAGCAGATGAAGCCTATGAGGCGATGAGTAGTGAAGAGAAGATTAAAAAGTTACTTATGGATGGTGACAAAGAGCGAATGATTCCTCTTGTTGAGGAGGCACGACATGAGATACACCCTGATATTATTGTCAATGAGATTTTGATAGATGCGATGAAAGTAGTCGGTGAACTTTTTGGTTCAGGTCAAATGCAGTTGCCATTTGTACTTCAATCGGCTGAGACAATGAAAGCGACAGTTGATTACCTTAATCCTTATCTTACTAAACAAGAGAAAGAGACTGATACTACGTTAGTTATAGGTACAGTTAAGGGAGATGTTCACGATGTGGGTAAAAACTTGGTTGACATTATTCTCTCTAACAATGGATTTAAAGTCATTAATGTTGGAATTAAAGTTCAGCTAGAGACCTACTTAGAGACAATGGAGCAGAACAATGTTCAAGCGTTAGGTATGAGTGGGCTTTTAGTTAAGTCAACAGCCGTAATGAAAGAGAATTTAGAGACATTAGCCGAGATGGGAGTTACTATTCCTATACTTTTAGGTGGTGCTGCATTGACACGAAGTTTTGTAGATGATTTCTGTAGAC
The DNA here is from genome assembly GCA_027068975.1 of Campylobacteraceae bacterium. GTDB lineage: Bacteria > Campylobacterota > Campylobacteria > Campylobacterales > Sulfurovaceae > UBA1140. The sequence continues at coordinate 10,960 of JALXFN010000127.1, read as the reverse complement.
CAATCTATAAAGGTCCAATTTTTTACTGTAGAGATGCCTTTGATGGGGTGATTGCGATGAGTCGAATAGAGAAGTACAACGAAGACCCAAGCGTAGGACTCGATACACGTCTAGCAGGAGATATGAATAAGGTAGAGAAAAAGGTAGAAAAAGAGATAATCATTCCCCCTTTTGAAGAGCTAAAGATGCCAAGTCGTGATAACACCATTCCTACCCCTCCTTTTTGGGGAAGACGTGTTTTACAAAAAGATGACCTAGATATGAACATGATATTTGATTGGGTCAATAAAAAAACCGTTACCAAAATGCATTGGGGTTATAAACGTGGAAAGATGAAGCCTGATGAATATAAGAAGATGATGGAAGAGAAGGTTTTCCCTGCCTATGAGCGACTCAAACAGCAGTTTATAGATGAAGATTTATTTGACCCAACCATTATCTACGGATACTACCCTTGTAGAAGTAACGACCGAGAACTCTACCTATTTGATGAGAGTGAGGGGTGGAATGTCGATGCTAACGCTTCAAGAGAGCCTTTTGAAGAGATAAAAGAGAGACATACGGTTAAGTTTGAGTTCCCAAGACAGAGAAAAAAACCACACCGAGCGTTAAGTGACTTCTTTAGACACGATAGACATGATGTAATTGCTCTAACTTGTGTAAGTGCAGGAGATAAGTTTTCAGCGTATGAAAAAGAGCTTTATGAGAAAGGTGAGTATTTAGAGTATAATATGGTACATGGTTTTTCAGTAGAACTTGCTGAAGCCTTAGCAGAAGTAGCCCATAAGCAGATACGAATGGATTGGGATATCTTAAAAGAGGATGAGGGGGCAACTTTGCGTGATGTTAGAATGCGACGATATCAAGGTTCTCGTTACTCATTTGGGTATCCTGCTTGTCCTGATTTGGAGGCTAGTCGTGAGCTGTTTGATGTGTTGAAGCCTGAGGAGTTTGGGATTGAACTTAGTGAGACATTTCAGATACACCCTGAGCAGAGTACTTCTGCTTTAGTGGTGCATCATCCTGAAGCTAGTTATTATAGTGTGTAAGATGCTGTTTCCCAATACAGCACAAAACTAAAAGGCTTATGCTTCTTTTATATTTTTAATACTCTGTCTCTAATTCAATTAATTTTACATAAATATTAGATTCTAAAAGCAATAAAGAGCTTTTTCGTATGAGATGTGAAAGTTCTTTCTTTGTAATTTTATCCTTTTTGTATAGAGCTTTTAACTCTGCCCACAATGGCTCAATAACATTTAGCTTTTTTATAAGTTTTGGGTTGGTTACTTTAGGGAAGTGTTTTTCTTTATCTCCCTTTCTTAATTGTTGAAGAGCTTGGTCAAAATCATTTATAGAAGAGCTTAGTTCTTTTTTATAGTCACTCTTCTCTTTAAAAAGTAAAATTTTCTCTTTACTCATTTTTTCTAATAACATTCTTTGTCGTCCTGCCAGATTGACAATATCTAATTCGGCTTTATCTAAATAATTTAGCTCTTCTTTGGAGTTTTCATAAATAGTTACCAGTTTATTTGAGCTTTTTAGTAATTTTATATTGTTGTCAATAAGGTATTGTAGTGCTTTGTTTTCTTTTTTATTTTGAATAATACTCTCAATGTTTTCAAGAAAAGGCGACCATAGCTTTTGAATGGTTTCTAGTTGTTGATGAATTTGGGGATTCTCAGATTGGAGTGCTTTTAAATTGTCACTGTAGTGCTTTATTGCGTTGTTGAGTTTTTTAATGTTTTTTTCTCTTTTAATCTCTTCATCAATTAGTAGGGCAAGTTTTATCATTCTTTGGGTTAGCATTCGCTGTTTTCCTGCAATATTGATTTGCTCTTTTAGTTTATTACTATTGTCCATAAATGAGTCTATGATAGAAGAGAATTCATTAAAATCCACCTCTTGGGCAGGAGTAGATATCGAAATAATAAGGAGGGGAAGTAGAACTTTTATGATTTTAGGCATGGTATAATTCCTATGTAATTAGTTATATAATAGACTGATTGCATAACTATATTAGGCTTATGCAAAAAGCTTAATATAATAACATAAAAAAACTAAATGTGTATATATTGTAAAAAATAATAGTTAAATATAATTAAAAAAATATAATAAATATGGAAATATGTTTTGTTAATTAGGTTTTTATTTTTTATTTAAATAAGAGTACAATCATGATTATGAATGAACAATTATACTCAAAAATAACCGATGCACTTGTAGATGATGGTTATATTATTATAGAAAATGCACTTAACTCTGAACTTTCAATTCAACTAAAAAGTTTTGCTTCATCTCAAACAGATTTTAAACAAGCAGGTATTTCAGGAGCAGGGGATTTACACCTTGATACCAGTCGGCGAAGAGATAAGATTTATTGGCTTGATGAAGATGCTTCTGTGCAAAGTGAGTTCTTAGAGTTTGCTAATGGTTTAAAAAATTATCTCAATCGAGAACTCTTTTTAGGCTTGTCGTATTATGAAAGTCACTTTGCTATTTATGAAGAGGGTGATTTTTATGAGATTCATGTAGATGCATTTAAAAACTCTAAAAATAGGGTAGTTACTACAGTTTACTACTTAAATGATGAGTGGAAAGAGAGTGATGGTGGAGAGCTTGTCGTATATGATGAAGATAAGAACTTTTTAGCTAAAGTTCTACCCAAAGCCAATACTTTGGTGGTTTTTCTAAGTGATAAGTTTCCTCATGAAGTTTTACCTGCCAAGAGAAAACGCTACTCGATTGCAGGGTGGTTTAGGGTAGACAGATAGTTTTAAAGATGCTTTATGGTCTCCTTAGTTAACAGATTCAAATGCAACTCTAAAGTCACCAATTTTTGAAAATAAATCTATAAATTTTAGTAAAACTCTTGACATTCGTTTCTAATTTGTCTATAATGCCGTCCACACAAACAAAGTGTAACATGCTTTGGGGTATCGCCAAGCGGTAAGGCAACGGTTTTTGGTACCGTTATTCGGGGGTTCGAATCCCTCTACCCCATCCACTATATGAAGTAAATATTTATAACCAATTGCATTTCTCAGCCAGTTAATGAACGCGGGATAGAGCAGTTTGGTAGCTCGTCGGGCTCATAACCCGAAGGTCGGTGGTTCAAATCCGCCTCCCGCAACCAATATAAATATTTATTACATATAGAACCTAAATATCGCGGGATAGAGCAGTTTGGTAGCTCGTCGGGCTCATAACCCGAAGGTCGGTGGTTCAAATCCGTCTCCCGCAACCAATTAGAAATATATACCTTCAGTGACGCGGGAATAGCTCAGTGGCTAGAGCCCCTGCCTTCCAAGCAGGATGTCGCGAGTTCGAATCTCGTTTCCCGCTCCATTATTAAACTTCTTAAAATGTTCTTACCTCATATACCTATAAAACAGTCTACTCTTTTAATATCTATGGCATAATTCGCGATAACTTATCGATAGCAAAAAAAGGAAGAATAGAATGTCATCAGAAGCATTAAAACGAGTAGAAGTAGCAATTAATGAGATAAAAAAAGGTCGTATGGTCATTATGATGGATGATGAAGACAGAGAAAATGAAGGTGACTTGGTTTATGCAGCAACACATTCAACTCCTGATATGGTTAACTTTATGGCTAAAGAGGCAAGAGGACTTATCTGTACACCTTTACCAAAAGAACTTGCAAAGAAGTTAGAATTAATACCTATGGTTACTAATAATGTTTCTAATCATGAGACTGCCTTTACAGTCTCTATTGATTCTAGCATAGCAGAGACAGGAATTTCTGCAGCTGAGCGTGATGATTGTATCTCCAAGTTGGCAAACCCTATAAGTAAAGCTAGTGATTTTGTACGCCCTGGTCATATATTTCCTCTTATAGCTAAAGATGGTGGTGTTTTAGTACGTACAGGTCATACAGAAGGTTCTGTAGATATTTGTAAACTAGCAGGTTTAGCACCTGTAGGTGTGATTTGTGAAATTATTAAAGATGATGGAACAATGGCACGGCATGATGACCTTGAGATTTTTTCAAAAAAACACAATATGCCCATCGTTTATATATCTGATTTAGTTGAGTATCGTTTAGCAAATGAACAACTTATAGAGCGTATAGGTGAAGAGGAGATTAAAATTTTAGATATTAAGGTTAATCAAATCTCTTATAAAGACCATTTAGGGCGTATCCATAAGGTGATTCAGTTTTATAAAACACATAAGACAGACAATGTTAAGTTTCATAATATTGGAACAGATGTAGATTTGATTTTAAATCAGACACGATTTAATCTTTTAACCTCTTCATTAGAATATCTAAAACAAAATGGTGGGGTATGTATTTTTCTTGATACCATGACTATTTCTAAAGAACAAGCAAAAGAGTATGGTGTTGGTGCTCAGATTATTAAAGATTTAGGTATTCAAAATATTAAACTATTAACATCTAATAAAGATACAGAGTTTGTAGGACTTGCAGGTTTTGGTTTAAATGTTGTAGAAAAAATAGTCACTATTTAAATATTTTGTGAACATAAGATACACATTTCTTAAGGTAAGCTAAAAATATGTAGAAAAATGGAATATTTATTTTTTTTATATTAATAAATATTTTAAAAAAATAATATTTAAGTACTATATACATATAATAATTTAGTCTTATATGACTATTTTATTTCAAAGGGATGTTTTATGTTTAAAATAATATTTGTAACAGTAGTTGCTATGGTCTTTTCAGGTTGTGTAGGGGTTGGGGTTAATAAAAAATCAATGGTAATTGAGAAAGTCATAGATAACTCAGCTACACATAGTAGCGATAGAAATAAAAAATAGCTCAAGCCCTGTTAAAATTAAAGAGTAAATAGGTTTTACTCTTTTCTCTACCATAAAATTTATTATCTAAAACCTCTCATTTAAAACATTATGATAAAATGCCACAATTATTAATAGAAGCAGGTAAATATAGAATGTTAAGCACAGTAAATATAGTACAACGATACGGTAAAAGAGTTCTTTTTGATAAGATTAGTATTACACTAGACCCAGGAAAACGGTATGGACTCATTGGAGCAAATGGGGCAGGGAAGTCAACTTTCTTAAAAATCCTTTCAGGTGAGATAGAACCAACAGATGGTGAAGTTCAGATTCAACCAGGGGCTAGACTGGGTGTTTTGAGTCAAGACCAGTATGCTTTTGAGGATTTTACCCTTAAAGATGCTGTTTTATATGGTAACAAAAAGCTCTACGACGCTATAAAAGAGAAAGAGGAGCTTTATATGACAGGTGACTTTGACGATGACAAAGTCAATGAACGCCTTGGTGAATTGGAGATGATATGTGCCGATGAAGACCCAACCTATGAGTCTGATGTCAAGATAGAGAAGCTTTTAGAGGCACTAGGTTTTCCAGCTGAGATGCACAATGAGTTAATGTCTTCACTTACTAGTAGTGACAAGGTAAAGATACTACTTGCACAGGTTCTCTTTTTAAAGCCAGATATTTTGCTACTCGATGAGCCTACAAACTCCTTAGATATTGAAACCATTGCATGGTTAGAGCGTGAGCTTAAGCGTCATGAGGGGGTTATGGTTGTTATCTCTCACGATAGACACTTTTTGAACAATGTTGTAACACACATCTTAGACCTTGACTTTCAAAACATTAGAGAGTTTACAGGAAACTATGATGATTGGTATATTGCAGCAAACCTCATAGCCAAACAGGCAGAAGCCAACCATGCTAAAGCGAGTAAAGAGAAGGAGGAGCTTGAAAAGTTTATTGCTCGTTTCTCTGCAAATGCTTCAAAAGCAAAACAAGCAACCTCAAGACAGAAACAGTTAGAGAAGTTAAATGTAGAGGAGATTAAACTCTCTTCAAGAAGAGACCCATCTATTGCCTTTAAGCCTCATAGAGATATTGGAAATGAAGTCTTAGAGGTAAACAACTTAGCAAAAAGTTATGATGGTGAGCAGGTTTTTAGTGATATATCCTTTAAAATTAATAATGGTGACAAAGTTGCCATCATTGGTGGTAATGGGGTAGGAAAGTCTACACTGCTAAATATTATTATGGGGCAACTAGAGGCAGATAGTGGAGAGTATAAGTGGGGACAGACTATCTCAACTACCTATTTCCCTCAAAATACAACAGACATTGTAACAGGTACAGAGAAGCTCTATGAGTGGATTCAAGGTTTTGACCCAAAATGGCATATTGATGAGATTCGTCAATGTTTAGGACGTATGCTTTTTTCAGGCGAAGAGCAAGGCAAAGAGGTAGGAGCATGTTCAGGTGGAGAGAAACATCGTGTAATGCTCTCTAAAATGATGATGGACTCAGCCAACTTTTTAGTCATGGATGAGCCAAATAACCACTTAGACTTAGAGGCGATTGTAGCCCTTGGTGAGGCGTTGCATAACTATAAGGGTGGGGTTGTCTGTGTCTCACATGATAGAGAGTTAATAGATGCTTTCGCAAATAGAATCATTAAGATAAATGAAGATGGTTCTATCATAGATTTTGAAGGTAACTTTGAAGAGTTTATGGAAGTTCATGGATCATAATTTGTAGGGTCGGTTTACCGACCTATACTCGTTTCCGATAAAACTCTTCTTTAAACTCCTGAAATGTACCAGCTATAATTGCTTCTCTCATCTCTTTCATTAAGTTCAAATAATAATATAAATTGTGTATGGTTCCTAATCTAAAGTAGGTGATTTCTCTACTTCTATATAGGTGACATAAGTAAGCTCTTGAGTAGGTTTTACAAACCATGCAACCACACTCTGAGTCTAAGGGTAGTGGGTCTTCTCTAAATCTGGATGCTCTTATGTTTACTTTTCCATAAGAGGTGAAGAGCGTTCCATTTCTTGCGTTTCGAGTAGGCATGACACAGTCAAACATATCTACACCACGCTCTACATTTTCTACCAAATCTTCAGGGGTTCCTACACCCATAAGGTAACGAGGTTTATCTTCTGGCATGAACTGTGTTGTCCACTCTACAGTGTCGTACATATCTTGGTTGGCTTCACCCACACTTAGTCCACCTATGGCAAAACCATCGTAGTCTAAAGCACAAAGTTCTTTAGCTGACTTTTCTCTAAAAGCTTTATCTGTTCCACCTTGAATGATGGCAAAGATGTTTTGATTTAAAGATTTTCCATTTTTTTGGTTTTTTCTATGATAGTTTATGGACTCTTCTGCCCAGCGTGTGGTTCGCTCTATACTTGCCTTGATTCTCTCTTGTGTAGCAGGTAGGGCTACGAGGTCATCGAGTATCATCATAATGTCTGAGCCTAAGTTGTTTTGAATATCTATAACTTTTTTAGGAGTAAAATAGTGAGAACTTCCATCAATATGACTTCTAAAGGTGATACCTCCTTCATCTATTTTGACATTGTCAGAGAGTGAAAATGCTTGAAATCCACCACTGTCTGTTAAAAAGCTTTTTGGATACTTTGTAAATCCATGTAGTTTTCCAAGTTTATTGATGACCTCATCACCAGGGCGTAAGTAGAGGTGATAGGTATTTCCTAAAATAATACTTGGTTCTATAAAAGTTTCCAAATCTGTTGCATCAAGAGCTTTAACAGCACCCACAGTTCCAACAGGCATAAATACGGGAGTTTGAATGGTTGAATGGGCAGTTTTTATGGTACAAGCTCTTGCTTTACCATCCGTTTTATCTATCTGAAAATCCATTGTGTTATAATATCCTTTAATAAAAAAAAGTAATTATACCCATATGATTTAAAATGAAAAGAGAAAAATGAAAAATATATTGATTTTGGCAAATAATGAGATGGCTAGACATTTTGTTCAGTGGGTTGGAAAAAGACGTATAGATGAGAATCGGTACTATATTACCTGTTCAGGTAATCATCTGCTACTCCCTAATAGTTCAATAAATAATTTTAATTTTATTGATATTGACCCCACCTCTTTGTTTCGTTTAAAAACGATTATGAATGAAGTAGAGTTTTCTACGGTATTTATAGTTATGAGTGAGAAAGAGGAGGCACTAGCTACCTTAAAAAATATACATGAAATCAATCCAAAGGTGATGGTTATTTTTGTTAGTAAATGGGATGATTTACTTTTAGATAATAAAAACGTAAGTATCGTAAATCTTAATGAGCTCTTATCGCTAAACCTTTATGAAAAGCTTCCCAATGTTCCTAAAATTGCTAAAAATATTGGTTTAGGAAAAGGTGAGATTATGGAGATACTCATACCTTTTGGGAGTAGCTTTGCCTATAGACATATAAGAGCCGTTTCTCATAGAAAATGGAAAATTGTTGCTATTTATAGACAAGAGAAACAGATTTTTCCTAACAATTCAACAATGCTCCTTCCTAATGATAAACTTGTAGTTATTGGAAAGCCTATTGTTTTAGAAGAGCTTTATAAAAGAGTAAATAGAAGGCAAGGCTCTTTCCCTGAACCTTTTGGTAAAAATTTATACCTTATAGTTGATATGTTACAAAATAGAGAGAAAATAGATATAGAGATAAAAGAAGCCATCTATTTAAAAAAACTTTTTTCTAAAACAACACTCTATATTCATTTTATTAATATTAAAGATTTACATACATGGAAAGAGTTTCATTATTTAGAAGAGGACGAGCGTATCTCTTTGAGTGTTAGCTATAATGAAAATGAAATCTTTTCAGATATAGATTATGCTGTGAGTCAATTGGATATTGGACTTTTTCTTTTAAATAAGGAGCTTTTTTATAAAGAAAATTATAAAAAATATCTTTATGGATTTATGCGACCCGTATATATTTTTGGTAAGAGTTTACTCTCTAATATAGAAAAAGCAGTTATTTTAATGGGAGAAGAGGCAGAGATGGAGTCACTTTCAACTTCTGTTTTTGATTTTTCAGAGACCTTAAATATATGTTTAAGCCTATGTAACTATAACCCTGAAGGTGACTTTGACGAGAGTAAGAATATCGTAGAACATTATGAGAGTTTGTCAAAACTTTATAATTTTAAAATTCATATAGAAGAGAAGAGAGTAAACCCTATTAGGGAACTTATGAAACATGAAAAAATACTACATATCGCAGTATTTAAAAAGAAAATCACAAATATATCTTTGATTAATTCTCTTTTAACCAAGTTAAGTTACTATTTTTTATCGAGGCAAAAACATCCACAATTATTGATACCTATTGATAGTTAAGGTAGATTAAGTCCTTTAAATAGTAATTTAAGATAAAATTAGAGCCATTAAGAATTTAACTAAATAGGCTTAGAAAACATGATAGTACCCATTCATTTAGAGAATCAAACAGATGTGAAATATAATGTCTTTATAGAAAAACTTCCAAAACTTACCTTTAATCGTAAAGTAGCCATTGTAACCAATACAACAGTTTCGGCATTACATTTAGAGAGACTTATCTCACATATAGAGTGTAGTGAACTGTGTGTTGTCACTATTGAAGATGGAGAAGAGTTTAAGACTTTAGCAACTGTAGAAGGTATACTCAATGAACTTTTTGAACATAAGTTAGATAGAAAATCACTTCTTATCGCCTTGGGTGGAGGAGTGATAGGTGATATAACAGGTTTTACAGCTTCTCTCTATCAACGTGGTATAGGTTTTGTACAAGTTCCAACAACACTTCTTTCTCAGGTAGATGCCTCAGTTGGTGGAAAAACAGGGGTCAATAACAGATATGGTAAAAATCTGATAGGAGCATTTTATCAGCCTGAAGCCGTTTATATTGATACTGAATTTTTAAAAACACTTCCAAAACGAGAGTTTGCAGCTGGTATAGCAGAGATAGTAAAGATGGCTGTGATGTTTGATAGAGACTACTTTGAGTTTTTAATGGATGCAGACTTTTCTCATAAAGAGAGTTTAGAAAAGGTTATAGAGCGTTCTGTTGAACTTAAAGCAGAAGTTGTGAATCTTGATGAAAAAGAGTCAGGTATTCGGGCAGTCTTAAACTATGGGCATACTTTTGGGCATGTGGTTGAGAATGAGACCAACTATAAAACTTATTTGCATGGAGAAGCAGTAGCCATAGGAATTATGATGGCAAATGCTCTCTCTGTAGAGTTGGGAATTATGAGTGAAGAGGAGATGGAAAAAGTTAAACAGTTTCTTATAAAGCACAATTTACCTGTGACATATGAAATAAAAGATGTAGAGGCTTTCTATGATAAATTCTTTTTAGATAAAAAATCTGCAAATAATAAACTAAAATTTATATTAGCCAAGGGTTTAGGAGAACATGTTATCCGTGATGATATAGATAGTAAAGTAATTAAAACAGTACTAAAAAACTTTTCTGAGAAGATTATATAGATGAGAGCTTTATTTTTCATATTGTTACTATTGTCTACACAACAACTCACTGCTGACTCTAATATAACTGAGAAGGTTAAAAACTCTATTATGGAGTTAATCTCATCAGATAGTGAAATAAAGGCTGGTCAAAAAAAATCTAATGAAGAAGAAACTGCTGACAAAAAAGCTGGTGAAAAAAAAGATGAGTTAACTAAAGAGTTAAATAGTAGTAAAGAAAAAAGAGATTTAGAGTTAAAAAAGAGAAAAGAACTTGCAGAAATAAGAGCCAATATGGCACGTATTAATCTTTTGAGAACAGAAAAAGAAGAGATTGATGAAGCGTTAACGAAAGACAATTTATGGGCAAGTGTTTACTTTAATCATGAAACCTATCGGCGTTTAGATGTACAACTAAAAGAGTTAAATGATGAGCTTAAACTCTATAAAAGTAAGTCTGTACTTACTAAAGATGAGCAAGTTGAGTTTGATAGAAAAATGAAAAAATATAAAGTGATAGAGGGAAAACTTTTACCACTTAAGGACTATAAAGAAGACCCCTTTATAGCACTATATACAGCCCCAAAAATTGGGGAGGCTCCACCTGTTACCAACCCTTTAGATATTATTACAGCAATGGCTTTTCAAAAGCAGATAAAGACAATTCAAGATGAGTAT
>JALXFN010000126.1 GCA_027068975.1 Campylobacteraceae bacterium | reverse complement strand
ATTATATATAGATGATAGTAGTAAAAATAAAAAATATATGATGATAGATGTCTATAAAGATGAAAAATTTATAAAACGATATCGTTATAATTAAAAGGATAAATAATGCATAAAATAATTAATATATTAGTAAAAAATGAAATTATAGATGAAAGAAAACTAGAAGCATTTATAGAAAAATACACCGAAGAAAAACTCTCCATACTCAATTTGATTAAAGTTCGTATTATTAATGAAGAAGAGATGGAAAAGACACTTCTTCAAGAGATAAGACTACAAAATATTGAAATTAATGACCTTGAGGGAATACCAGGAATAGATACAACAGCTCTGCTTAAACGAATGGCAAAAGAGCTGGATATAGAGTATATGGAAGTTAATGAATCGGATATTGATTTTAAACTTGTTAAGCGTTTACCCCTAAAGCAGTTGGTTAGATACAATGCTTTGCCACTCTATATGGAAGATAATGAGGTAACTGTTGCCTTTTCAAATCCAGCTGATTATGAAGCCAAAGGTGCCGTAGAGCGTTTTTTCCGTGGGAAAATGATGAGAATTGTACTTGTTCGTAAAGAGATTATACAACAAGTACTTAATCAATTAAATAGAGTTGAAAAAGTTGAAGAGTTTTCTGAAAGTATTAAAGAAGATTTAGAACATGGTGGAACAGAAAATATAACTAAGACAGATGAATCACCAGCTGTATTACAACTTATTGAATTGATTTTAGCAACAGCTATAGAGAAGGGTACCAGTGATATTCATATAGAAGCTACTGAAAATCACTGTTTAGTTCGATACCGTATAGATGGAATGTTGCAAGAGATTTTTAGAATGGAGAAAAATATCTTCTCACCATTGGCATCACGTATGAAACTTTTATCAAATCTTGATATTGCAGAGAAGAGAAAACCTCAAGATGGAAGATTTACTCAGATTGTAAAAGGTCACATTTTTGATTTTAGGGTCTCTACACTTCCTACAATGTTTGGTGAGTCCATAGTAATGAGGATTTTAGATAAATCTAAAGCATTGGTTCAACTCGAAGATGCTGGTATGAACCCAATTTCTTATAAAAAGTTTATTAAAGGTATTCACGCTCCTTATGGAATTGTTTTAGTAACAGGACCTACAGGTTCTGGTAAAACAACCACACTCTATGGAGCATTAAATGAGATTATTAACGTTAAAGATAAAACAATTACAGTTGAAGACCCAGTAGAGTACCAAATGGAAGGGATTCAGCAGGTTCAAATAAATGAAAATGCTGGTTTAACTTTTCCTGCAGCATTGCGTTCAATATTAAGACAAGACCCCGATAAGATTATGATTGGTGAGATTCGAGACCAAGAGACACTTAGAATTGCTATTCAAGCTGCATTGACTGGTCACTTGGTTTTATCAACCTTGCATACAAACTCTGCTATTGCAGCTATTGGTAGAATATTGGATATGGGAATAGAGGAGTATTTAATTTCAGGAGCGTTAATAGCTATTCAAGGACAGAGACTTGTTCGTAAAATATGTCAAAGTTGCAAAGAGGAGGTTCAACCAGACTCTACAGTATTAGAGGATTTAGCTGTACACTTACCTAAAAATCCAAAATTTTACAAGGGTAAAGGTTGTGCAGTATGTGGTGGTTCAGGATATGCTGGAAGAGAGATGATATCAGAAGTTTTAACTGTTTCAGAGACACTATCAACCATGATTGCTAATGGAGCAACAAAAGAACAGTTAACAGAACAGGCCAATAAAGAGGGGTTTTTCTCAATGTTTAAAGATGGTATCCAAAAAGCGATGCAGGGGAAAACTACTATAGAAGAGGTAGTGAGAGTTGCGAGGTCATAATGAAGTATTTTAATGTTACTGTTAGTAGTAAAGGCAAAAAACGTACAGAGCTTATTAAGGCAAAGAGCAAGGTATTGGCATTAAAGGTTGCAAAGCAAAACTTTCCAAAAGAACGTGTTTTAAAAGCTATAGAAACTGCTAAACCAACAGATGAGAAGATGAAAGATTTGGTTGAAGGTATTAAAAAATCTTTTGAAGGAAAGATAAGTATTGACAGTAAAATTTCAGCCATTCGGCAGATATCGGTTATGACCGATGCTGGTATATCTATTCATGATGCCATCAATGAAGTTGCAATCAATACAGAAGACCCTAAATTAAAAAATATTTTTGAAAATATTGGTTCAGATATTAATGCAGGTAAATCTATTGCAGACTCTATGGATCCTTATGCTGAGGAGTTTGGTCATGTAACCATAGCTATGACCAACTTGGGGGAAAAGACAGGTAATATTGCTGGTTCTTATGCAAAACTTTCAACCATATTGGAAGATATTCGAGATAACTTAAAGAAGTTTAAAAAAGCAATTCGTACACCGATGATTACCTTGATTGCTATGGGAATAGCATTTACCATTTTGATTATGGTAGTTGTTCCAAAGTTTAAAGAGATGTTTGAAAAGTTTGATTCTGACCTTCCTATTCCTACCATTATCTTATTATGGTTAGAAAATGCATTGAGTCATTATGGACTTTATATTTTAATTGGTTTGGTTGTAGGAATATTTCTTTTAAAGCATTTCCATAAGACAGATGAAAAATTTAAATATAAAATTGATAAAATAATGGTTAACCCTAAGTTTTATTTGATTCATAAGATAGTATTCTTTTCTAGTATGCATAAATATATGTTGGTATTTGGAGAGTTGGTTAAATCGGGTATTCCTGTCTCTGAGGCACTAGATACAGCTGTTGATATGGTTGATAATGCTTATATAAAAGAGAAGTTATTGGGGGTAAATGCAAATATTGCAAGAGGTGTCTCTCTTTCTGATGCTTTTGAGCAGACTGGACTGTTTGAAAATATGTTACTTCAAATGATACGAGCAGGGGAAGCAGGTGGACAACTTGATGCAATGCTAGGAAAAGTTACTGATTATTATGATGCAAGATTTCAAGACCTTATTGATAACCTTGCTGCTTATATAGAACCAATAATGCTTTTCTTTATTGCCGCTTTAGTTCTTTTAATGGCTCTTGGTATCTTTATGCCTATGTGGGATCTTGGAAAAGCAGTTAAATAGAAAGGAGAGTAATAAGAATGGTAAGTAGAGTAAATGTTATCGACAACAAGGGAAACATGGCTATTATAGAAGTTCCTCCTTATGTAACAGAGGTACTTCAAGAGTTAGAAGTTGGGGAGTTGTCAACTTTTGATACGGTTATGGAGTTTTGTCATATATACAATTTAAAAGTTATAGAGTTTAACGGAAAAGTAATAAATAAATATACAACCTGTATAGACGTCAATGACTCTGCCATTATTTTAGATGGAGAAAATAGTCTTATTTATATTGAACTAGAAGATACAACAGTTACATTTGAAGATTCAAAAACGTGTGTATTAAGAAAGTTTAATAAATTTCTTTCTAAGTATATAAAATAAAACAGCTATTGAAGTGGATTTCTTCTGCTTCATTTTAGATATTCACCTCTTAATTATCTTTAAACATGTTATACTTATAGATGAAATTTTACCGAATTTATATAGAATTAACCAATATTTGTGGGCTTAGATGCACTTTTTGTCCTACTAAAAACTTGCCCAATACTACCATGAGCCTTGAGTTTTTTGAGTCAGTAGTAAAACAGAGTAAAGCTTTTACCAATGAGATTGCCTGTCATGTGGTGGGTGATCCTTTAACCCTTTCTAATTTGAGTGACTATTTAGATATTATTCATAAATATAAAATGAAGGCACTCTTGACAACTTCTGGCTATTTTATGAAAAAACATAGCCATGATACCCTTTTTCATCCAGCCGTAAAACAGATAAATATTTCGATTAATGCTTTTAATAAAAATGATACCACTATAACTTTTCAGCAGTATATGAAACCTATTTTAGAGCTTTGTCATGAAAAAGTTAGGCAAAAAAAAGAGTTGTTTATAAATCTACGTATGTGGAATCTTGATGAGCTTATGAGTGAAAAGGCTTTTAACTTGGAACTTTTTTCTTTACTAGAGAGAGAGTTTGATGTTAGTTTAGATTTAAATAGCTTAGACCCTAAAGAGAAAAAGAGCATACGGCTTGACCACAAAGTATTACTTCATTTTGATACCTACTTCGAGTGGCCTTCGTTGTCAAATCCTAACTATGGTCATGGTACATGTCAGGGGTTGAGTTCGCACATAGGTATTTTGGCAACGGGGGAGGTTATTCCTTGTTGTTTGGACAATGATGCTGTAATGAAACTGGGTTCTTTGAATGAGCAAAGTTTAGAGGAAATTGTAAGAGGAAAACGAGCCTCTGCTATGATAAATGGTTTTAAAAATGCTCACTGTTCAGAAGAAATGTGCCTAAAGTGTGCTTATAAGAGCCGATTTAATGGTTAAAATCTATATTGATATTTATTTTTAATTATTTTTGTTATTTTTTATTATAATTAAGTTGAACTGTGATATTATGGTTAATAAAGATAATAAGGAGTGACAGATGTTAAAAAAAGTACTAATCGGTCTTAGTTTGGTTTTAATTGTTGCTGTGGCTAATGAGGGTCAGAAGAGTTATCATGAGATAGATGTTCAAACTGAGAACTATATACTGAAACTTAAGCTCGAGATTCTTGAACTCAAAGAACAAAACTCTGAACTAAAAAATGTTATTGAAAAATTGGAATTAAAGGAATCTAACTCTACTATAGTTGGAGAGAAGCTTGATAGAGCCCAAGCAATAGCAAAACTTAGAAGAGATTTAAGTTTGAGAAAAGAGATGTATCAATAATAGGCTAACCTACAACATAAAATGCTAAAATACTCGCCTATAATTATAGCCTGATTTTTTAGGAGGAGTTTTTTTGAAAAAAGCATTAATGTTACTAAATATGGGTGGTCCCAACTCTGTTGATGAGGTTGAAATATTTTTGCAGAATATGTTTTCCGACAAAAATATCTTGACCATGAACAGGTACACCCGTAAGCTTGTTGCTGGTATTATAATCTATAAACGGATTGACGATGTAAAAGAGAACTTTGTTACGCACTTAGGTGGAAAGTCTCCTCTACCAACACTTACAAACAGACTCATAGAAAAACTTAACAATAAGCTCGATATCCCCATAGCTCCTGCCATGCGTTATGTTCCTCCTTTTGCAACACCTGCACTTGAAAAATTTAAAGCAGATGGCATTGAAGAGCTACTTCTTTTTCCTATGTATCCTCAATACTCCACTACCACAACGCTCTCATCAGTAGAAGATATAGAAGAACGATGCGAAGCTTTGGGGTATGCTCCTAAAATTACTCTTATAGAGCCTTACTATGATGATTATGATTATATTAAAATGTCAGCAGATAAAATAGTGGAAGCATTAGCAGATAAAAAGAGTGAAGATTATGATTTGCTTCTCTCAGCCCATGGTTTGCCTATGAGTATCATAAAAGCAGGTGACCCCTATCAAAATCAGATAGAGGCAAATGTTTCAGCCTTAAAGATATATTTGCATGAGCGAGGGGTTAAATTTAATAACATTAAGTTGGTTTACCAGTCAAAAGTAGGTAGCTCTGCATGGTTAGAGCCAAATTTGGTCGATGTACTTCGTAACCCTTATCATAGAAAAGTTCTTATCTACCCTTTGGCATTTACAGTGGACAACTCTGAGACAGTTTATGAACTAGACATCGAACATAGAGAGATAGCCAACAAGATAAAATATGATGACTACAGAGTAGCAAAATGTTTTAATGACGATGATGCCTTTGTAGATTTTATAGTTAAAAAAGTTGAAGAACACTAATGAAAACTATAGAGAAACCTTTTGTTGGAAACTACGAAGTAAAAAAGTCTAAGTTTATTGCTCATTTAGTTCCTATAGCTGACTATGAAGGCTTACAAGAGAAATTACGAGCAGAACACCCTAAGGCTAGACATATTATTTATGCCTTACGTTACCTCAATGAGTTTGACCAAATAGTTGAGAACTCTTCAGATGATGAAGAGCCAAAAGGAGCAGCAGGAGTTCCTTCCCTTAACGTACTTAGAGGGGAAGAGCTTATAAATGTGGCTTTGCTTACCGTACGTTACTTTGGTGGAACAAAACTAGGAATAGGGGGTATGGCTAGAGCCTATGCCTCTGCTGTTAAAGCTGTGGTAGCTGAGGCAGAATTAATAGAATATGAGAAAGAGTTTTTATACGAGTTTGATACTACTTATTCTGATGTGCAAAGAACTGAATATAGGTTAAAAAAGTTAGATATAGTTCAAGTAGAGCGAGAATTTTTAGGTGATAAGGTGGCTTGGAAGATACGAGCTAATGAAGAGAAATTAAATAAATTTAAGGAAGCGTAATGTTACATGAAATAGTGAATATGGTAGTAGAATTGGTTAGTCAGTTTGGGTATTTGGGAATATTTATAATGATGTTTTTAGAGAGTACTTTTTTCCCTTTTCCAAGTGAAGTGGCTATGGTACCAGCAGGGTATTTGGCAACTAAGGGTGAGATGAACTTGATAATTGCTATCGTTGTTGGAACATTTGGTTCATTAACAGGGGCTTTGTTTAACTACTATTTGGCACGAAAATATGGACGAAAAGGGGTACTTCGTTTTGGGAAGTATTTTTTCTTTACAGAAGAGAAGTTGCAGAAGATGGAAGCTTTTTTTGTAAATCATGGCTCATTTTCTACTTTTGTGGCTCGTCTTATTCCTGGTGTTCGTCAGTTGGTTTCTCTTCCTGCAGGACTTTCAAATATGCCTTTAGATAAGTTTACTCTACACACAGTTTTAGGTGCTGGATTATGGGTCATGGTTTTAGTACTTTTGGGGTACTTTTTAGGTGATAATGAGGCACTTATAAAAGAGTATCTACATCAAATTGTTTTAGTTACCTTGGGATTAATTGTGATTGCTTCTGGGATATATATATTTATGAATAAAAGAATTAAGAAGTAAGAAAAATATAGATATAATTGAGATAAAAAAGGGATAAGTTATATGAAAAATTTTTTAAGAAAAGCTAAGGCATCTACACAAGTTATAGCTACTTTAGATGGAAAAACAAAAAACAGAATTTTAAATGAGATGGCAGATGCTCTGTTGGAGAATGCTTCATCTATAGTATCTGCAAATGAAAAAGATATGCAATCTGGTAAAGAGAATAACTTAGACTCTGCACTACTTGACAGATTATTACTTGATGAAAATAGAGTTTCATCCATAGCCCAATCACTGAGAGAAATAGCAGTACTTAGAGAGCCAGTAGGGCGTGTTTTAGAGGGTTGGGTAACTGATGATAATTTGCGTATAGAAAAGGTCTCTGTACCTATTGGTGTGGTAGGAGTTATCTATGAGTCTCGTCCAAATGTTACTTCTGATGTCGCTGCTTTATGTTTTAAAAGTGGAAATGTTGCTATTTTAAAAGGGGGTAAAGAGGCTGAACACTCAAACTTTGCTATTGCGAAAGTATTGCAAAGTGTGTTGAAGAAAAATAGTTTACCTGAAGAGCTTATATCTTTGTTACCTGATTCGTCAAGAGAGGGTGTGGCTAAGTTGATAAAAGAGGATATCTATGTAGATTTGATTGTTCCTCGTGGTGGTGAAGGGTTGATACGTTATATCTCTCAAAACTCTTCAGTGCCTGTTGTAAAACATGATAAGGGTTTGTGTCACACCTATATTCATGCCAATGCAAACTTGAACAAAGCCATAGAGATAGCTCTTAATGCAAAGTGTCAACGCCCAGGTGTTTGTAATGCTATGGAGACACTTCTTGTGGACAAAGCAGTTGCAAAAGAGATACTACCTGCACTCTATAAACGTTTTGTAGATGCTGGTACAAAGCTTAGAGGTTGTGCTGCTACGAAGCAGTTTATATTTATAGACTCTGCTACCGATGAAGACTACAATACAGAGTATTTAGCCAATGAGCTTAATATTAAAATAGTAGAGGGCGTTGATGCTGCTATAGCTCATATTACTCATTATGGTTCTGGTCATTCTGAAGCTATTGTTACTGAAAATTACAGCGTTGCAGAGAAGTTTTTAGATACCATTGATGCTGCTTGTGTTTATGTGAATGCCAGTACACGTTTTACCGATGGTGGGGCATTTGGATTTGGTGCAGAGGTTGGGATTTCGACCAACAAACTTCATGCTAGAGGGCCAATGGGAATCAATGAATTAACAACCTATAAGTTTAAAATATATGGTAGTGGACAAGTAAGATAGTACTATTTACTAGTTACAAAATGAGATATATTTTACTTTTTGTTATTTTTACTACATTTTTAAGTTCTAAGACGCTTGGTGACTCTATGTTTACCATAACCTTTGAAGGAAATGAGCATGTTAGTAGCTCTGATTTAGAAAAGTTTGTTGGGGCGAAACGACCTTCATTTATCAAAAGATTATGGATAAAAGATGAAGCAAAAATAAACAGTATACTTTTACCAAAACTCGATGAGACTTTTCAACATTTTTATAAAAATGAGGGGTTCTATGATGCTAATGTTACTCATGAACTGGGTGACTATAAGAGTGTAAAGTTTATAATTAAAGAGAATAGACCTATAATTATAGATAAAATTATAATTGATAGTGATTTAGATATATCTGATACCATTACGCTTGAAGAGCATAGTCGTTTTAGAGCAGAGGATTTTACTCAGACTAAAAAAAATATAAAAAAACTTCTTCTCTCGGAGGGGTATTGTAGTCCAAAACTGGATACTAAAGCTTATTTGGACATAGAAGAGTATAATGCAACGATTAAAATAAAGTTAGAAAAACAGAAAATATGTCATTTCGGTAATATCACCATAGAGACTCCTTCTCCTACGATGAGTAATGACATTATTCTTTCTCGTTTACAGTTTGAAGAGGGTGATGTTTTTGATATTAATAAAATAAAAGAGAGTTATGAGTCTCTTTATGGTTTGGAGGCTTTTGACCAAATTAATTTAGATTATAGTTTGAATCTCTATAATAAAAAGCCTGTAAAGATTAAATACAAAGAGATTCAAAACAATATTCACTCTCGTATTGGTCTTGGATATGCAACTGATTTGAAGTTTCAAGCCAAGTATCATTGGGAGTATAAGAACTATCATGGCAATGGGAAAAAACTTAGTTTTGATACCTTGCTATCAGAAAAACAAAAAAGGGTAGAGAACAGTTTTTTTATTCCCTATGTTTTTTCTCTTTATGACTATCATATGGATTTTCAAAACAGTATTGGGTATTCTGAAGAGAGAAATATTCATGAGTATGATGAGAAAGTTTTTTATGATAAGTTCTATTTTTCTCATAAAAGCAGTCAATGGTACAACAGTTTTGGTTTTGGTATAGAAAATAGAGATATTTCAAATGATAAGACATTTTTCTTGATTTACCCCTTTATGAAACTGGTTTATGATAGACGTGATTCAAAGATTAACCCTACAAAAGGTATCTATTTTTCACATGAGATGGAGTATGGGTTACCTTACTCAGCAGATAACACTACCTATTTAAAATACCTAGAAGAACTTAGGGCTATTTATACACTAAACGACATAACACTTTCTGCTGTAGGTCGAATGGGGGCTATTGAAGTTTATAGTAATGATATGCCTGAGTCAAAAAAGTTTTTTGCTGGGGGAGCCTTTTCAAACAGAGCCTATGGTTATGATAGAATAGGGGTGGTGGAGAGTCAAATAAAGGATTCGCTAGAGGGTGGTTATACTCTTGCCAATTTGAGTTTTGAAGCCAATTTTCCTATTTATAAAAATTTTAGAGGTGCTTTTTTTACGGACAATACAATGATATCTGAAAATCAAGGTATATGGGAGTTTTCCAATAATGTTATAAGCTCAGTAGGTTTAGGTTTTAGGTATATGACCCCCATTGGTCCGTTTAAAATAGACATGGGATTTAATGTTAAAGATAGTCATCAAAATGCTGTTCATTTTCAGGTAGGACAATCATTTTGATACGTTTGTTTTATTGGATATTGGCTATTGTTGAGATTTTTTTAATTATTTTTGTTCTTTTTCTATTCATTGTTACTGATGCTCGAACCATAAAAATGATTGCTGACCAATCGCTCTCTTCTACAAAGTTTACTTATGCGTCAATCGAGGGGAACTTTATAACAGGTTTAGAGATAAAAGATTTGGCATATGATAAAAAAACACTAGCCCATAGTGCAACACTGCATTGGAATCCAATATCGCTTCTGTATAAAAAAATCACATTAACACAACTTGATGCTAAGGGTGTTGATATTAATAATATTGTTAATATGTTAGATGGATTTGATAAGCGAAAAAAACCTAAATCTACTCTCTCTTTACCTTTAACGCTCTCTGCTAGAAATATACATTTAGATATTAACCCCTATGTCTATGCTGGTGTGAAGTTGGACTCTTTTATTTTTGAAGCAGATGAAATAGGGATGGATAAAGAGATGTTAATAGATGCAGATAATCTATATTTGTATTTTAAATCTAATATTGTTAATGTTGAGCTAAAGGGTGATATAGATAAGAGTAGGGTATTACTAAGAAATCTAAATTTAAAAGAGATAGGGAGTAGAGAGATTGCTTATTTTGTGCATGAGATACGTAAAATGAAAAAAAAATATAAGAGTAAAGATAAGAACGTTACCTCTATTAATAAAAAATCAGAACCTATTTTAAAAGAGATAAAAATAAACCATATTTTTGCAACCATAAAAGATGTAACTTATGGTTCATTTTCTATGAACAGAGTTAAACTTTTTATAGATAATGCAGAGTTTGATACCTATAATAACTATAGATATAAAGCGAATAAAGTAGAGCTTAAAGGAGATACCACGTTTGGTTCTGTTAAGTACAAAGGGTATATTAAAGACTCTAATATTTATGCAAAAGGTAGACTCTTATTGAGTAAAAAACTTTTTACTATGTATCATTTACCTCTTAATTATAAAAATTTACGAAAATTACCTGGAACATTACACTTAAATGATAAAGGTATATGGCTGACCATTGACCATAAAGTAGACAAACTTCTAAAGTTAAAGTCAGATTTTAATGTAGATATTACAAAAGCCAAACATAAATTAGAGTATATTTATCGTGATAAACAAATTATAATAGATAGTAAAGTCAAAGCCAATATGAGTTATGGAGATAATGTAAATATAGAAAATAGGGTGCTTGTTGATATTGCAAAAAAAGGTTACACGACGTATAGTGGAGATGTAAAAGTTCCAAAGGTTAAAAACTTACCACCTATGTTAACGGACTACCTTCTAAGCAATGTAAGTGCTAAATATAAAGGTGATAAAGATGGATTGGTCGTTGATGTAGACTCCAAATTAATAGATGGAACCTTTAAAACAACAGATAGATATAAGGGTGCTGTTTTAAAATTAAAGAGTAAAGGGAGAAATATTGTTTTAAAAAAGCTTGTTTCTGCTTTACCTGATGCGTTAGAAAATGAGCTAGTAGCTTTAGAGAGTGAAAGCTTGTTGAATTTTAAAGAGATTAAAAAGTCAAAAATTAATGTAAAAGTAGACTCTAATTTATTAAATGCAGATGTAAATATGAAGCTACATAAGCCTTATAAAATTTTATTTACAGGGCTTATTCCTTCTAATAGCTCACTCTTAAAGCTTAATAAGCGTATTAAACTGCAACACATTAAAAATATATCAGGAGAGGTTTTAATAGAAGATGGTCTATACAGTATTAAAAT
>JALXFN010000125.1 GCA_027068975.1 Campylobacteraceae bacterium | reverse complement strand
GTTAAACAATTTAAGAATAGTATCCATAAATCAACTATTGTTGAAGCTGAAGATATGGAATTAGAGATAGATGAAAATATTATTCGTCTTCCTCATGAAAAATATGTAATGAATGCATTAGAAAGAGAAAGGTATGAACAAGAGATGCATGAGATAGAAGATATAGAGATAAAAGTAATGGAAAAGGAAGATTTATTAAATATTCTTGCAGAGATAAATACAATGGATGAAGAAGACTCTTCTCTTCCTGTGTCTGAAAAATATTGTGACCTTCAAAATGCTAAATATGATAGTGTATCTGATAGCTATGAGTGCAGTTAGTTAAAAATTGTGTGAGTAAAAATACTCACACAATGATACATCTTCTCTTAGTAATATTTAAAAACCTTAGTAAAAAGCCAATCCTCACACCCATTTAGTTAAAATAACACCAAATAATAAAAGTTGAAAAGATTCAACAGTAAAGGATAGATGTGAAGCAGTATAATGTTGCTGTAGTTGGTGCGAGTGGAGCTGTTGGTGAAGAGCTTTTTAGAGTTCTTGAAGAGCAGAACTTCCCTATTGGAGAGTTATTGCCTTTGGCATCTGCCAACTCAGTAGGTAAAGTAATAGAGTTTGCAGGGAAAGAGTATAAGATAGAAGAGCTAACCGAAGATGTCTTTAGAGGACGAGATATTGACATTGCTTTCTTCTCTGCTGGAGGAAGCATTTCTGCAAAATATGCAAAGTATGCAGTAGAGTCTGGAGCAGTTGTTATTGATAACACATCACATTTTAGAATGATGGATGAGGTACCCTTGGTTGTACCAGAAGTTAATCCTGAAGATATTGAGCTTTGGGAAGAGACAGGGATTATTGCAAACCCTAACTGTTCAACCATTCAGATGGTGCAACTGCTTAAACCGTTACATGATTTGTATGGTATAAAAAGAGTGGATGTTTCAACGTATCAAGCAACAAGTGGAGCAGGAAAAGCAGGAATGGAAGAGCTTGTTCGTCAAATGCAAGATTTCTTTGCCTTTAGGTTAGATGAAACTAAAGTTGAAGCATTTGCACATCAGATAGCTCTTAATGTTATTCCTCATATCGATACGCCTCAAGAGAATGGTTATACTAAAGAGGAGATGAAGATGGTACTAGAGACCAATAAAATCATGCATTCAGATTTTGCTGTGAGTGCAACTTGTGTACGTGTTCCTGTTCTTCGTTCTCACTCTGAGTCGATTACCGTTGCTTTTGAAGAGGGTGTAGATGTTTCTGTAGAAGAGGCTAGAAGAGTTTTAGCTGAGTTTGAAAATGTTACTCTAGTAGATGATTTGAAGAACAATGAATATCCAATGCCTATAACCTCAACCGATACAGATGAGACCTATGTAGGACGAATTAGAAAAGATTTATATGCGTCAAATATACTTCATCTTTGGGGTGTGGCTGACCAAGTGAGAGTAGGAGCAGCGACCAATGCTGTACGTATTGCTCAAAAGTGGACAGAGTTGGAGGATTAATATGAAGTTTATTGAACATTTTTTTGAATCAACTCTGTGGAATACAAGATTTTTTGTACTTCTTGCAGTTATTTTTTCTATGATGGGAGGGGTAGCACTCTTTATTGTTGCTTCTGTTGATGTTTGGGAGGTGGTTGCTCATATAGTTAGTACCTACCTTAATCACCTACACCCTGAAAAATTTCATGAGCAGATTGTTGGTGGAATTATTGGAGCTGTTGATTTGTACCTCATGGCTGTTGTTATGTTTATCTTTGGGTTTGGACTCTATGAACTTTTTATCTCTGAGATAGATGTGGCAAAGCGTCAAGGAGCTTCAAAGATATTGGAAATTCATTCACTCGATGAACTCAAAGACAAATTAGGTAAAGTAATTGTTATGGTATTGGTGGTAAACTTTTTCCAACGGGTACTTTTCACAACATATGATGGAGCATTAGACTTAGTCTATTTTGCTATTTCTATTTTAGCTTTAGCTGTAGCATTATATTTTTTACATAAAGGTGGTGACCATTAATGAGCAATAGTAAAATATTTGTAGACGCATGTCTAGGTAAAGAGACCCCATACACTCCAGTATGGATGATGAGACAAGCAGGACGTTATCTTCCTGAGTACATGAAAGTAAGAGCAGAAGCTGGAAACTTTTTAAACCTTTGTCATGACCCTAAAAAAGCAGCTGAAGTAACTATTCAACCATTAGATATTGTAGGTGTTGATGCAGCTATTCTCTTTTCAGATATTTTGGTAATTCCTGATGAGATGGGAATGGATTTGTCTTTTGTGAAAGGTGAAGGTCCAAAGTTTTCAGACCCGATTAAGACTCAAGAAGATTTAGACCGATTGGTCAAAGGTAAAGAGGCAGCAGATAAGTTAACATATGTTTACGATACTATTAAGCTTCTTCGTACACAGCTTGATGAGCGTGATGATAATATTGCCCTTATTGGTTTCTGTGGTGCTCCTTGGACATTGGCTACCTATATGATAGAGGGTCAAGGAACAAAGACCTATAATATCTGTAAAAAGATGATGTATTCAAACCCTGAACTGTTGCATAATATCTTACATGAAGTGACCCAAGTGGTAAAATATTATATGGAACAGCAGATAGAGTCTGGAATAGATGTAGTACAAATCTTTGACAGCTGGGCAGCAGCGATTGAACCAAGTAAATACGATGAGTTCTCATGGAAATACATGGTTGAGATAGCTGACTACTTAAAATCTAAATATCCTGATACGCCTATAATTATGTTTCCTAAAGGTGTTGCTTCGTTTATAGAGCAAGGTCTTGTTTATGGTAACTTTGACGTATTTGGTGTAGATTGGGGAACTCCAATGGCACTTGCAAAAGAGAAACTAGGAGACAAGTATGTACTCCAAGGTAACATGGAGCCATGTAGACTTTACAGCAAAGAGGCTACTACTGAGTGTGTTGAATCGTTAGCCGAAACTATGAAAGATGGAAGACATATCTTTAATTTAGGTCACGGAATACTCCCTGATGTGCCAGTAGAGAATGCTATTCATTTTGTAAGTGAATGTAAACGAGCTTCTAAGCGTTCATAACTGTTTATTGTGGGTATTTTATACCCACAATCTAATTATTCGTCTATTTCTCTATCATTAGTTGCTTGAACTGGTCTGTTGTTCGGGAAACTAAAAGTACTAAAGAATGTATTAATTTGCTCTTTTGAAGCAGTCATAGTATTTTTATAAACATGCCATTTTACATTTTCACTACATGGAGGAGTGGTTAAAGAACCCATAAACTTGTAGTAGTCTTTATTTTCAGGCATAAGAGCTTTTACTTCATCTGCACTGAGACCACATTTTGCCTCTTCTCCAACTTTTAAAGATGGAACTTTTTTCCAAGCTTTTGCAAGAACAGGATTCTCTGCACCCTCTTCAAACATAACAGCTACAACAGCCAGTTTACCATCGTCAGTAGCATGTACAAAGTGAGCTTCTAATGGGTATGCTTGACCATTGATATTGTTTTCACTTGGTACATGGAAGTGAAACTGTTTAAGTTTATAGTCCGCACCATCAATTTTTAAAACACTACCATCTGCAATATTTACTTGAATAGTATGACCATTATTGATAATGGTTGATGAACCTGTTGTATAGTTAAGGTCAAGAGGTTTTAAATCTATATCTTTTGAGGCAACAATATTGATTGGTGATTGTTGTTTACCTTCTGAACACATATTGAACTCTTTTTTTACTTCACTCCAATGTTTTGGACCTACATTCCCCATATATGCCCAGTGTTTTTCATGATGAGTTTCATGTTTCGCTTCAGTGGCATTAGTGTCATGTTTAGCATGAGCCTCTTCATTTGCTTGAGCAGTAGTTGTTAATAGTAGTGTTGATAGGGCAATAGCCGAGAGGGTAATTAGTTTTTTCATTCTGTTCCTTTTAGTTGATGTTAAATTCTATTCTATCAAAAATATTGATAGAATATTAATTAAAGTAAATAT
>JALXFN010000124.1 GCA_027068975.1 Campylobacteraceae bacterium | reverse complement strand
TTCTAGTTTGCAAAATAGTAACTGTAGGAGCATAGGTACTTGGTCGCCCTATTCCCAATGACTCAAGCTTTTTAATAAGACTTGCTTCATTATAACGTGCAGGTGGCTCAGTAAAGTGTTGCTCTGACTTAATATCATCTAAAGTAACTTCTTGACCTTTTTTAAGTTCTGGTAAAAGCTTATCTTTGTCACTATAACCTGTAACTCTATAAAAACCATCAAAAAGAAGCTTTCTTCCACTTGCTTTAAAGACAGATTTTTCACCTTTAAAAAGAAGTGTTTGAGACTCAAGTCTCGCTTCAGTCATTTGACAAGCTAAAAAACGGTTATAGATAAGACGATAGAGTTTAAATTCATCTGCACCCAAATAGTCCTTTGCAACTACTGGTGAAAAATCAACCCTCGTAGGACGAATTGCTTCGTGAGCCTCTTGTGCCCCTTTTGACTTGGTATTGTAATTTTTAGCTTTAGCAGGTAAATAATCATCACCAAAATTGCTCTGAATGTACTCACGAGCACTTTCTACAGCCTCTTTTGCCAAGTTTAAACTATCGGTTCTCATATAGGTAATTACCCCCATATTTCCCTTGTCAGTTTTGACACCTTCATAGAGCTTTTGTGCTACCATCATGGTCTTTTTAGGAGAGAACCCTAGCTGTGTAGAAGCTGCCTGTTGCAAAGTAGAGGTCATAAATGGTGGTGGAGTTTTACTTTTTCGCTCTTTTTTCTCTAAAGACTCCACCACAAAATTCTCTTTAACAGCCGACTGAACAATCTCTGTTGCCATTGCTTCATTTTTAATGCTCATTTTATCGAGTTTATTACCCTCAAAAGAGTAGATACTAGAGTCGATATTTTTCTCAAACAGACCATCAATAGTCCAATACTCTTCAGGCTTAAAGGCTTTTATTTCACGCTCTCTATCAACAACAATTTTAAGTGTTGAACTCTGAACACGCCCTGCACTTAAACCTTTTTGAATTTTACTTGCTAAAAGTGGTGAGAGCTTGTACCCCACAATTCTATCAAGTAGTCGTCTTGCCTGTTGAGCATTAACTGAATCCATATCAAGTTTTCTAGGGTTATTAAGAGCATGTTGAATAGCTGTTTTAGTAATTTCATGAAAAACAATTCTAGGCAAAGATGCTGGGTCTTTTTTTATTGCCATTGCAATATGATAACCAATCGCCTCACCCTCACGGTCTTCATCGGTCGCGATATAGACCGTTTCTGCCTCTTTTGCCAACTTTTTTAACTCTTTAACAATAGGATTTACATCTCTGGAAATAGAATACTTAGGTACAAACACACCATCTTCATCTACAGTAATTCCAAATGAACTCTTAGGCAAATCTCTAATATGACCTTTTGAAGCAATAACTTTATAATTTTTTCCAAGAAAAGCAGAGATGGTTCTGGCTTTTGCTGGGGACTCAACGATAATTAAATTTTTCATATATCTCTATCACCCATTCAATATTTTTTTGAATTGTAACAGAATTTTTTTAGAAATAGCAACCATTACTAACGATAAACATCAAAATTTGATATAATAGTAATTAAAAATTGGGAGAAGGTACTCATTATGCATGAAATTATAGGATACATTGCACTTGCTCTTGCAGGAATCGTACTCATTGTCTTACTTAGTTTTATTTTAATACTGATACAAATGAAACTCGCTAAACAAACTACAGTACTGTCCAATAAGGCGGCCTGTAGAAAAGTAAAAAGAGAAATTTTCATACGTAATTGGACTGATTTTTTTTGGTCAAATAGTATGAGATTTGCATGGATAACACTTGGTCTATTTACTATAATTGCATATAGCTACGTTATGTATGTAAAATTCCATGTAGAAATTGGGGTATATATTAGTATACTTTTTTCGTTTATTACAATAGCTTTCTTTTACTTTTCTCGTAAAAGTTATTATGCTTTTGAAGCAAAAGCAAAAGCAGTACTTACTGAGTTTGAAGATGCTATTAAAGCTGGTATAGAAAAAGAGATTAGTTTTGAAGGTGATCAAATACAAATTTTTTCTAAAGAGAGTAATAATATGTGTACAGATGAAGTTGTATTCTATTTTCCTGTTGGTACTAAAAAAATAGCTTATCCTCTTTTTCAATCAAATCCTAAAAAACAGCCCATTGTTGCAGAGAGAAAACTAGAGGCTCTAATTTTATCACGTGAATACTTTAGTATTTGTCAATCAGCAACACCATTTAACCTTCTAGCACCAAAGCTAGGACCTCTTCCTAAAAAATGTGCACCTGTTAAAGCACCTGGAGAGTGTGTAGAGCGTTACTACTCTCAAATGAGAAATGTTCTATATAAAGATGATGCCATTCACATTATTTTTGAAAATGGAGATGATAATGTGGTTTTTAAATGTCCAAAAATATCTCCAAACAGAAAACCTGCAATGAAAGCATTAAAAGAGAAGCTACGCATAACAGAAAGACAAAGAATGGCTAAAATACAAGAGCAAAAATGGTACGAAGACCTGAAGCGAAAAGAACAAGAAGAACGGAAAAAGCAAGAAGAGATAAAATCATCTGAAAATAAAGAGTAGAAGTTCTATTCTACCCTTTATTAATGTGCATTACGCAGCTTTTTTAGCAGGAGCTTCTTTTTTAGTATCAGACGCATTTTCAAGTTCAAAACCTAGACCTTTAAATGTTTCAACAACTTTTTTATCAATTTCTTCAATACTCTTTCTCATAGCCTCATCTTTTATTCCTGCTGTTGCTAACCAGTTTTTAACATTGGCATAACCTACATGAAGTTCTTTTGAACCTTTTGGAACATAAAAATAGACTGAACATGGAGCAAAGAGACCAGCTTGTGGTTCACCATGGTTAAAAATTGAGTTAGAGAATTTAAAATGACATAGTGAAGAAACCCAATAAGCATCATATTTAGAAAACTCTTTTTCTGCATCATCATACTCTAATTTAAAATCTAAAAAACCAGCAATAATGAACTCATTTTTCACAAAAGCACCATCATGCGTCTCAACCCAATTTTCTGTCCATTCAGTAATCGCATCAGTATCTTTTAAATTATCAGGTAATTTCATAACCATTTTAGTTAAAGGTTGCTCTGGAAGCTTATCTGTATACTCAAGTTTTTTAGACTCTGTTGGTTTCAACTCTTTCATCGCTACTTCATCTAAACTCGCGACCATATCTTTAAAAGTTTTTCTATTTGCTTCATCTTTCTCACCAATGATATTTAACATTAAATCTGCATCAAGATGTCCAAACCATGTTATTTTCTCTTTAGCATCTAAAAGTTTATAAAAAAGCATGTTATATGGAGCATAAGCACCAAAGTCTGGATTTTTAAGAAGAAGCTCTCTCATAACATCTAAGTTTGTTACCGTAAAGAAACTCAAAAGATCAAGGTTTTTATCATGAAATTTTTTAAAATAAGGAATTTGAATATTATCATTCCCAGCCCATTGAAAGCCAACTGCATCAATTTTTTTTAAAAATT
Organism: Campylobacteraceae bacterium; assembly: GCA_027068975.1. Classification (GTDB taxonomy): domain Bacteria; phylum Campylobacterota; class Campylobacteria; order Campylobacterales; family Sulfurovaceae; genus UBA1140. The sequence continues at coordinate 530 of JALXFN010000124.1, read as the reverse complement.
CTTTTGATTGTGCATCTGCATTTCCTTTTATCCCATGAAGTTCTGCTGTTAAGTCTGCCTGTGCAATACCTACTGTTAACAATAATCCTGCTAATACCTTAGAAAATTTTTCAAATTTCATTCTTATCCTTTTTGTTGTATGTGAGTATTCACATTTTCTATATGTTAAAATTATCTAATAAATTTAACTTATAAAACATGATAATAAAAATAAAATTAATAAATGATTAATTTAAAAAAAATATGATTTTTCGTATTAAAAGATGTATAAAAAGAACATTGGTGTGGCAATAATACAACAAACAGGTGGGTCACATGAAGGTCGCTATTGGGTTGCGCGAACTTAGCTACAAAGTACTCATTACATTGTAGCTACTGTGAAAATAACAACAATAAAAATAAAAATAAAAATAAAAAGTAGGTGCTTCCTGCCACTAGCAAGTGATTGCTAGTGGCTTTTTTTTGCCTATCGTGTCATTTCTTTCTTCTCTACAGTTATTTATAGGTATCTATAGGCATTGCTGTAATTA
>JALXFN010000123.1 GCA_027068975.1 Campylobacteraceae bacterium | reverse complement strand
ATATGAGTGAGACCGATTTAAGCAGTTTTGATGTAGATGATATAAAGATAGAGACACTTCTTTTTCAAACAGGATATTTAACTATCAAAGAGGTTAAGAGACGTTTTAATCAAGAGACTTTTAAACTAGGCTATCCAAACCTTGAAGTAAGAACAGCACTCAATGAACGGATTTTTCGCTATCTTTTAACTGACACTATTTTACAAAAAAATCCTATATTTGATGCTATTGAGTTTAAAGATATGACCATATTTGAAAATGCAATCCGTCAACTCTTTGCTATGTTGCCTAATGATAGTTATAGAAAAAATGAGATGCAAAATCATGAGGGGTATTATGCTAATGTTATCTATGCTTATCTAGCAGGGTTGGGTATTGAGTTTAGAGCTGAAGATACTACTAATCTAGGCAGAATTGATTTAACCATTGCTACGCCTGATATGAGCCAAGTTTACATAATAGAATTTAAAGTAGTAGAAAATGCAAATAGAGATGGCAAAGCATTAGAGCAGATAAAAGAGAAGACGTATCATGAGAGGTATCTCTCTAGTGCAAAAGAGATAACTATTATTGGTATTGAATTTTCTAAAAAGGATAGAAATATTTGTAAGTTTGAGTGGGAGAGAGTTAAGTGATTTTCTCTTAAATTAACATTCAGTTCATCTTGATAGTATATACTTCCAAGATAAGTTCTATGAAATTGAACAAATATTTAAAATAAAAGGATACAAAAATGAAAGCAAAAAAAATACTATTTTTACTAGGAGTAGGAGCAACACTTCTAACTACAAATCTTATGGCAGATGATGCCAACGCAAGAGCTATTATGGAAAAGGTAGATGCTAGAGATGATGGTACTACACTAGAACAAGATATGCTTATGGTGCTGATTGATAAAAATGGAAATGAGCGTACTCGTGACCTAAAATCATATAGTAAAGATTTTGGAGCAGATGAACATAGAACACTCTTTTTTAAAAGTCCAGCAGATGTAAAAAATACAGCTTTTTTAACTTATGACTATGATGATGGGGCAAAAGATGATGACCAGTGGTTATATTTACCAGCTCTTAAAAAAGTAAAAAGAATTCCATCGACAGATAAGAGTTCAAGCTTTATGGGTTCTGATTTCTCCTATTTTGACATGACAGACAGAGACTTAGAAGATTATGATTTTAAAATTTTAAAAGAGACAAAAGTTCGTGGTAATGATGCTTGGATGATTGAGGCAACCCCAAGAAATCAAGAGACCATTGATGAGTCAGGTTATACAAAAACGATAGCTATTGTACGTAAAGACAACTATATGGTAGTTCGAGCTATTAACTTTATGACCAATGGAAAAAAGAAGTACCTTGACCTAAAGCAGATACACCAAGAGAGTGGAATTTGGTTGGTAGATGAGATGACCATGACCACTAAAAAAGGGAAAGACACCTTGCATAAGACTATTTTAACCTTTTCAAATGTTGCATTAAATGCTCCAATTTCAGATGATGTCTTTACTACAAGAAGATTAGAAAAAGGACTCTAATGTCAATCAACGGTAGGGTGTTTTCCTCGAAAACACCGTCAAAATCAAAACTGGCACTTCTAGCAATGCTTTTAATGACAACAGTAAATGCTGAAGAAACGCTAGATGATATTTTAGATGGTTTCGACAATGAACCAACAACTCAAACAGTAAAAAAAAGACCCTCTACTACTAAAAAAGATACTCTATCTGCTTCTAACACTAAGCATGAGAACAAAGAGAAAATAGAAGATGACATTATGGATGGGTTTGATGATGAACCTGTTGCAAAATCTGATAAAGCAAAAGAGAACGTTAAAAAAAATGATGCTACCGATGAGTTGATGGATGGGTTTGATGATGAGCCTATCAACTCTGCAAAAGATAAAGATGATAAATTTGTAGGGGTTTTAGGTGACTTTACAGGAAAAGTAACTGAACAAGTAGCCTTTGCTCCCAATGATGACTCTCCTCATGATAATATCTCTTCACTAAAAACCTCTCTACTCTTAGACTATGAACATAAATTTGACAATGGATTTAAGTTTAAGACCAATGCAAAAGCCTATTATGATGCTATTTATGACATACGAGGTACAGAGAAGTACTCTAATGATGAGCTAGATGAACTAAAGAGTGAAGTTGAGCTTTTTGATGCTTATGTAGAGGGGAGTCTAGCCGATAACTTAGATATGAAGTTGGGTCGTCAGGTAGTGGTTTGGGGACGAAGTGACACTATTCGTATTACTGATGTACTCAACCCTCTTGATAATCGTCGTCCTGCCATGGTAGATATTGAAGATTTGCGTCTGCCTGTAGGTATGGCTAAGTTTGACTATTTTGTAGGTGATTGGCGTATTACCCCTATTGCTGTAGTGGAGCAGAGATTTTCCAAAAATCCACCAGCTGGTGGAGCATTTAACGCATCACCAAACTCTCTACCAAGTAATGAAAGCTATAGCGATATTACTCCAGCTCTAAGTATTGGAGCAGAGTTTTCAGGCTGGGATGTTAACTTTTATGCGAGTAATTTACATAATGACACTGGTTACTTTAAAAATGGAAAGTTAAACCATGATAAAGTAAAGATGTTTGGTACAGCTCTAAATGTTCTAAGTGGCTCGTGGTTATTAAAGGGTGAGTTGGCTCATTTTGATGGACTCAAATATACACCAACACAAGATAAAACTTTTAAAAGAACCGATGGTTTAGTAGGTTTAGAGTACAATGGTATTGCCGATACACGTATCTCTTATGATGTCTCACTTAGAAAAGTGCATGATTATGACCAAGCTCTAAAAAACAATCCACTTCCCGTTGAAGAGAACACTTACCAACAAGCCTTTCGTGTAAGTTCTGACTTTGTAAATGCTACCGTTCATGGAAACTATCTTATCTCTCTGTTTGGTAAAAGTTTAGACGAGGGTGGTTTCCAAAGAGCATGGGTCAAATATGATATAGCCGATGGAATCTTTGCCAATGTTGGTTATGTTGACTACATGGGTGGCTCAAAACGTTTTGATGCTGTTAAAAATAACGACATGGCATTTGTGGATGTGAGTTATAGTTTTTAAAAAGAGATTTTTTTGTGACGACGTTTAACGTCGTCACGAGAATGTACGTTGTTTACCAACGAGAAACAAGTGCCACATTTACTTTTGCAAATTTAGGAACATCTTCTCCATCGTAACTCCCTGATTTACTTGCCATTTGGGCAGCAACATCTAAGCTTAAGGCTTGAACTCCAATTCCAAAACCAGCAGAGTAGATAACCCCTTCATTACTGTTGGCTAGGTTTTGCATGAGACCTGCACGAAGTGAGACCCATGATGCAGGTTTGTAGTTGACACCCATACCCAGTTGTTGGCTATCGTACCCTGGAATAAATGTTTCATTACTTGTTACATCTAAGTCCATTGCCAGTTCTACTTGCTCATTATAGTTATAGAGTAAACCCGTTCTTAATTGCATATCAGCTTTAAGTGAACCTCCATCTATGGTGTCAAACTTAGGTGAGTTAATATTTTTTGCTACTAGACCAACCGATAATTTTTTAACGTTTGATGGTCTAAATAGTACACCTAAATCAAGACCTACATTAGAGCTGTCCTTTTTATAATCGTCAAGATTTTCATCTGTATTATCTTCTGAATCTATATCCATACGTTTAACAAAGGTTGAACCTTTCATCAGTTTTAAACTTCCTCCAACCGATAGCTCTCCTTGCTTTAAGTCAAATGCTTTAGCATAAGATACAGGAACTTCAAGAAGTGCCAAACCTTTTACATCTACATAGGTAGTACCATTTTCACCTATGGCAGACTCTAAGGAACCCTCTTCGTAGGCTGCTTGGGTTATTTCACTGTATTGGTCTGTATCTGGGTTGTAGTTATAGTATTTGCCATCGTTACCCTTTACACTTAAATCTAAACGCTTATTGTCTACATGAGCTGTAGCAGAAATATCTCCTGTTCCATAGATTCCAATGGCATACTCGTTAACTTGTGTAGAGAGGTATGCAGTAGGCATAATAGCTATACCATTTTTTGTTCCAATACTCTTAAGAAGCTTTTTTGCCTCTTTGATATTGTCTCTATCTGTTTGAGTGTTTGTTCCTCCCACATTATTAGCGATACGGTCTATGGTATCGGTTAGTTCAAGGGTTTTAAGAGTATCTAGTTGTTCTCCAATGTTGTTTTCACGAAGAGCAGCTCCTACACCTAAGGCAACTTCAACTTTGCTTTTACTTTGCGTTAAAAGGGCAGGGTTAAAGTACCCTGCCATAGAGCCTTTTGCTGATGCTACACCAACACCACCCATAGAGGTACTGTGATGACCAAGTGATTGAAACTCTCCTGCAGAGAGTGAAGAGAGTGTTAATGCTGTGATGATTGATATGGTTTTTTTCATGAGTAGAACACCTTTTGTAAATTAATATTAAAAATTATAACTAATTTAAATAATTATAATTCTTAATGATTGGTGTAAAGTTTATTTATATTTTATCCACTAACTTTACACTAATATTTAATTATAAAATTAGTTTTTATGAATTATAATAAAAGTTAAAATTAAAACAAAGGAAGAGTTATGAGGAAATTTAATCTTGTAGGTTTATCAGTAGCAACAGTATTGGCACTTGTTGGTTGTGGAGGAGGAGGTTCAACTGCTCCTGAAACTGGTACAGGGTATTATGTAGATGCTGCTGTAAGTGGACTTACTTATGTTTGTGGTAAAGAAACAGGTAAAACAGATGCAGATGGAAAGTTTACTTTTGAAGTTGGAAAATCTTGTACTTTTAAAGTGGGAGACATTGAACTACCTATAGTTGAAGCATCAGAGTTAAAAGATGGTGCTACATTTGTAGAAGATGATGCAAAAACAACACAGTTTTTACAGTCACTTGACAATGCAGAAGATGGAAAAATTACTATTACACCCAAAGTTATTGCTGTCTTAAAAAATAAAGGCATAGAGGCTGTCCCTGAAAATGATGATGATTTAAAAAATGTCATTAAAAGTATAGAAGAAGAAGCAAAGAGTGATGAGAGTTTTACTTTTACAGGTCACTATGTAACTGCTGAAGAGGCAGCTGCTCATGTTGAGGGTACAAAAGCAGAAATTGCAGCTACGGGTGCAAAGTTTACGTTCCCTAGTAACTTCTATGCCGATGTTAAAAAAGATTATAACGGTGGGAATAAGTCTACATTTGAAGCAGAAAAATTTGCATTTTCAGCTGATAAAAAATTTACACACTCTGAATTAGCATTTGAAGATGGCTCTTTTGTTCTTGATGAAAATAATGATGATAGTAGAGATTTTCATTTAGAAAATGGACAATGGGTAGAAGAGTCTGACAGCAATACCATGGCAACAGTAGTTAGTGACAATGATAAAGTAGTTACTTTAAATGAAGTTTATCAACTTACTTTTGCTAGTGTTAAAGATTTAGAGGGTAAAAGCATTAAAGCCATTGATGGTTCCGATATTACTGTAACCATGCCAAAAGGTGCAGAAGAGATTAAACTTGGATTTGAAATTCTTAAAGATAATTATAGCCTACGTGAAAAGGCACAGAGTCGTGGAAATACAGAAAATGACTACTATGCTTCTTTGTCAGAAGTAGTAGAAGTTCAATGTGGAGATAGATATTTTCAACATGCAAAAGAGGATAGTGGTGCTAGAGGAATAGCCTTTGCTTGTGACCAAGAAAACCAAACTTCTGGAACATTGGTTGCTGTGAAAAATGACAACTCATTAGTAACCTCTGGTGTAGGAACATGGGAGATTAAAAAGTTACCAAACTCTAACATAGAAGCTCTTTTAGTACATATTGAAGACAAATACAGAAAACATACTGACATGCCAATGTATGCCATGAAAGATGGAGAAGTATGGGAAGGGAATTCTGACACAGCAGGTAAAAAAGAGCCTATAGTAGTTTACAATCAAAAAGCTTTTGATGCTATTACTGCTAAACTTGTTGAAAGTAGTGGAACACCATCACAACCCAACCAACCAATAACAAATAGTTTAACTGAATTGATTGTAGGACAAACTTATTATGTAACAGCTGATAATGCAGATACTCCACATGTAGAGACCTTACAATTTAATTCAGATGGACATACAGTGACAGATACATGGCAAGAAAATGGAGAGACTAAAACACAGACTTTTTCTTATTCTGTAACAAATGACACATTAAATATTAGTGGTACAGGTGCTGATGGAAAATCATTTAATGAAAATTTTAATGCTCCAGTAAGTGAAACTAATGACTATATTACTTTTTCAGGTCATGATGGAAAGTTCTATAGAACTTATACTGCTGCTCAGGCTGCGTTAGCTAATTAAAAAAATAATTTTTCCCTCATACCGAAGCACCAGCTTCGGTATCTTCAAGAGGAGTTAAAAATTTTGTTTTATCAGATTATTTTTTAACTTCTATTTTTCTAATCACAACCTTAGAACTGTTCAAAATAATAATCTCATCATCTGCTTTAAGCTCAGACTTTTTAATTTCAAATTTTAAAGCTCTGCTTACTCTTGGATTGCTTGGTTCTTTTTCTATAGAGAAAACCTCTTTCTTCTCACGTATAACCTTACATGTAAGTGGAACATGAGAGGTTGTTGTGAATGTAATAACAATACTCTTTTTCTCATTTTCTAAAGAGAGTGTGGTTGTGCTGTTGGACTCTTCTGCATTCACAAAAGTAATACCTTTGATTTTATCGGCTTTTGGTTTTAAATCATTACCTTCATCTACAGGAGGTTTTTTAGTATGTTGTATATCTTCAGATAGATTTGAAGCCCATAGGCTAACGGTTATAATTAGTGTTAAACTCAATTTATTTAGCATAATTTCTCCTTTTTCAAAATTTTGCTTAAATTCCACTCATAATAAATGCACTCCAATAGTAAGGGTGCATGGTAATCATTTGGAGTTTTGCTTTGTGTAAAGCTGTAGCGTAGTTGTCTCCTTTATGAATATTCTCATAAAAGTGTTGCATTAGGGTTACGGTCTCTTTAGAGCTTACACTCCAAAGAGACATCATTACATGCTTAGCTCCTGCTTGTATGAAAGCTTTGGGTAAGCCTGTAACTCCTTCTGCTTGGTCTATTTTACCCAAACCTGTTTCACAAGCAGATAAAACGACCAACTCTGTATGTTGTAATTTTAAACCAGAGAGTTTAAGTGCTGTGGCAATACCTCTTGCATCATTTTTATAGTTTGCATAGTTTGCCCCTGCAAATGCTAAAGCTGTGGCTAACATGGGGTTTGGATTGTTTTTATTGTCTAAGAAGAATCCATGAGTAGAGATGTGAAGTATTTTTGGGTTTTGGATTTTAAAAAGATTCTCAACCGTGGCATTCTCTTCTTGATAAACTTCTAGTTTTGGGTAATAGTGTTTCATTGTTGCTATCTCTTGTTTAGAAATTTCTAATGTTGTAAACTCTATATCAAAAATGGTTGCATTTTCTTGGCTAATGACATCTTTGGTTAGACTGGAAGCATTATTTTTTGGTAGTTTTAACCAAAAATCGGGACTTCCAAAGACCACAACTTTTTCAGAGCTTTTTTGTTTTTTTCTTTTGCTTTGTCGAATGAGTTCCCTTCCTGAAGAGATATAGTTTATGGCATACTTCTCTATGAGGTATTTTTGCTCATTATAAAGTGCTTCAAAAGGTAAAAAGTTTAGTACCCCATCAGGAGAGATGATTAGAGAGCTTTTGCTTTTAACTTGCTCTTGTAAATAGTTTTTGAAAAGTTTGTTGTAAATGGTAGAGAGTATCTGTTGGCTCTCTTTTTTTAGCTCTTGGTTTAGCTTTTTGGTTAACTGTTTGTTGCTGATGGCATTTGCCATTTTGTTGTTGTTCGTTCTAAAAGCTTGTATGTTCTTTTCTATAGATATACTATCTTTCTCACTTATCTGCTGGAAAGTAATATGATTGCTTTTATCTAAAGTAAAAACATAGTAGTTTTTCTCTCCTCTAACGAAGTCAAGGTAGAGTTGATGAGGTTTGAGTGTGTTGGCTATAAGCGTAGAGTCTATGTGATTTAAGCCTAGCAACTCTTTAAATTGTGGAGTCTGTTTACTAAGAATTATTTGAATATTATGTATCTGTTTTTTTATTTCTTTTTTTCTTTCGTTATAATTTTTTGTTCTTTTATGTATATGTGTATTTTCTAGTTTGGCTAGTTGAAGTGTTAATGCTCTTAGGTTTTGAATATTTTCTATGGTGTTGCTCTCTTTACTTCTCTCTTCTATCATACTTAATATATTTTGGTATTCAAAGATGCTTCCTTTGTAGTTAAGCCAATAACTCAGACCATTATGTATCAATTCTTTTTGTGGTTGTTGTTTATTATAAAACAAAAGAGTTTTAAAAAGATGAGAAATTCGCATAATATCTCTATTATGTGATAGATAGTTCTCTTTTTCTCTGTTGTCAAGATTTATAATATTGATTTGCCTATTTTTTAAAAAAATATCAAAAGATTTTTTAGTTGCTTCATAAGCCTCTTTATACTGTTTTTGATAGAACAAACTAATTCCAATGTTATGATAGTTAATGGCAATAGTAGGATGATTTTTTCTTAAATTTTTTAAATTTGCTTTTAATGCCTTATAATAATAAGATAATGATTCTTCATAGTGTTTTTGTGATTGTAAAACATTAGCAATGTTATGGTAACTATTGGCTGTTGTTGGGTGTTCTACACCCAATATGTCTATTTCTATTTTTAAAGCTTTATGGTACTGTTCTAAAGCTTCATCATAATGCTCTAAATCTTCTAAAATATTTCCAATATTATGATAGGTTGAAGCTGTACTAATGTGATGTTCCCCTAAAATAGCTTCACGAATATCTAGTGACATATTATAAATAGCTAATGCTTCACTGTACATTTTTTTATCTTGATAAATATAGGCTATATGATGATATGTTGTTGCTGTATGAGGATGGTTGAGTCCAAAGATTTCTAAGTCAAGATTTAACACTTTAAAATAGATGTCCAATGCTTTTTTATAATTTCCTAAGTAGTGATAGACGTATGCTATATTATGTAGTGTTGTAATGGTCTCAGCATGTTTTTCACCAACAAGTGAGACTGTAATTTTTAGAGATTTATGATAGTAATCTAATGATTTTTGGTATTCTGCTTTATCTTTAAAGGCATTTGCTATATTGTGATACAAGGAAGCTGTCTCAATACTCTGTTCATGTCCTCTTTTTAAATCTACCTCTAATACTTTAAAATAAAGTTTTAAGGCTTCATCATATTTTCCTTGATAAGATAAAATATTAGCCATACCATGATAGGTTGCCATAATATGGTCATGTTCTTTATCTTCTAAAATTTTTAAATCAATTTGTAAAGATTTTTGATAAAGTTCAAATGCTTTTTTAAAAGAGCCTATATTAGCATTTACATTAGCCATATTATGATAGGTGGCAGAGGTTTCAGAGTTCTCTTCTCCAAATAGCAATAAATCAACTTTTAAGACATGTTGAAAGAGTTCTAATGCCTCTGTATAATCTCCTTTTGTATTATATATATTAGCAATGTTGTAATATACAGTTGCAGTATCAAAATAATTTTCTCCTAAAAGCTTTAAAAAGATATTGAGTGCTTTCCCATATAGATATAGAGCTTCATCGTATTGACTATATTGATACTCTAAAATAAGAGCTAAATTTTGGTAGTCAGAAGCAATAGAGAGCGTATTTTTTAAATATTTCTCTTTAATTTTAATGATTTCATTTAAATTCTTTTTACTATCCTTATAGGCTTCAACCTCTTCATATAATGCATCAAGCTTTTTTAGTGGATAGTATAGTTCCTTCCATATCTCTTTTCCTTTTATAAGTTGTTTTTTGTAAAACGGATAGAAACGTAGAAGCTCTTTAAAATCGTTTTGTATTGATGGATTAGGGTTATGATACACCATTAAGAATTTTTTATAATATTTATGTGCTTGTTCACTATTTCCTAATAGCATATAGACATGACCAATATTCACATAGGTAGCTGAAGCATCTTTTTCTATGTTTTTTTCAAATTTCAAGATGTTATTTAATTTATTAGCTATTAAATAGTAACCTGAAGCATTCTCTATATCCATTTGCTCATCATACCTTTTAGCTGTCTCATAACAAGCTTTTTGTACCAAGGAAATATTAAAATCTTTTTTAGAAACCTCTTCATCACAAAGTTTCTCAAAATCTTCCCCAAATCCTAAAAAAGAGAAGAGTAAAAGAAGCGTAAAAACTTTATTTAATAAGCGTAACATATTCACTAATTCTCTCTGCAAAGTCACATTCCATTTTAAGCTGTACTTTCTCTTTTGCTCCAAGTATCTCTTTAAGCATGTCCGTTTCTATCTCATAACGTGAAAAAAAGCCGTAGTTGAACATCTCTAAGTTGTTATGGTTTCGTTTTGAGACCAGAGAAAAGTGAAACATGTTGTAGGCTACTTGGTGGTTGTCAAAGGTAATATTTATTAAGTTCTTACTGTTTCTTGCCTCTTTAATAATAAGTGACTGATTGGTTCCTATAAAGAGTTTTCCTCTGTTTCCATTTTCATCACTAACTGTTCCATCAGGCTCAATGGTAGTTTTAATACGGTAAATTTCAGAAAAACGGTTACTGGGGTAAAAGTAAGCGTACCAGTCTCCTTCTATATCATCAATCAGTTGTTTATTTTTTTTAAAAAGTTCCTCTTTTTCCTCTTTTTTTTGCTCTTCTAAAATAGCTTTTAGTTGTTTTGAGTCTTTAACATTTTTATCAAAAACTTTAAAGGGAATATTAAATGCACCTGTAAAAGCGTATAGGTGTAAAGGTCGCAATGTATCGTGGTCAGCATTACGAAGTTTGGAAATGTAGTTAGATTGCATACCAAAAAGGTCTGCTATATCTTTTACATTTAATTTTAGATGTCTAATTAAAAAATCTATTTTTTCTTCATTACTGTAAAATTTTTCATCTGTTTCTTCTTGCATTGTAAAACTCCTTTTAAGTTGATGCTAGAATAGGATTCTAACTCAATTTAACTTTATTTTATAGATTTGAGATATATCAGTTAAATTTTTAGTGAAAGTTATATGTTGTTTTCCATAACATTAAATAATTATTAATGTTGTACTTTACTATGTAAAAATCATATACATCTATCTTACATGCTTTTTACAGGTATTATTTTTGATTTGTTGATGTTATTTTGTTTATACTTGATGTATAGAAATTAATCTTTAGAGTTTAGTTTTGTTAATCAAAAATTAGTATAGGAGTGGAGTATGAAAAAATTTATTTTAGGTGCTGTTTGTTGTGCAACATTATTGGTTACTCAACCATTGAGTGCTGAAAGTTCTATGACTGATGAACTTAAAGGAGCTTCAGCAGGTACAGTATCATCTAGGTTTCGTTTAGGATATTCAGCAGGAATTGGTTATCAAGGAAGAATAGGTGGAGATGGAGATACTAAGATACAGGGATTTTTATTAGAAGGTGGATTATATGGTTTATTTAATCCTATTCGGAATTTTTTTGATGTAGAAGTAGGTATTAACGGTAAGTATAATACAGGAATGAGTAGTTCTTCAAGTAACTCAGGAAAAACAACATATTATGCAGGTTTAAAGCAAGTAACTATGTATGGTGGTACAGTTTTTAGATTTGGAGAGAAAGGGAAAGCTCTTTCTCTTGGAGTCTCCAAAGCACTTTATATTGATGAAGTTCAATCAGATGAACTAAAAGCAGATGGTTACAAAAAACATGATTTAGAAAATGGAGTAGGTGCATATATAGAGTATCAAACTGATGAAACGACAGGAGGTATTTTCTTTGCTAGAGTTGAAGTAGAGAAAATAGATATTGTTGGAGAAGCAGAGACAAGTGAAGATACTGTTGGAAGTATTTTATTTGGTATGAAATTTTAAGGAAATAGAAACTTATGAAAAAAAGAAATTTTCTGCCTCTAATTTTAGTGGTTTTACCTTATGCTTTATATGCATGGGGTAATGGTGATAGACTTAATGATGGAAGTTGTAAATTTGACAGAGAGACAGGTTATATAGGCTCATCACTATATACAAAAAGTAATGAAAGCTTTATCATAATAGATGCTGGAGATTCAAGATATGGAACAACTTCAACCGTATATAATGCTTTAACTTGTGAAAAAGTCACAAGTGGAGAAAAATCAGAATCAAATTTTTCAGGAGTAATGCAGAGAAAAGGGTTTACTGAAATAGATTTAGGGAGTAAGAATACTTTAGATAAATCATTTCAAAATAAAATTACTTTTTTCGAAAATAGTGATGAAATTAGGGTTCATGTAGAACCTATTGATAGTAGTGTTACAGAAGAGTTAAATACTCTTCTAGTCTCTCTTTCCGATAAGAGTGCAAGTTCTCCAATCAATATTTCAAACTCTGCAAAAGAGTTGCTTGGTTACAAGGCATTCTATACACTTTTCTTTGATAAATTAAGTAGTATATCAAAAACAGATATTAATTATGATTATGCGTTGTCTTTAATAGATACATTGCAAAATAATAATATTAATGTAGATAATTCTAAAGGAGTTTTATTAGCCAAACAAGAAGAATTAAAAGAGCAGATAGCTAGGATAGAAAAAGAGACAAATGATAAGCTTTTTGATTCATACGTAAAAGGTATTAAAGATGTTCCTCAATGGATAAATAAAATGGCTCAACTTGGTAAACAAGAGTTAATTCCAGATTATACTCAAACAATAATGAGCTTATCTGACTTTGGAAAAAATTTAAATCCAAGTAATTTTTTTAATTCTATTGAATATAAATATGTTTTGAAAGATTTGAAATTAAAGAACATTAGAAAAATAGAAGATGATGATAAAGCATATGGAATTACATTAGAGTATCCTAATAAAGATATACGTTTGACTCAAAAACCTACTTGTACATCAACAGGAACAACAAGTACTTCTGAATTTTCTTGTGGTTTTTTATGGGCAAATACATGTGTAGGTACATATGAGAAATATAACTGTAAGGGAGATACCTCTAACATAGCAAATATAGAACGACAATTAAGGGGTACAGTAAAAGTAGCTACTGTTTTAAATAATGGATGGAGTTATAAACATATGATAAGTAGGTATACGAAAAGTACACCAGATTATAGTAATGGTTCCTCAAATAGGAGATATCAACAGCAACAAGAACAAGAAAAATTAATGAAAGAACAGAAAAGTATAGCTCGTAAAAGCTGTTTAGCTATGTGTGAAGGAATGTCTACTGAAGGTAGAGGTATTATATGGGATAATTCACCACAAAGAAAATGTAAAGATAAATGTTGGAAAATATACTAAAAGTTATAGGAGTTGACTCGAATTCTTGGCTCTTTTATTTGTCTCTAAAGCATTAGCTTTTGTATACCTATTGGAGAAACACTAGCAAAAGAAAGCTGAGTTTATATAGAAAAAAATCTATATCGACTCAGAAATTTCAAAAAAGAATCTTTTAACAAAAAGTGTACCAAACAGATGAATATATGATAATCATGATTATTGTGAGTTTATTGAAAATAGGGTTGAGTTGGAGAAGGTTTATAGATAAACTTCTCTGTCTCCAAAGAGTATTTTTTAGGAATATTCTTTGGAGGTAGTTTTCACATTTTCTCCTTCTGCCTCCAAAAATATCATAGTTTATTTTACGGTCTCTGGTTTCTTAAGATGTCTACCGAAACCTCTTAAAAACCCGTTCAAAATCTAAACTAACACTACAAGTAGTCTTTTCAAAGTCATAACTCTTACGAGAAGAAAAGGAGTCTGGATGAATAGGGGTCATATCAACTTGGAACAACCCCTTTTTCTCTTAACCTCTTCTCAAAACTAGAATTTAGCTTAAGTTGTACTTTCTCCATATCTCCTAAAATCTCTTTTGCTTCTTTGGGTGAGTATTTTTTACGAGAGTAAAAACCAAAATTAACCATCTCCTCGGTTGTACCATTTTGGTTTGAGACAATGGTAAAACGAAAATGCTCAAAACTCACATGACGGTTTGAAAAACGAATGACCGTTAAGTCACTGTTTTCATAAGGTTCTTTGATAATGAGACTTTGATTTTTCCCAAGCTTTAAATAAGCTGCATTACCCCAGTAGTCTACTACTGAATAGTCATCGTGTATGGTGGTTTCTACTATCCAAATGCCTTCTGTCTCTTGGGCTGAGTTAGGGTTAGAAGGGTAGAGATAGGCATACCAAACACCTTTTAGATTTTCAAAGAGTTTTTTGTTGTCACTGAAGATACTGTCTTCATCATCAAAAGAGATTTTGTCTGCTTTTAATGATGCTCTGTAACTTTGAATGAGTTGGTCAATTTTTTCTTTCTCAAAAGCCAGTGAGTTATCCCAAATACTTAAGGGAATTTGATGATGCTTTTCAATACTCTCCATATGAATTTTTTTAATGGTGGTAGATTTAGGGTTGTCTGAACATAGGTTAGAGACTTGATTCTGTCTTGCATATCCAAAGGTTTTAACAGATAATTCTTCTTTTCCACCTTCTATATACTCGTCTATAATATAGTTCAGTTTCTTTGTCAATAGTTTATTTTGTAATTCATCTTTTGTTGTATGATTCATCTACTTCCCCCTCATCATTTGAGTAGTATATTATACATCTTGAAAAATTAGGAACCGATGGCTTTAGCCTCGTTTTATTCGGGATGGAAGTCTCCGATTCCAAGTTAGCTTTGCAAGAAGTCTATTATACTAAAAAAGAGTAAAAACAAAGTTTCCAAAAAGTTTCCTAAACACCCTAAAATGTTTCTTTTAAGTTCCTGTCATGTTTCCCTCTGTCCTAATAAAATAGCACTATGATTACTTAAATAGCTAATCATATATTTTAATTAAAAGGATAAATCATGAAAAGATTTATGAAACTTATGAGTGTTGTTTTAGTACTGGGTGCTGTTGCTACAGCTTCGACAATAGGTGGAAACCCTGAGGTATCTGTTAAACAGAATAATCCAA
Organism: Campylobacteraceae bacterium; assembly: GCA_027068975.1. Taxonomy (GTDB): domain Bacteria; phylum Campylobacterota; class Campylobacteria; order Campylobacterales; family Sulfurovaceae; genus UBA1140. The sequence continues at coordinate 27,840 of JALXFN010000123.1, read as the reverse complement.
CAACGGTTTCAGGGATTTGTGATCCTTATGAAAGATTTCTTGGTCTATGTCAAAGTTCTCAAGATATTTTACAGGAGAACTAAGCTTTTACTCTACTCTTTGATTATGCTGTAATCGAGGAGCAGTTTACCCTCTCTATTTTTGAGGGTGATTTTTTTGTCTATATCTTTTACAGGTATGCTGACTACTAGGCTATTTTGCTCTTGTAGCAGTTTGGCTGTTTTAATATTACATGTTAGTGGTAGTTTAACAGTTGAAGTCTCTATATTTAGCAATAATATATCATCATTTTTTAATGTTACTACGCTTTTTTCTATAGAACTACCTCTTCCTGCTAATTTAATGTGTTTTCCATTACTTGGTAATATTAAGATATTTGGACTATTAGGAAAAATAGTGTCTAAACATTGAGATTTTGCTTTGTTTTTTAGGCTTAAACATATATTAAGGTTAACTTCTGGATTCCCCCCACCTCCACCATGTGTTTGAACAAAAGATGTTCTCATAGGTGTTATAGTGTTGCTACAAGCTGTGGTATAAAAGATTATAAAAATTCCCATAAAAATTGATTGTTGTTTCAAGTATAACTCCTTAATTAAGATGTTATGATTATATCATGAGTTTAAGGAAGGAGAAATGAAATGTTAAAGATAGTGATGTTTTTTTATGTTTTATTGCTCTTTGGTTGTACCACTCAACCAAATATAGAAGCGAGACCTCTTAAGCGAGTGGCTTTGGTTATAGGCAATCAGCACTATTTTAATAATGAGTTGGAAAACCCTATATATGATGCAAAAGGAGTAGCAAAAACTTTAGAGAGTATAGGGTTTGATGTCGTGTTAAAGTTAGATGTTACACTTCATCAGTTAAACCAAGCATTAGAGAAGCTAAAAGCTAAAATAGAACCTCAAAACACTATAGTTTTTATCTATTTTGCAGGTCATGGTAATACTTTAGAAAAAAACAGTTCTGAGCAATATTTGATGATGACCGATACCAAGAAAAAAGTTTTGGTGAGCATTTATAAGTTTTATGATTTTTTAAAAGAGGTGAATGCTAGGCACAATATTGTGGCTCTTGATGTTTGTAGAGATTATCAGAAACATTATATAGCTATGGAGTCGAAAGAGAATAGTAAAGCTTTAAAAAACTTTAGAGGAAATTTTAGAACAGTACATATCCGTTATGATGATGGAATTAAAAGAGATGAAAATGTACTCCTTGACAATAACTACTCTGCTACTCTACCTAAGTCTACCATTATCTCTTATGCTACTAGGCGTAATCAAAAAGCAAAAGATTGGAGTATATATAATGATAAGCATAGCCCTTATGCTTACGCTCTTATGAACTACTTAGATGATGAAGAGATTCCTATAGAAGAGGTTTTTAGACGTGTACGGGTACGTTTACTAAAAGAGACAGAGCGTGGACAATGCAACTCTGAAGAGATGAACTTAGAGAAGAATATTTGGCTTGTTCCTAAAAGAGCAGATGTTGCTGTTGCACCACCAATATAAGGGATAAGATTGAAAAAAATATATTTTGTTTGCTTATTGACACTTAGTCTAAATGCACAAAACTATGAAGATAAGTTTTATAAAGATACCTCACACATAGTTAAAGGTTTTGGAGTCCATGCCGATATTGGCTATAGCTCTTATTTGGTTGAGTTACACTCAAGCGAAGTGGACTCTGCCATAGATTATGATGTACTAGAGTTTACTTTGGGAGCTTCTTATGTTTATGATAAATGGTTGTGGGGTGTGTATGGAAAGTTTTTAGTCAATGAACTTAAAAGTAACATGTATGTGGTAACAACACAGAGTCCACTAGATGATAAGGCAAATATAGACAAAGATGAGTTTGCTTTGTATGTTAACTATAGGCTAAAAGAGAGTGCAGATGATGTTTGGAAGATAAATCTAATCTATAGGTATGCTTCACTTGATTCTTCAGACGCTTATGTCTCTTTTTACGACTATGCCAGTCATTTTAAGTACCAAACAGATGGTTTGGCACTCTCTTTGGTCTATAGTCAAATGTTAAACAAAAGAGACTCATGGTTTGTAAACAGTGGAGTTGTTTACAGTAGAGCAAAAGTAGAGATGTCAGAGACCATAGACCATAATCTGCAAGACTCATTTGTTGATGACAGTACAAACTCTATAGGATTTAAATTTAGTGCAGGGTACAACTACAAAGTGACAAATAGGCTTTTTTTAAACATACGAGCAGATGCTTGGAGAGACAACTTTAACAAACTCTCTGTTACATCACGTGTGGGTGACAGTTTACCAAAAGCAGAGCTTAAAGAGGAGTCTTTCTCTACTTATACAGGAGTTACTTGGCGATTTTAGAGGCTCTTAAAGCGTTAATGTCTAGTATTTGAGAGTCAGTGACAATGTACTTATTATGGGTTTTGATGCCAAGTTTATAAGTAAAAGGAACAGTTATAGTTTCTATAATTTTTGGATTGAGGGCTGAACCAATGTCATAAAGTGTTAGCAGTTTTTCTTTTAGCACATAGAGTATGTTGTTTTCAATACCTAAAATGTCTCCTGAAACTATATGCTTATCATATACTTTACTCAATGTCGCTTCACTGTTTGTCTCTTTAAAAATATGCATTTTATGGTCACCTATAACATAGAGGTAGTTGCCATTCACCCATAAGCTTTCAATATTTTTGAGCTGTGAGTCAAATTCAAACTGATAAAAACTATTGAGTTTATCTACATAGAAAAATCTAATAGTTTGAGTTTCACCTTCATTGTCAATGAGGTTATATAGATGTGTTTTTTTATCTTGACCAAAAAAAGTTGAGATGCTACTTTTCCCCAAAGTTGTACGACTAAAGTTTCCTGAAATTAACGCTTCTTTCATACTTGGTTCACCATCTAAAACAGGTTTAGATTGATTGTTAATAAAAAGTTCATAAGACCATTCGCTTAAACTAGAAATTCTAGCTTCACTAAGCAATAAATTAACATAAAGTACATGTGTATCTTCATCAAAGGGTGCATTAGGCAGTTTTACTCCTCCTATCTTTGCTTTTGTCTCTAGGTCATAAATGTTAAATTCACCACTTCCTAACATATCAATGGTGTAGATGCTTGAACCGACTATCTCTATGGCATTGGCTTGAAAAGACTCAACAATATAAGCATTGAAAATAGTGTTTTTGTAATTAGAGTTTCCATTTCTTATCTGTTGAGTAATATTGCTATAGCTGTTATTATATGTCAATGTAGGGTAGAGTAGCTCTTTATCTTTTACTGGGTTAAAGAGCATAATATCTCGGGCATCAATCTCTCTATCTTGGTCTAAACTCTCCTTTAATAAAATTTGTGAATAGGTTTTTAGCTTCTCTAAATCATTAAATTCATCTCTTTTCAGATAACTATAGAGCATCTCACTTAGTGGTGTAACACGTATTTTATAGTTTGCATTTTTTATCCAAATACCTTTGCTTATGAGGTGAAGTTTTCCATGATTTATTGTAGATTTTGGGTCTTCTTTTCCATTGTCATCGCTGTCTATATCTATACCATCACTTATTTCGTAAACATAAAAACTATGGTCTTCAAGTAGCTCTGTATGTAGGTCAAAATTTCCTATGAGGTTGAAGTTACCTTTGCTTTTTGTAGTTTCTGTAGCTAGTAGCTCTTGCGTACCATCACTGTTCAGTTTAAAAAGTTTAACGGTAGCTCCTTTAAGCCGTCCCATTTGGGCTTTTCCGATTTTGCCTGAGTTTTTTACGTGAATGTTAAGAGGTACAGTTGTATAGCCAAACTCATTACTTACAGTTACTTTAAGGTTAAAAGTCTCTGCAGTAGTAAAGCTTTTGGTAACTATGAGCTTTCCTTTGTTGTTAAGTAAAAAATGTTCTTTACCCTCGCCCTCTAAAAGAAAAGGGTAGATAAGTGTACCATCACCTTTGTCAATAGTTAGCTCTCCTATGTAGCTTCCTACGGTCAATTCATTGGAAATCTCTTCTTCAAAAGGCTCAACTTTTGGTTTTCCACTCTGTACATTTTCTGAGTTTAAGATGAGGTGTATACGAGCTTCATCTTTGCTAACAGGAGTAAAACCCATTTTGATAATGGCTTCATTTAACTGCTCTATGCTTAGTTCTTTTAAACTTGTTAGGTTGATTTTATCTTTAGTACTTTGAGGAATGTTAATATGGTCTGGGTTACTTTTGTCATCTAAAGATTGTAGCAGTATGGCTATTTTAAGTACCTCTTCGTTGTTAAAGTTACCATTAAAAGAGTTGACCAAACTTTGAGGGTAGATGGTCTGTTCATGCACTATGTTGTCAATGCTACCTAAGGTTAATGTTCCCAAAGAGAAAGTAATAGGAGAGTAGATGCACTTTAAAAGCCCATGTTTGGTTATGCCATTTTGAGTATAGGTTTTGGTCACTCCTTTTCGTTCACCACAAGCATAGTCGATGCCATTTGTTGGAGCATCTACAAAGTAGAGTGTTTTCTCTTCACGAGGTTCATGTTGACTTGCTCCTCCACCACAGGCATGAAGAAAGAGTAGTATAAAAGTAAAGGAAATTAGTTTTTGCATGATGGACTCTTTAGTTATTATAATATAAAGTATATAGTGTTCTTTTTAAAGTCTAATAAAATATTATTCTTCTCGCTTTAGACTTACTGTGGAACAACAGCCCTCTCATTTAGTCGGTCATTAAAGGCTAAGTCTAGTTTTAACTGTTTGCTCTCAATGTCTCCCAAAATCTCTTTGGCTTCATCGGGGCTATACTGTTTACGTGAAAAGAACCCAAAGTTAACCATCTCATGAAGTGTATTGTTTTGGTTAGAGATAATCACAAAACGAAAATGTGCCGATGGCACTTGTCTGTTAGAAAAACGTATGATGGTTAAGTCATCGTTATCATAAGACTCTTTTATGATGAGGCTCTCATGTTTTCCAAGTTGGATGTACCCTCTGTTTCCCCATGGTTCATCGACTACTGTGTAGTCATCTTTGATAATGGTTTTTACTTCCCATACTCCATGTTTTGCAGAGGCAGGGTTAGAGGGGTAGAGGTATCCATACCATACTCCTTTTAGTTTTTGGAAAAGTTTTTCGTTATTTGAAAAAACATTATTCGACAATTTATTGTTTGGCTCATCCGTTTTTATAATTTTATAGTTTTCTATGAGGTTGTCTATCTCTTCAGCACTGCATACTTGGTTAGCAAATATCTCTTTAGGTATACCGAAATGTTTCTCTAACCCTTCCATGTGTAAAGTAGCTATGTTTGTTTGACCTTTACGCATGTTGCTTATCATGGTATTACTTTTAAATCCAAAAGCTTTGGTAACCTCAGTTGCAGACATATAGTGTTCTAACAGGTAGTCTAATTTTTGTGCAGGGGTGTGTAAAAGTTGATTCATTATGGACTCTCCTTGTTATATATATTATATTAACTTTTTATATTTATATCAATTAAAATCATGCAGTAAAATATTTTTTCACCAACTTTTCACCAATATAATATTGATTATTTTATATTAATTTTTATATTTAATCTGTTATAAAATTTTAAATTATTTTTTTATGTTATATTTAATATTTTTCACTATTTGTTCACTAACTTTACACTAAAGTTTTAAATTGTATTTAGTTTAAAGTGTTAAGATTTAGATTGGTAGAGTCTATTTTGAAGGAGAAGTTATGAATAAAGTGTTAGCAAGTATGCTAATTTTTTCAAGTGCCATTGTGGCACAAAGTTCAAAAGTTTATGTAGATATGAGTCCCGTTTGGTTGAACTATGAATCCAAAGGGATTAGCAGTGAGTTTAAACCCACAGCCTTTAAGTGGACAGCTGGGTATGTGGTGAAAGATTTATCTTTTGTTTCGTTAGCTCTTGAAGGTTCTGCCATGTTGGGTGTGAACAATGACAGTAAAGCAACTGTTCAAAACAGCAATGGTGATACCTTCACCAATGCAAAAGTAAGTTTAGACAAACTCTACTCGGTACAGGTTAAAGGTATGTTTCCTTTAAGTCAAAGTTTCAATGCAAATCTTTACTTGGGTGGAACAACAGCAAAAGTGTTGTCATCATCAGATAGTGGAGCTAATGCAAGTAGTTTTGAAAACTCTTTTTCTTATGGTGCTGGGTTGGAGTATTGGACTTCTGCTAATGTCTCTGTATATGCTAACTATATGCAGTATTTTAACAATCTTGATGCCATTGAAGTTGGTGTTGGGTTTAGATTTTAAATTTGAAAGGAAATGTTATGAAATTAAAACAGTTTTATAGATATGTTTTTGTTTTTTTGCTCTCGGTGTTTGTTTTTACTGGGTGTGGGAGTGATAATGGGGGAGGTGCGTTTGATGCTAATGGTGAACCAACAGGAAGTAGTAGTGTTGAAAAAATAACTATAAAAGGTAAAGTAGTAGATGATCCTATAGAAGATGCAACAATTGAAGTATATGATGCCAATCAAATTTTTATAGAAAAGTTTAAAAATACAAGTGATGAAAATGGAAACTTCTCAATTGATGTAAATAAGAAATATTCATTGCCATTACTTTTAAAAGTAACAGATGGAGAAATTAATGGCACTAAATTTGATGATGTAATGTATGGTGTGTGTTTTGAAAAAAGCTGTAATATCACACCAATTACAACTACATTGTCTCTATCTTTTATCGCAAATTTAACATCATCTAAAAAAGAGGACTTTGCCAAATTTGCATCGGACTATTTAGGTATAAGTGATTGGCAGTCTATTTCTCAAGATGAAATTGTAAACTTTAGAAAATATATGAAAGACAATGAACAGGGGCTTGAGTATATAGCTTCTAGTATTGCAAATGATATAGCTGATGGTTATATTGATAATGTTTCATTTAAAACAGTTTTTCCAAATGCTAAGTTTAGAGAAGACAAATCAAGTAATTTTGAGATAGATAAAGAAGCTATTGAAAATGTTGCTAATCGAAACTTGAAATTGGTGAACTTAGTGACAGGCGAAGAAAGCGAAATTGATGGTACGGTTTCCTATAAAAGTTATGGATTAGAGTTGGCTCTGGTTGAAAAACTGGAGTATGAATTATATGATGGCACTCCTAAAACTAAATTAGATATTGTTTATCTGCCATTTGAACCTTACAGCGAAACTAAACTTGATTCTTATTCGACTATTTTTAACCTTGTATTTAAAGACTTAATATTATCAACGCTCAATAGCGAGACAAAAAAGAAATTGATTGAAGTTGTATTGAACAAATACAATAAAGAATTAGAAAATACAAAGAAAATGCACCTCTTGTATGTCAATGAAGGTGACATGCATTTAAGAGATTTTGAAACATCTATAAAAAAATTACAAGCATTACTAAAAAGTGAGAACATTAATACTAATGCTGCAATTGAGCACAATAGCGATGTATCAAGAAGTCTCAAAAAGATAAATAACAATATAGACAGAAGTATGACGAGATCAACCTATCAGGATACCTTTAATGAAAAAATAAACTTTGGAGGAATCTCAGTAGAACATACAAGTAGTAATACTTTCAACATAAGAAATATATTGCCTATGTATTGGGGATTAACCTCTTTAGATGGATATAATGCATATAATGAAAAGGCTGGTGATAATTTTTTTAATTTAAGTACTATTCCAGAAACTTTTCAACATAATCTTATTAATGCAAGCAGCGGTGGAGGTATAGGGCTTGGTGCTGCAGTAGTTTGGGAAAAAGTGTTTGGGAACAAGCTTGCAGGCAATAATACCCCTATGAATTGTGAAGAGTTTGATGGTGCCTTATGTGATGGTTCCAAACTGTATGCAGATCAAACGGGGAAGTATGTTTTTTATAAACGTATGGGTTTTGATTCTTTACAGGGTATTTTGAATGTTATTGACGCAATTAAAAATGTAATAGGTGGCATTCCTGCAGCAAAGCCTGATGCAATTAAAAAGATGCTTGATAAGGCAAAAAAAGCTGATAAAATTGCCGAGGGAATAGCAGACACAGCTGTATCTATAAGTATGTTAACCGATGTGACAGTAGATATTCTTGACATGTTGGCTAATGCATCTAGTAGCCTCACAGAAGAAGAGAAAGGTGAGATACAAGAAATCATTGGAAACTATAAAAACGTAAAGGGGAATATTGATGAATTGATATCTTTACTATCATCTTTTTCTTTAGATAGAGACGGGATAGAAAACAATAAATATGAAAAGCTTTTAGACGGAAATGCCATGAAGAAATTGTTTGAAGTGGCAGGGATCAAAAAGTATGTGGATTTTTCAACTTTGTTTACATTGCCTACCGTAGCAAAAACAAAAAAACAAAAAGCCATTATGATACTTGAAAGTCTGGTTCTCTATATTGGGTTAGGTGATCAGGAAATATTTGAAAAAGAGTATGATGGGTTGGATAAGGGTTCTTATTTTGTTGACGATAGCTTGCTTCATCAGATATTTTTTACGGTTAATAAACTAGCTACAGGCAAAAAAACAGTTAGCAGAAGGGCTTATGCAGACACATTGGTCAAAAATGGTTATTTGCAATCAGGAAAAACTACAAGATATGCATTAGACAAGGCATCCTCTAGAATCATCTCATTTTTATTCAACGGTAAAAATTTATCCGTACTAAAGGGTGGTAAGTTAGCAAAAATATCCAATAGTTTCCAAACATTACTCAAAAAATTAAAAGCAGATTTTAGTTTTTTAAAATTTGTTACTAAAACAGGAGATGCAATATCCCATATAAACTGGCAAGATGGTGTTAAAATGATAACACACAATATACTTATTCCTATGTGGTATAGTGCCTTGGATAATGTAGGAACGGAGTTTAGAGGTTTTGCTGTGGATGCGATTACTAATGGACTGATTAAATTTGCCACTCCATACGGTATAAGTTCTGTCGTCGTTAAAGGAGGTAATGAACTGGCTGGGAAAGTTATTGCCATGACTGCATATCCAAATAAAATAGCATTTGAATTAGAAACAAAAGAAAATGGAACAATTGATTTTAAAACAAGTGTACCTGTTGTTATTAATTTTGAAAGTGGAATTGTTTTGCCCTGGAGAGATAAAGACAAAATAAAAAGAGATGCATTTTTAAAAGCAGACACAGATGCTCCTTATGTAGTAGTGACAAAAGAAAAAAAGTCTAATCAATCTTATTTCTTACCATCACATAGAGTAAATTTTGGTACAACTAAAGATTTATTGGAGAGTTACCTAGATAATTATATTGATGAATCAAAGTTTTTAGAAGTTCATTGGAATGAGAAAATATGTGATGATAGTGCAATAAAAGATTCTAGTATTGATATAAATAAATGTAGCATTTTTACAAATGGTGATGGATTAACAAATGACTTGTCAGGTTCATATACAGGTGAAGAATTAGATAATGATTACTCATATGTAGAAGATGAATTTATTAAAAACTCCAGCGGTCATGCATCATTAGACTATGTTGATATTTTGAGTAAAAAACTATGCGAAGATGCGACAACAGGGGATTGGAGATGCAGTGATGAAGACTCTAGTGGTTTTATGTTTGTGTATAATAAAACGAGAGGCATATTTGTAGATGTTGTTAAGCAGCAAATATATGGTGCAAAGAGTAGTGTTAAATCTGCAGTAGATAGCCCCGAGCAGTATACTACATTATTTAAAATAGCTGATTTGAGTAAAATAAAATTAGATATAAAAACAGAGGAAGACAAAGTTATCTTAACTAATGGCTCTGATATACCATTATCTTTAATAGTTATAAATAGTTCTTCTGCTAAATCTTTTTCAAGTTATAAGACTTACGATAAATTATTAAAGGCTAAAGAAGCAATTGAGATTACTTATGAAGAGCTTGAAAAATATATAGGTAACAAAGATGGTTCTATGGATATAGATATTCTTGTAATGGATAGCATCTTAGACTCTTACAAAAAGTTTATGAAACATTCACGCTTAATTGATACTTTACAAATGATGGCTATTAATGCTAAATATAGCTCATTGGAAACATTTGTAAATGAGTACAGTAAAAATAATTTATATAGTTTCATAAAAAAAGAGCATATTAGTCTAGAAAAAGTAAATCATAGACCAACGATAGAACCTATAGAAATTATAGGAGATAAACAACCTGCACCTGCTGAAGTAACATTTAATATTAAAGCAACGGATGAAGATGATGATGCTCTAGAGTGTTGGATTAAATATACAAAAGACTCAGAAGCAGTTAAATTAGATTCTTGTGAAGAGAGTGTTAAACATACTTATACCAAAGATGGTAATTATCAAATAGAACTAATAGCAAAAGATGCAAATGGACTTGAAGCAACATATTTTGATACAGTTCGTATGTTTAATAAAAATCTTGATGTTGTAATGTTGGTAGATTTGAGTAGTAGTTATAGTGATGATTTATCTACATTCAGAGCAAGATCTCAAGAGATTGTTGATGCTATAAAAACAAAACTTCCTGATTATGATTTAAAAATAGGAATTACATCATTTGATGATTATCCTATAAATCCTTATGGTAGTAGTGGAGATTATGCATTTAAAAAAGAGTTAGATTTAACTCATGATATTTCAACATTTAAGAGTAAACTGAATGAATTAAGAGTTTATGGAGGAGGAGATGGTCCAGAAGCTCAACTTGAAGGTATCTATCAAACGATAAAAGAGATAACTTGGGATGATAATGCTCAAAAGATTATTTTATTTTTTACTGATGCTAGTTTTCATGATAAAGATAAATATTCAGAAGATAGCTCATACCCTGGTCATGGTTCTACTGAAACTAAAGAGTTAATAGATGATGAAGGGGTATATATTATAGGTTTAGCATCAGGAAGAATGACCGAAGATATGGAACAAATATCTGATTTTGAAGCTTTAATGTCATCAAATTCATCTGAAGTTGTTGATAAAATACTTGAAGAGTTAAGTGTATTTTCTACAGATAAAATAAGTAGTAAAATGTATAGAAAGCGTAGTTTGGCTATGAAAGTTTATAGTAGAGATGAATATTTAGGAGAAGAGAATTAATCTTAGTTTCGTATTAAGTTAAATATTATAAAAATGGGGGCTAGGCTAGTTTAGCTTCCCCTAAAAATAAAATAAAGGGAAAATATAGTGAGAAATATTTTAATAACTACATCATTTTTTATTGCTACATTTGTAATTAATGGATGTGGAAGTAGTAGTAAAAAACAATATGTAGCTGATGAACTTATATTGAATAGTAATTATACAAATACTTTTGTTTATGACAAAAATAGTCCATATAAAAATGTCTTAAAAGGATGTATATCAATTAAAGATACAAGAAATTCTTGTTCTTTAAATAAGCTACCACTTTTAATGCAAGATAGTGATAGACCTACTAAAAAGCAGATTATGCAAAGGGTTGTTGTATCTCATCAGTGGATGGGAGATAGATTTGCAGAAATGTTAGATATTCTTCCCAATGATATTAAAAAGCTTTTAGGAGCAACAACAGCGATAGTAATAGATGATGATGTAAGACCAGCATACTATTGGAGAGGAACAGGTGCTATTCATCTTGACCCAAGATATTTATGGTTAACATCAAAAGAAGTAAAAACAATAACTAAAAAAGATGATTATAGAAATAATTTTGGAAAAGATTTAAAATTTATTAGTGGATGGAGATATATAAAAAATAATAAATATGCTTATCGTTACTATAGATTAGACAGCAATGTTACAAGAAGTATAGATGATATAAAGTACTCTTTTGCATGTTTACTTTATCATGAGTTATCACATGCAAATGACTTTACAAGATTTAATGTTATAGAAAATGCTAATAAAAATAACTCTATTTTTAAGATTTTAAATTCTGATTTGTCATATAATGAATATATATCTACAAAACTTTATAAAATAACTCCTTTAAAATCACAAGAGTTAAAAAAAATAGGATCTATTTTATATCATGGAGAAAAAGCATCAAGTATAGAAAAAAATTATGAAACTGAAGAGATAGCTCAATTTTTTGATGAAGATAAAGCAGATGATTTATATGCATATAGTAATCAATATGAAGATTTAGCAATGCTTTTTGAAGCTACAATGATGAAATATCATTATGGAATTCAGCGAGATTTAGCATTTATGCCAAAACCTACTAAGGATTCTAATTTAACTTGCAATGATTATATAGTTGTTTGGGGTAAACGAGACAGAATTGCAGATGAAGAAGTAAGAGATAGAGATATTTTCATAGTTAAATCTATACTACCTAACGAAACAGACTGGGATGATTTTTTTGCTAAAAATTTAAGTAGCTCTAAAGAATTAGAGAAAGGAAAAAATTGGTGCGATACTGTTAATACAAAAACAAAGAAAAAGCTATTTAAAAAGTTAGAACCCAAAGAGTTAATGAGTGATAATATGATTCCACCATATTTATAGGTATAGGTAGTCTAATGCTATATTAAATTAGATAGTTCCACAATCCCAGTTGTAGAATACCTATTAGAGTTACAAAAACATATTAAAATTATTTACTCCTGAGCTAAGGGGTCGAGCTAAGGGAGCTAAGGGGTCGAGCTAAGGGGTCTGACCCTAAATAGATAACTAAGCTTAATTTATGCTTTATCTAGTAAATAGAGCTGTCAGATGACAATGACAACTCTAGCTCTTAAACTCATTCATCGAAATTATTCTATTTAAAAAGTTGAGAATGAGTTCCAAAAGCTACGGGGTCTAAGCTACGGGGTCTGACCCCATACAGATAACTAAACTTAATTTGTACTTTATCTGAAAAACAATAGACTTCTATTTTAACTTACTCCCATAACTCCTAAGTGGGAGTGTATAGGAGAAAATGAGGTTATTATTACCCTTTAGTTTTAGTAAGATTTTTTTGCTATAATAAACATAAATTAAAAAGGCAACTTTTGGAATATATCTATAGACTTCATGCTATTGAGCGAATGTTTCAAAGAGACATTAGTGAAAAACAAGTAGAAGAAGTAATTGAAAATGGTGAGATTATAGAGTCTTATATTGATGACAAACCCTATCCATCTTTTCTAACTTTAGGTAATGTTGATGATATTGCACTTCATGTTGTTTATGCAAAAGATGAAGAAGCTAAAGGGTCTGACCCCAAATAGATAACTAAGCTTAAATATAACTTTATTTAAGAAACAGCCTGTAGGCGAATACCAAAAGAGTTTAAAACCTTTAAAATGGTATCAAATCTAGGTCTTGCCCCTACAGTAAATGATTTATAGAGACTCTCTCTACCAAGTCCTGTATCTTTTGCAATTTGAGTCATTCCTTTGGCTCTTGCAATATCTCCTATAGCTGATAAAAGCTCATCTAAATCTCCATCTTCTAATATTTGAGAAAGATACTCTGCAATAACTTCATTGCTATCAAGATATTTTGCTATATCAAATGTGTTTAGTTCATTACTCATCTTGGTACTCCTTTGCTAGTTCTTTGGCTTTTTCTATATCTTTTGATTGACTTGATTTGTCACCACCTATTAGTAAAACTATGATTTCACTACCTCTTTGGGTATAGTAAACACGATAACCAGGACCAGTTGTCATCCTAAGTTCGCTTACACCATCACCAACAGATTTATGGTCTCCAAAATTTCCTTGTGTTACTCTCTTGATTCTTCGTAAAATAGAAACTTTACCTTTTGTATCTTTGAGCTTTAGTAACCATTTTGAAAATATTTCAGTCTCTTTAATTGTGTACATAGTGTAGTGTATCTTAAAAGATACGAATTGTCAAGTTTTTAATCTACAGTGGCTAAGGGGGTCTGACCCCAAATAGATAACTAAGCTTAATTTATGCTTTATTCAAGAAAATGATAGACTTCTATTTCACTAAGAAAAAGGAGTCCATCATACCAATAGGCATTCCACAACTGAATAAGATAATTTAGGTTTTGCTGTGATATAATAAACCAAATGAATACAATTAAAGGCAACTTTTGGAATATATCTATAGACTTCATGCTATTGAACGAATGTTTCAAAGAGACATTAGTGAAAAACAAGTAGAAGAGGTAATTGAAAATGGTGAGGTTATAGAGTCTTATATTGATGACAAACCCTATCCATCTTTTTTAACTTTAGGTAATGTTGATGGTATTGCACTTCATGTTGTTTATGCAAAAGATGAAGAAGATAATGTTATTGTTATTACTGCCTATAAACCAAATTTGACGAAATGGCAAGAAGATTTAAAAACAAGAAAGGTCTAAAATGAAATGTACAATTTGTAAACATGGTGAAACTGTGGATGGCTTTACAACCATTACTTTAGAGAAAAATGGAGCGACAATTGTTTTTCAACAAGTTCCTGCATTGGTTTGTGATAATTGTGGTGAAAAATATGTCAAAGGAGAGGTTACTTCTGCCATTTTGCAAAAAAGTCGAGAGATTGTAGCAAGTGGTGTTAAAGTAGATATTCGTGATTATCAGTTGAATGTTGCTTAAACAAGCCAAGGTGTCTGACCCCAAATAGATAACTAAACTTATTTTATACTTTATCTAAAAAATGATAGACTTCTATTTCACTAAGAAAAAGGAGTCCATCATCCCAAGAAAACAACGCATAACCTACAAAGGTATTTATCATATCATTAACCGTGGTGTAGCAAAACGAAAAGTTTTTTTAGAAGAGGAAGACTACGAGAAGTTTATGGAACTCATTGAAAATATGTTGGAGAAGTTTAATATTAAGTTCCATGCTTACTGTTTGATGACCAACCACTATCATTTGCTCCTTGAAACTTCTGATGAAAATATCTCCGAAGCTATACAGTACCTCAATGGAACTTACTCCATGTACTTTAACAAAAAATATAAGCGAACAGGTCACTTTTGGCAGGGGCGTTACCTCTCTTACTATCTCTATGATAATGCTCATGCTTGGATTGTGGCTAAATATATTGAACGAAACCCCATAACAGCTAAGATGGTTAATCAGATAGAGGAGTATGCTTATCAATCCTTTTTTCAGTGGAAAAATAGAGCTAAACATCTTAAACTACTGAAAGACTCTTTAATCTTTGATATGACTTTAGAGGAGTATGAACGATATATCTATGAGAAGATGAATGAAGAGGAGTTTTTAGAGATATATGCTACTCCAAAAATAGTTACCAAAGATGGAGAGATGAGAGTTCTCTATAAGCGATTGAAAAGTTTTTTTGAAGAAGACATAGATATTAATCGTAATGAAAATATGAAAAGAGCTTGGGAGTATGGGTACAGTAAGGCTGAGATAGCTCGGTTTGTGGGGTTGAGTGTTGTGATGGTGGGGAAGATTTTATAGGCTAATATTTTTATACGATAACTCTGGGAGTTGGGGTAGGTTCGGTAACACCGAACATTAAAAGATTTCATGAATGAGACATTTTCTGTTTTCTGTTATCGAAATATTTGATATTTAAATGTTAGGCATTAGCAATGATATTTGGGGATTAGATGTTCGGTATTACCGAACCTACGGGGTTTGCCCCACTTAAAAAATTTTTATATACAATAATGGCAAATAGAAACGAGCAAGTTTTTAAATAAAAAATGATATACTATCAAAAGTAAGTACAAAGGATTGACCATGCAGACAATAGGTATAAAAGATTTACAAGTAAACCCTGCCATATTAACAAAAGCATTGGAGGCACAAGAGTATACTCTGATTACAAAAAGAAGTAAACCTTTGGGGATTGCTCTTGCTTTTGATGATAAAATAGTAACAGAAGGGC
Source organism: Campylobacteraceae bacterium (assembly GCA_027068975.1). GTDB lineage: Bacteria > Campylobacterota > Campylobacteria > Campylobacterales > Sulfurovaceae > UBA1140. The sequence continues at coordinate 12,066 of JALXFN010000123.1, read as the reverse complement.
TAAAAACAGCTCTAATGGTAGATGCTTATCAAAAATCTCTACTAAGTTTAGGTCAGTTATCTAAAGCTTTAAATATCTCTAAAAAAGAGACGATGAAAATGCTTTCGCTTATGGGTATTGATGTAATAGATTATGATTTTAAAGATGAACTAAAAGATTTGGATAGCTTTTTATGATTATCTCTGATAGTACTGCACTTATCGTTTTGTTTGACTTAGATAGGGTTGAACTTTTGGAAAATCTCTTTGAGGTAGTCTATATTACCCCCATTGTATTGGAAGAGATAAGTTTTAAATATCCTGTAGTTTTACCATCTTTTATGAAAGTTGAAAAGTTAAAAGATAATGAGCTTTTTAATTCCCTAAAAATACATCTTGACCTTGGAGAGTCAGAAGCCATTGCTTTAGCAAAAGAGAAAAATCTATCTCTTATAATAGATGAAAAAAAAGGTAGAAAAATAGCAAAAACAATGGGATTAAAAGTTATTGGTCTTTTGGGTGTAGTCTATCTAAATGCGAAAAAAGGGTTTTTGACAAAGAGAGAGGCTAGTGAGTTTATGGAGAGTGCCATAGATAATGGCTATAGAATCTCTAAAAAGATGGTTGATGATGTTTTGGAATCGTTATAACTTTGAAGAGACTACTTGTAATGTTAGTTTAGATTTTGAACGGGTTTTTAAGATGTCTCGTTAGGATGGTAGATTACTCTATCACTTCTACTCAAATTCCTTAGAAAAATCTAACTCATATAAGTTGTTATCAAGTGAGATATTATAAGAAGTGTTTGAAAAAGATTCGCTACTAAGGTAGGCTTTGTGTTTGTCTATAAATGTAATACCCTCTACTTGTGCATTAAGAGGAGTCTTTAAAGTTAATTTTTTTGCATCTCCACTAAAGAAATCACTGTTACTATAGTTTAAAAATGACCAAATATTTACATTTAGAGTTTTTGAATAGGTGCTTAGTAGTAGGATATTTAACTCTTTGTTGATGGTGGCTCCTGTGACCAAACCATTGATGTTAAAGGTCTCTTTATAGTTTGCTATATGTGTTCCTTTTGTGGTCTCTAGTTCGTATAGGCGTGTTTTTTTATTTTGCCAGTTTTTTGAAAATAGGTAGAGTTTGTCTTGGTAAGCTACCATAGCTTCACAGTCAAAGTTTTTGTCATTAAATGTAGTCTGGTCAGAGTAGCTAAAGTTTATAGTTTCTGCTGTTATAGATGTTTCTATTTTTAAGTCGCTACGTAATATTTTATAAATTTTAAGGTCTTTACGGTTACCATTATTGTTACCAAATTCACCTATATAAACATAAGTATCATCATAAGTGATATCTTCCCAGTCTTTATTGGTAGCATTGGTAATGGTTACACTTTTAATAATCTTTCCACTCTCTTCATCTATCTGATAAAGATTTGCTTTATCTCCACTGTCGTTATGTGTCCAGAGTTGATTGTCAACTTTGATAAGTCCAGAAGTTTCCTTAATCTCATTTGGCAATTTAAATTTTAGAGTAATATCACTTTTATGGTTAGAGGGAAGAGTATCGTCAATAGTTGTACTGTTTCTCTCTATAGGTATTGTATGGTCATTTGGAATTGATGAACTTATATTTGGAGTAGTGCTACTACTAGAACTACCACAATTTGTTATGAGTAGAGGGGAAAGGCTTATCAGTGAGAGTGTTAATATTCTTTTCATAAAAATAGTATATCATATAAATATATATAATTATTTGAGATTTGTTTTTCTCATAAATTAGAATAAGAAATGACACATTTTTTCTTTTCTCTCTTTTTTGTTGATAATCCCTATATGACGGATTTTAAAAAGATTAAAAAAAAGAGAAAAAGTACACATTTAGAACACATATAGATGCTAAACTTACGCCATGAGAGACATAATTCTTAGTCCTTTTTATTTTCCTCTCATACTTGGCTTCTACTTCATATTATTTTAACTCCTATAACCGTATTGGTAAGGTAGAAGCTTTTTCCTTTTTTCATTCTATTCTCATGTTTTTACAATATACTAATAGCACTTTTATTTTAGGACTGTTATATGTATAAAATCGTACTCTCTTTATCTTTCTCAACACTTCTTTTATCAGCAGGGGTAGTGGTTCCTGATGACTATGTAATTGCTGATGATGAAAAACTCTCTTATGTTTACTCCAATGAATATGCTGGAATGATGTCCGATATGAAGATGTATCAAGAAGAGATAGTAAAAGGTTATGAGAAGGAGTATGGTTTTAAACTTGATGATAAACTCTATGTGGGGTTGGCTTCACAAAACAACCAAATAGCCAATGGCTTCTCTACTCAGTTTCCTTTTAACTCTCAACTCTTTTATGGTGCAGGTGCTGGGATGATTGATTATTTTTGTGCCACATCATGGTTAAAGACTTTGGTGATTCATGAGACAGCACATAACTTTCAGTTAAATCCTAAAGAGAATGAGTTATCTCGTATAAGCCATAAGGTTTTAGGAAACACACCTTTTAGTATGCTTGGTATTTTACCTCTTTTTCCTATTCCTAATATTACAGAGAGTTCATTTGTATTAGAGGGGAATGCTGTTATGAATGAGTCTCGTTATGGTAATGGTGGGCGACTCTTCTCTGGTTATGCCTTAGCAGAGGTTGTGGCATTGGCAAAAGCAGGGGAGATTACACCACAACTCATGTATAACACTACGTTGAACTTTCCTTATGGAGAGAAATTCTACTTGGTGGGTGGATTTTTTCAACAGTTTTTAGTAGAGAAGTATGGTGTAGAGAAGGTGAATGGTTATTTTAAAAGGTATGCAACTCAACCTTTTCCATTTTTTACCAATAGGATGTTTAAAGAGCAGTATGGAAAAAACTTTGAAGTGCTTTTAGCAGAGTTTGTCGAAGAGCTAAAAAATAAACATGCTAATGCTAAAGTAACAAAAGGAGAAGTGCTTGTAAGAAGTCAGCTCTTTACCCCTTTAAATGTTACAGATAATGAGATTTATACCCTTGTGGGGGATAGAAAATCGGCTCCTAAAATATTTCTCTTCAACAAACAGAGTGAAGCAGTGAGTTTTAAAGAGGGGTCTTGGAGAGTAGGGGAACTCTTTAAGCGAAATGGAGAGTATGTTGTTCAGAGTACAGCCAAAACCTCTCCTACTAAAATAGAGATGGGACTCTTTCATGAAGATGGTACTTTGGTAGAAGGCGAAGGCTCAAAGGTTGTTCAAGGTTTTAAACCTGATGGAAAAGAGGTCTATTTTGATGTAGAGAAATCTTTAGAAAATCCTCATGTTTATGTTGATGGTAAGTTTTATACGCAGAGTCACTCTTCTGTTTATGTTGACAAAAAGGGAGACCTCTACTACTTTAAACAAGAGGGTGAAAAACGTATACTCTATAAAAACAAAATAGCACTTTTTGACTATGAGGGGCATTATGGTTTTGTGACCGATGTAGATGAGTTTGGGGCTGTCTATTTTATAGCGTCTAGTGAGCATGGAAGTACTGTTTATAAGTTTGTTAATGGGAAAACAGAACGGGTAACGCAGGGTGATGATGTGATAGAGTTTAAAATTATAGATGAACATCAGGCTTTGGTAGCTACTGTTGGGGCAGATGGGTATGCGTATAGGGTTATAAGGTTGGATACGCGTAGGGTCGGTGCTAACCGACCATATAAAATTGAGATTGATAAAGGTGCGTTGGAAAACGGCACCCTACGGAGAACCAATTTTGCTAGAGATGGTAAACCTATAAATTCAAAACCTTATAATGCTTTAACGCAATTGAAGTATAGCTCACTTAATTATGCTACTAGCTATGGGGATTATGAAGGGTTTGGAGTAGATGTTCAAGCCAATTTCTTTGACCCTTTAATGCAAAACTCACTCTCTGCTCTTCTCTCTTATAATAAGCAGAGAGTTGTAGGAGGTTTAAAGTATGATAATCAAGCCCATCAGCTTGAGTTTGGAGGGGCTGTTTATGGGGTGAAGCATGATGAAAGTGTCATTCAAACAGATGAAGAGCGTGATTATGGGTATGAAGCTTATCTGAACTTACCATTTTTAGCCACTGGCTATTGGAGGGGCGATACAACTTTGGCGTATACTAAAGCTTATGATAATATCTATAGAGAGCCGTTGACTCTTTCATTAGATATTAGCAATCATAAACAGTATGGTTTTAGTAAATATGCCAATGAGCTAAATGCCCTCTCTGTGTTTGCTACGAAAGATAGAGAGAGTAATATTTTTGGTATAGATTATATATTTAAACATGATTTACCTTGGCAGAGTTATGTGGGGATAAAAGGAAAATATATCAAAAGTGATGAGGTTAACCCTCTTAGAGAAAAAGGGGTAGAGATACGTGATGGTTTTTCATCTTTACAATCAGACAAAGCTACTTTAAACATGCCAAGCATAGAAAGAACAGCATATGCAAAAGAGGCAAAAATGGCAGAGTTGAGTTTGGCAAAAGTGTTTGATGGGTCACTCTATTTTTACTCTTTTCCTCTCTCTTTGCAGCGTGAGAGTTTATATTTAAAAAATAGATTTTATGATATAGATTTTACTGATAGAGAAAATAAGCAGTACAATGAGAGTACAGTAGGTTTAGAGTTGGATTTACTCTTTTTACATAAAGCGACTATTCCTCTAAATATAGAGTGGATTTATAATAAAGATGTCCAAGATAGAGAACAGATAAGATTTATGTTTGGTGCAGCTTTTTAAAAATGTATTCTTTTAATAAAATATTAGTATAATAATTTATGTTAAAATTTAAAAATAAAAAAATAACTATTCTTTCGGGTGGTTCTGCCATTAAAGATATAATGTTTGAGTTGCTTACTTACTCCAAAAATATTACTCGTGTAGTACCAAGTACGGATAATGGAGCCTCATCAAAGATTCTTAGAGAGTGTTGTAATATTTTGTCAGTAGGTGACATACGACAGTCTATAGCCATGTCTATACCTCATACACAACAAAACAAACAGTTGGTGAAATTTATAAATTGGAGGTTTCCTGTAAAGAAGTACATTTTTATAGATGAACTGGGAAAACTTATTTTAGATAAAAATAGTGTTCTTTATCAACTTAGTGATGGTTTAGAGATTCAAAAAGAGCTTTTTGAGTATCTGTTTTTATTTTTAGAAAAAGTAGATAGTATCAATCTCTCTAATGGAAGTATTGGAAACTTTATTTTGGTTGCTGCTTACTTTAAACATAATCGTGATTGGAATGAAGCCATCGAAAAGTTAGAGACACTTTTTAACTGTAGTTCAAAATCTCTGCCTATCTATCTGGATAATCAATACCACTTAAAAGCAAATTTTTATAATGGTACGGTTATTTGTGGAGAGAGTGAGATAAGTGCATTTGGAGCAAATAGTAAACATAAAATAGAGTCTTTGAAAATTTGTCAATTACAAGGTAACAAGTTTTCCTATGTCAATCCTGTGGTAAATCCTAAAGTATTAAAATCAATAGAGGAGTCTGAGCTTATAGTTTTTAGTCCTGGTAGCTTTTTTACCAGTATTTTACCTCATTTGATTAACAATGAACTGCCTCAAGTTCTTTGTCAAAATAGAAGAGCAAAAAAAGTATTTTTGGTGAATCTTGCACAGGATAGTGAAACTAAAAGTTTTACAGCTGAAGATATTATGCAAATAATAGAACGTTTAGCTCATGAGAAGGGTTATGTTTTGAGTGACTTTATAACGCATATAATCATCAATAACCACTATAATCAAGAATCATTTTTCAATAGTAAACAGCAAAAACAACATTATATACAGACGGGGGACTTAGATAAATATCTTAAAGAGGGAATTGAAATTATAGTAGGTGATTTAGAAGACCCTTGGAAACGAGGGGAGTTTGATGCAAAAGAGGTAGGAAGAGTATTATTAGGATTATAGGAGCTTGGACTTTAGTCCAAGTTATTTATGGGACTAAAGTCCCGACTCCTATTTTTAGATTTATTAAATCTCAATCCCTCTAATAATAAAGAATACAAGAGCTGAAAGTGTAGCAGCAGCAGGAACAGTAATGACCCATGCAGCGACAATTTTTTGAACCATACCACGTTTTACATAGGTATCTTTAACAGCTCTTTTTAAAACTTTTGTTTTTTTCTTCTCATATTTAATGGTTTCAAAAAGTTCTAATTTTTCTTGAGCATCATCTATTGTCTCTAGCTTATCTTTAAGAGCTTGTACTTTTTCACGTTGTTTCTCTAATGCAATACGTTTTTCATCTGTACCTTTTCTGTCCATCCACTCTCGTAAGAAACCAACACCAAATACCCCACCCACAGCGATGTGTGTTGATGAAACAGGAAGACCAAGTTGAGAAGCAATAACCACGGTAATGGCTGCAGCCATCATAATAGAGAAGGCTCTCATTGGGTCTAGGTCAGTAATTTCTGAACCAACTGTTTTGATAAGTCTTGGACCAAAGAGAGCAAGACCAACAGAGATACCCACACCACCTGTAACCATAACCCACAATGGAATGGCTGCTTTAGCAGAGATGGTAGCATGTGCAAGAGAGTCATAAATAGCTGCAAGAGGTCCAACTGCATTGGCAACATCATTTGCCCCATGTGCAAAACTTAGCATGGAAGCAGCAAAAATAAGTGGGATAGTAAAGAGAGTGTTAATAGCAGCTCTGTCATTCTCTAAACCAGAAATTTTAGAGTTTATTCTAGGTTTAACAAGAATATAGGTTACAATCGCTCCAATAAGACCAAATGAGGCAGCAACACCAATGGTTGGTTTTTTTGTCTCTGGTAAGAATGGTAAAAACTCTAAAACATCTTTCCAGATATGCTTGAACCCTTTAAGTGTTAAGTAGGTTAAAAATGCCCATGCCATAACAGAGACTAAGATAGGTACAATCTTTTTGGCAGCACTGAGTCGGTCATCTTGGTGTAAGATTTGTGATTTTATAATGTAAAGGAAAGCAGCAGCAATAAGCCCTCCAAGCACAGGAGAGATAACCCATGAAGCAGCAATTTTACCCATGGTTCCCCATGAAACAATAGCAAAACCACCAGCAGCAATACCTGCACCCATAACACCACCAACAATAGAGTGTGTGGTTGAAACAGGGGCTTTAAGTGCTGTTGCTAAGGTCAACCATAATGCAGCAGAGAGAAGAGCAGCAGCCATGGCATAGACAAACATCATTGGGTCTCCTGCAAAAGCAACAGGGTCAATAATCCCTTTTTTAATGGTTCCAACAACATCTCCACCTGCAAGTAAGGCTCCACCTGCTTCAAAGATAGAAGCGATAACAACAGCCCCACCAATGGTTAAAGCCCCAGCTCCAACAGCTGGACCTACGTTATTGGCTACGTCATTAGCTCCAATATTCATCGCCATATAAGCACCAAATACAGCTGCTAATGTTAGAAAGTTGACACTGGGAATCTCTCCAAATGCAGACTGTACATAGTAGGCCACAGCTATGGCAAAAGCTGCTCCAAGTATTGTTTTGATTGTACTGTTCATGAGTTTATTTCCTTTTTTTTGATTTGGAAATTATATCTTAAAAAGGTAACATTTGACTTTTAAAGCTTCCCACCCATTCTCGCAAAGATAACCCTTTGAGCAATAGTCTCTAATCTATCTACAATCTTTAAATTTTTCCTAAAATATTTAAGTAGATTAAAGTACTCTTGCACATTAACATCTGCATCACTCATTTTTTGAACAATCTCTTTTTCTAGTAGCGAATATATATCTTCTGTTTTACTCTGCTCAACAGTAATTTTAGAGTTGAGTTTTTTGATTTTATCATCATCTTCAAAAGTGTTTAACATCTCTAGTGTATATTCAAAAGCATCTAATGTACACTTGTTAATACGCAAAGAGTCATCAACAAACTCACGAATATTCTTATCATCTTCCATAATAACTGTCTGCATATTTTTCAAATAGCTATTTGTATTGTTCTGAATACGATTGAGTGCTGAGGTTATTTTAAAGTATGAAACCAACTCTCGTAAATCTTTAGCACTTGGGGTATATTTAGCAAAGATAATAACAACATCATTATCTACTTTTTCTGTAATAGTTTTAAAATCTTTAATAGATTTTCGTGCCTCTTCTAACTCTTGGGCATTCCAATTTTTTACAGCATCTACAGCCATTTTATTTGCATTTTGAAGGTTCTCAACCAAATCTATAACGGTATCTCTTACTGCGTGTCGTGCATCATGATATTGTGGTAACATTATCCAAATCTCCCTGTAATATAATCTTCTGTCAATTTCTCATTAGGATTCATAAAAATTGTATCAGTTTTATCATACTCAATCAAATCTCCCAAATACATAAAGGCTGTGTAGTCACTAAGCCGTGAAGCTTGTTGCATATTGTGTGTTACAATAACTATAGAGACATCTTTTTTAAGCTCTGCAATAAGCTCCTCAATCGCCCCTGTAGAGATTGGGTCAAGTGCCGATGTTGGTTCATCAAATAGCATAATATCAGGCTTTAGTGCAACAGCTCTAGCGATACATAGTCGTTGTTGTTGACCTCCACTCATACCAAGGGCAGAGGTATTAAGTCTATCTTTGGTCTCTTTCCAAATCGCTGAATCTTGTAGAGCTTTTTCTACTCTACCATCTAGTTCAGACTGGTTTTTAACACCTGCTAATCTCATTCCATAAGCTACATTATCGTAAATGCTCATTGGAAAAGGGGTTGGCTTTTGAAAAATCATTCCCACATCTTGACGCAGACGAATAAGGTCGTTCTCTTTTTTTAGGTCTAAAATATTCTCTTTTTTTCCATTGCTATAGAGGTTTATCTCTCCCTCATATTTATTATTTGGATAGAGGTCATGTATTCGGTTCATGGCACGAAGTAGTGTCGATTTCCCACAACCCGAAGGACCTATCATTGCTGTAATTCTGTTTTTCTCTATTGGTAGATTTATCTTTTTTAAAGAAGGAGCATCAACCCCTGCATAGGTAAAGCTAAAATCTTTGGTTTCCATTATTAAGTTGGTCATTGCGACTCCTTATTTTTTATTTCTGGTCATATAACGACCTGTTAAGTTGATAATTAAAACAATAGCTGTCAAAACAAACGACGCAGCCCATGCCAACTCACGACTTGCTTCATCTGGGTAGGTCGCTAAGTTATAGATACTTACAGTAAGTGATGGAAACTGCCCTGTCAAATCCATAGTAAAGAACTGATTGTTTGCCGAAGTAAAGAGCAGTGGTGCTGTCTCTCCGATGATTCTAGCAAACGAGAGTAGAACTCCTGTGGTTATCCCAACTTTAGCAGCTTTGATAATTATTTGCATAATAATTTTGTGTTTACTCCCACCAAGTGCAATCCCTGCTTCTCTTAACTCTTTTGGTACAAGAGCTAACATATTGTCTGTAGTGCTTATAATAATTGGTATCATCATAATAGTTAGAGCAATAACCCCTGCAAAACCGTTATAGTTACCAAAAGGTGCAACAAAGAGAGCATAGACAAAGACCCCAATAACAATAGATGGAGCAGACATCATAACATCGCTTAGATTTCTAATGATTGAAGCCAACTTGTTTTGGTTCGAGTATTCACGAAGCCAAATACCTGCAAACATTCCAATAGGCACAGCAATCGCCGAGGCGATAAGTGCCATGGTAAACTGCCCAACAAGTAGGTTTCTAATACCACCATTTACCAAGTCTTGTGTAAAGGTACTAAGATGAAGACTAGAGACCCCTTTGTAGGTTAAGGTTGCGAGTATCCAAAAGAGAAAGCTTATTCCAATCACTGCTGAGAGTGTTGAGAGTACTAAGATGATTTTATTTAAGAGTAGTCTGTTCATTACTTAACCTTTTTCCCTAAGAAGTAGAATTTTGCTATGGAGATAATGGCAAAACTAACAACAAATAAGATAAGAGCCAAATAGTACATGGAACTCATCTCAAGCCCCTCTGCTTCTGAGAAATTGTTCGCTAAAAGAACAGGAATAGAGGTTGTGGCATCGGTTACTTTGTTTGGTATCTGCATGACTGAACCAATAAGGAACGCAACAGCCATAGTCTCACCTAAAGCACGACCTAAAGCCAAAATAATAGAGCCAATAATCCCACCTTTTGAGTACGGCATAATGACATCTTTTATAACCTCAAACTTCGTTGCCCCCATGGCATAAGCTGACTCTTTGAGTACATCTGGAACAGTATTCATGGAGTCACGAGTAATTGCAGCCATAAAAGGGATAATCATAATCGCCAAAACAACACCTGCTGTAAGAAGTCCAACACCATTTCCCCCAAAGGCAGATTGCATAATGGGTGCAAAGTAAAAAAGCCCCCACATACCGTAGATAATACTAGGAATAGCAGCGAGTAACTCAATGGCAATAGAGACAGGTTTAATAAGTGTTTTATGTGCAATTTCGGTTAAAAAGATAGCAATACCCATCGCCAATGGAGTAGCTATAACCATAGCAATAACGGTACTTAGCATCGTACCAACAAGAGGGATATACCCACCAAATACGCCTAACTCCTCATCATCCTCATCAGCTTCCCATACTTCACTACCTAAGAAATCAAATCCAAATTCATGGAGTGAATCTTGTGCATAGCTAAAGAGTATGGAGAAGATACCAACAAGGATAAAAAAGGAGAGCGTAGCCGAGAAAAACGAGAAATTTTTAAAGAGTTTTCCACCCATTTTTTGCCTTTGTTTTGTTTAATGGGTGATAATACTTTAAGGTGGTAACATTTTGGTAACAAAAGGTATTTGAAAAGTAATAACTCATTTCTAAATTATAAAAGGAGTAAAAGAAATGAGTTGAAGTTTACAAGTAGAGTTCTATTCTCCACATCTTAACCCTATGTAGCAATAGGGCTAAAATGTAGTGAGGGGGGATTAATTATTTAATCCCTTTTGTCTCCCAATATTTTCTAATAGCATCTTTAGTCTCTTTTGGAAGAGGTACATAACCTAAGTCAGAAGCTGATTTGTCTCCATTTGCAAATGCCCAATCAAAGAACTTTGTTACTTTTTTGTTTGTATCTACTTTTTCTGTTGGAAGTAAAATAAATGTTGCAGCAACTATAGGGTAAGATGTCTCACCTTTAGGGTCACCAATAACAGCATAGAAATCTTGGTCTGCTGTCCACTCTGCGTATTTTGCAGCATCTTGGAATGACTCTAGTGTTGGGTTAATAAATTTACCCTCTTTGTTCTCTACTTGTGCAGCAGGAAGTCCTAGTTTCTCTTTGAAAGAGTACTCAATGTAACCAATAGAGTTTTTAATCTGTTGAATATTGGCTGATACACCAGAGTTTGATTTACCAGCAACAACTTTAGGTGCAGTCCATGTTGGTTTTTTACTTACTTTAAAACTGTCGTCAAGTTGATTTAAAAAGTAAGTAAAGTTAAACGTTGTACCCGATTTGTCAGCTCTTACTGCAATGGTAATTGGCTCATGAGGAAGTTTTAAATCTTTGTTCTCTTTCGCAATTACTTCGTCGTCCCAGTTGGTAGCTTTTCCACTAAAAATAGCAGCTACAGCAGCACGAGAGAGTTTTAACTCACCATCTTTAACACCGTCAATGTTGTAGGCTAGAACAATTGAACCTACAACTGCTGGGAACATAAAAAGTTTCTTCTTTTTAAGAGCTTTTGGTTTAAGTGGCTTATCTGAACCTGCAAAATCTACCATTCTTTTTGTAATAGACTTAATTCCATCACCTGAACCTGTTGGTGTGTAGTTAATTTGGTTTTTTGTCGCTTTAAAGTAGTCTGCTGTCCACGCTTTGTAAACAGGTCCAGGAAAAGATGCCCCTCTACCTTTTAGTTCATCAGCATTAGTTGCTGTTAGTGTCACAGTTGCTACAAGAGCTGTTGTTAATAGTTTTGAAAATGTCATATCATACGTCCTTTAATTTGATTTGATGTAGTATAGAATATGTTGGTAACAGAATGATAACAGTTAGACCAATTTATAACCCACACCCCAGACAGGAATAAAGTACTCTTTCTCTCCTGTTGGGTCTATTTTCTTTTTGAGTCGGTTCATGGTGACGTTGATGG
>JALXFN010000122.1 GCA_027068975.1 Campylobacteraceae bacterium | reverse complement strand
GATGTTATATCTCTGGTCAAACACTGATAAAATTTTAATGGAGCTGATGAAGGGACTCGAACCCCCGACCTGCTGATTACAAATCAGCTGCTCTAGCCAGCTGAGCTACATCAGCACCATTCATTTAAAGTCATTCTTTAAATGGAGTCGCATTATAGACAAAAATAAAAAGCATGTCAAGGATTTTTATAAAAAAAATAAAAATTCTTTGATATTCGCTATAATTCTTTAAAAACAAGGTTTTTCATGAAAATTCTTCTTGCACCAAGTGAAACAAAAACAAATGGTGGCTGTGATAAGTTCTATTTAAATACTCTACTCTTTCCAGAACTTACAGCTACAAGACAAAAACTTCTACATCAATATATAAATATTATTCAACAAAATAATTTTACTACTCTCTCAAAAATGTTTGGTCTTAAAAAAGAAGCTGATGTTTCTTACCATAGTAAAGATATAGTACATGAGCTTACAATGAAAGCAATAGAGAGATATACTGGTGTTGCATTTGACTATCTCTCTTATAGTAAATTAACTCCTAATGAGCAACATTACATAGACAACAATGTTATACTCTGCTCTAATCTCTTTGGATTTTTACGTGCTGATGATATGATTCCAGAGTATCGACTAAAACAAGGGGAAGCTGTAGGTGAGTTAAAACCAGAAAAGCTCTATAAAGAGCAGAGCCATTTAATGGAAGAGTATTTAAAAGATGAGGATATCTTAGATTTAAGAGCTGGATTTTATGACAAGTTTTATAAACCTACAAAAAACTACACTACTCTAAAGTTTATAAAAGGTGGAAAAGTAGTGAGCCATTGGGCAAAAGCCTATAGAGGAATTGTACTACGTGAAATTGCTAAGGCTCAAATTGATAACTTAGAAGATTTTATGAAACTCCCTATAGAAAATCTATCTATAGATGAGATTCAGACTAAAAAGAATAAAACTGAGATTATATATACTATAGATAGCTAATTCTACAAATTCCATTTCCCTCGTTCCATCAGCTCCTGCTGTGGAATGCATATTGAAATAAATAGAATTATGTTACGACTAAAATCTAAACTGACTTCTCATAAAATCCTTAAATCGAACTACACCAAAATCTTTTTTAGTTTTTAGCTTGATGGTTTTCGAATTTTTAGATAAACCACATTTATAGAGATACCACTGTCTATATTTTAGATTGTACCTAAAGGTATAAATTTCCAACCCTTTGGCTGTTCCTGCTTCAAAAGATATATATCTCCCCCTTTGAGTAACACTGATGCTATCTTTTTTATTGAAAATATGACTATTTTTACCAATAAGTTTAAACCCTCGTTTCGTTGATTTTACTAATGCCACAGTCATTTTTCCATTTTTTTCTAAAACTAAGATATTTATATCACTGTTACTCTCAATATCCTCTTTAAAGTTTTTAAACAGTTTATGATGTGGAAAATTTCTTTTAATAAAAGAAACCATACTTTTTGATGATGTTTCATATTTTTTACAAGCCTTAGACTCATATTTATCACTATTAACCTCTATTTTGCGAACCAATGCTGATAGGTCACTATTTAGATAAAACTTTTTAATGGGATACTTAATATAAAAAGTAGGTAGTTTTTTATACTCTTGTGTAGTAGGGCTATAATACTCATACTCTCCTACAAATTTTTGGGTCAATAGATTTAATGAGTTTTTAGAAGAGGTAGAGTGTGAGATATTTCCTGTCATAGAGAAATAGTTCAATCCAATAAGTCGAATCTTTTTAACTTTTGGTTCATATCTAAATTGATAACTAACCTCTTCTCTGTTTTGAGTTATATCTAAAATAAACCCTCCCCTCTTTTTTGAAAGAGAGGCTTCGCCAATGCCATACTCAAAAGGTTTACTTTTATAAACTCTATTTTGAGCCGTAAGTTTACAACGAATAGTAACAGAGCCTTTCTGTTTTACAAGCTCTATCTTGTCTTGTTTCTTATCTCCATCTATATCTGTCCATAGCGTTTGACTAGCAAACAGGGTTAGTGTTGTGCTTAGTAGTAGAATTGTTTTTTTCATGGGGTTCCTTTTTTTGTTGTATTAATTAATTTTTTCATCAATCGACCGAATCTATCTTTATGTGTAATTATCAAAGGGTTTATCATTAACATAAACTTCAACTTCTGGTTTTTTAAGTTTATACTTTTCTGCAATATAATAAGCTGTATTATAAACAGGCTCTGAAAAATCTTCAAAAACTGATGCTTTATACAGACTCTCATCGTACATTAATCTTATTTTACACACATGAGTATCACAAACAATCTTTACGGCAAGTAAGTTTACATTCGCATAATCAGCTATCTCTTCATCCGTAGTAGCACCACCAAGTATCGACCGATAATAAGCCTTATCAAATTTTTTAAGTTCTGAATATATTTCTGACTCTATATTAGAAATCTCTTTTTTTGTTTTTACCCTATTGGTAGCCTCAATGTATTTGGCTTCTCTTTTTTTATCTCTTTGAGCAATAACATCCTTTAATGATTTATTATTAATGAATATTTCAACCGTTGAAGTAATCAGATTATTTTTCTTAGCTACATTAGATGCTGTAGTTGTAATGAGGGAAATAGTAGTAGTAACATTATTAGAAATAAGGCTTTCATCATAAAATAATTTTATCTTAGAGGTATAAAGCTCATCAATAACTTGAACTGAAAGCAGATTGGTATTCGTATCAAGACTTTTAAGTTTGGCATATATTTCAGCTTCTATTTTAGCCTTTTCTTTTGCTCTTTGTAATGCATATTCTTCTGTATTTTGAATGGTTGTAGTAGAAGATTTTTTAGGAGTTTCTAGCGTAATATTTTGACTTTCCGAAGGCATCGAGACATCGCAACCCGTGATTAAAAATAGTAAGCCTATGCTTATTGTTTTTTTCATGATTTTCCTTTTTATGCTTATTAGTATACTACAATTACGTCACAACTAGCGTCACAAAACAAAATTTATTTCAGATAATAATACTTCTTCACTTTTAAAAAAACAGACTCAAAGGAACAGCATAGCGTTTATGCTCTTCATCGCCAAAAGAGAGTATCGTCTCACCTGCATAAAAGACAATCCCCACTATCTCTTTTTTTGATTTTTTTTGAAAATCTACAATATGTTTAAATGCCTCTTTTTTGATGCTTTGTGAAGATTTAACCTCTATGGCAAAGATTTTATCTCGCTTCTCTACTATGAAGTCTATCTCCTTTTTATCATTGGTTCGGTAGTGGTAAAGCTTAGGCTGTATCTGTGAATAGGAGATATGTTTTAGAAGTTCAGCATAGACAAATGTCTCTACCACATCACCTTTGTGTGGTGAGTTTTGCAACTCTTGAGCTGAATGAATGTCTAACAGATGAGCAAAAAGTCCACTGTCGGTCATAAAAAGCTTAGGTGACTTTATGAAACGTTTAGAGATATTTGAACTGTAGGCTTCAACCAAAGAGATTTGGTAAATCATCTCCAACATACTAAGGTAGTTACTCACCGTTGCCTCACTTAGACTCGCATCATTAGCAAGGTCAGATTTATTTAATAGCCCACAAGAACGAGGGGCGATAATGTTATAAAAGCGAATAAAAGCAGAGATGTCTCTTAACTCTCCTACATCACGAATATCTCGCTCTACATAGGTAGAGATATAGGCATTGAACCACAATGACTTTCCTCGTTTTGAATCAATCTTCATAATCTCTGGGTAACCACCATTAACAATAGCTTCAAAAAGTTCATTGTGTTCTATGTGAGTTGAGGTTAATGCCTCTACCCCTTGTGAGAAAAGTGTATCTATAATATTTTCAGAGGGTTTATGGTGTAGCTCTTTTTGTGAAAGTGACCAAAGCACTATCTCCACAATGCGACCTGCTAAGGTGTCTTTTGCTCGTTTCATGTCAAGTACATTGGCTGAACCTGTTAAAAGAAAAGTTCCATTGACTCGTTTTTTGTCTACTGCTATCTTTATACCCTCTAAGATTTCAGGCACTTTTTGAATCTCATCAAGAGTAATGGGTTTAGGAAGTGTTGATACATAACCAATAGGGTCATTTAAGGCAGAAGCCCTCTCTGTTAAGTTGTCAAAAACTCTATACTCATTATCTAAAGAGAGACAGAGTGTAGACTTTCCTACTTGTCTTGCACCTGAGAGTAAAACTGTTGGAGAGATTGACAACGCTTCATGAAGTATCTCTTCTGCTGACCTTTTATACATT
>JALXFN010000121.1:2768-4264 GCA_027068975.1 Campylobacteraceae bacterium | reverse complement strand
GACAATCTCCACACGTATTCCATCAGCATCGGGAACCTCTTTTACTGCATTGGGTAGGGTATCATCAAAACTTGGCCATCCTGAACCAGAGTTAAATTTGTCAGTTGAGCTAAAGAGGGGAGTGTTACACTTTTTACAGTGGTAGATACCAGCTTCATAGAAGCCATCATATTTTCCAGAAAAAGGCATCTCTGTACCTTTGTTTTCAATTACACGTATCTCTTCTGGGGTTAATTGATTAAATTTCATAGTTTTTCCTATATTTCTTGATATAATAGAGGTTATAACATGATAAGTTGAAAGTTAGCATAGAATTTAGTGAGTATATCAACGCATTATAGCAATAGTTGACCAGCTTAAACAAAAATTGCACAATTATGTTGTAATATTATATTTATAGAAGAGAAAAGGAATATTATTATGAACCAACGTACCATTAAAAAACCAGTAGAACTTGTAGGAATAGGACTCCATAAGGGGGAGCCTATTAAGTTGCGTCTTGAACCTTTAGGAGCAGATGCAGGGATTGTCTTTTATAGAGAAGATTTAGCATTGAGTATTCCTCTCTCTCCATCAGCTGTTGTTGACACTCAAATGGCAACAGTTATTGGTGCTAAAACTTCTCTTGGGGAGCTGGGGACAATCTCTACTATTGAACATTTTCTCTCAGCTGTTTATGCGTATGGAATTGACAATATGAGGGTAGTGGTTAATGGTAATGAGATGCCTATTATGGATGGTTCAGCTGTCTCTTTTTGTCTCTTGTTAGATGAGGCTGGAGTTGAAGAACAAGAGGTACCAAAAAAGATTCTTCGTGTTAAGAGAGCTGTTGAAGTTCGTAATGGTAATAAATTTGTACGTCTTGAACCAAGTAATCGAGCTACTTTTGACTTTGAGATTGATTTTGAACACCCTGTTATTGGAAGACAGTCACAAGCTTACTCTTTTGGTACAAAACCCTTTGTTGAGGAGATTGCACGAGCTAGAACCTTTGGTTTTGCACGAGATATTCAGTACCTACAAAGTATCAATCTAGCACTGGGAGCTAGTTTAAATAATGCTATTGGTCTTGATGATGAAAAGGTACTTAACCCTGAAGGTTTAAGATATAACAATGAGTTTGCTCGTCATAAAATCTTAGATGCTATGGGAGATATGATGGTAACAGGACATAATATTCTTGGAGCATACGCATCATTTGCAGGTAGTCATAAACTCAATCATGAGTTAACAGTAGCACTTTTGGCCGATAGGGCTAACTATGAGATGGTATCGTTGTCTAAATCTCAAAGTCGGGAGTTTGCAAAAAGTTTTGCCTAGTTCTTATGAAATACTAATTATCTCCATCGCCTCACCACTCTTGTTAGGGGTTTATAAAAATGGAGAACTTATTGAAACTATTGAAACTAAAGAGAAAACTTCAGATATCTTACTTAAGCTTTTGAGTGAACTGTCTGTTAAATATAACTATGAAAGAGTTATCTATACCTCTGGAC
>JALXFN010000121.1:0-2758 GCA_027068975.1 Campylobacteraceae bacterium | reverse complement strand
CTATATGGCAATTAAATTGACCTATATTACTCTTCGCTCTTTAGAAATTTTAAATAATATTACCTTTGATGCTTGTGAAGCTTTTACACTAAATAACAATAAACCTATAAAAGCGATGGGTAAACTCTACTTTGTCAAAGAAAATAACACTATAATAACAAAAAAATTTGATGAGGTGTTAGAGCAACGGTTTGCATTACCTTCCATGTTGAGTGAAGTGACTATTTTAGAAAATAATAAGCCGTTGTATATTCTTCCTGCCGTGTAGTAAGGGCGACCTCTGTGTCTGCCCCTATTACGACATCAGCAAAGGGGAGAACTTTTGTTTGTATCAGTACCAGCAACATCAGCCAATTTAGGACCAGGGTTTGATACCCTTGGACTTTCTATTAATTTTCGTAATGAAGTAACCATTAAACCTTCACGTTTCTTTTCAGTCTCAACACGAGGAGAGGGTGCAGAAAATCCTCATATTCGTAAAAATATTCTTTTCATGAATATCTTTAATAAACAGTACGAAAAGATAAAAGGAAAACGGGATAATTTTAGATTTGAGTTTACCAATCGCATCCCAATTTCAAGGGGTTTAGGCTCTTCATCAGCTGTTATTACCGCAGCCTTAACAGCCTCTTATGTGGCAGCAGGAGAGCGTTACAACAAGCGTAAAATTTTAAATTTAGCATTAGAGTACGAGCCACATCCTGATAACATTACTCCTGCAGTGATGGGTGGATTTAATGTTGCTTGTGTAGAAGATAACAAAGTTTACTCAAAAAAGAGAA
Organism: Campylobacteraceae bacterium; assembly: GCA_027068975.1. Lineage (GTDB taxonomy): Bacteria > Campylobacterota > Campylobacteria > Campylobacterales > Sulfurovaceae > UBA1140. The sequence goes on along the minus strand of JALXFN010000121.1, from coordinate 1,976 downwards.
AAACACCTGAATATCTACGAGCTGTTTTAGTGATTCCGAACAAAACCATCTCTACAGCAAAATCGCGTAATGTTTTACCTGATTTGTATCGAACAGATGAGATGGTCTATTCTCTCTCTCGCTCCTCTTTTATGACAGCACTTTTTATGACGGAGTCGTGGGATTTACTTAAAATTGCTTCTAAAGATATGATTCATCAGACAAGAAGAATGAAGCAGATGCCAGAACTTTTTGAAGTACAAAAAACAGCACTTGCAAATGGTGCATTAATGAGTACACTTTCAGGTTCAGGTTCAACATTTTTTACGCTCTGCTATGCCGATGATGCACCCAAAATTCACCAAGCTTTGGCGAAAAAGTTTCCCAAATTTAGGGTCTTTACTAAAACTCTTGACAATTATGGTGTCACTTCAAAGAGTTAATAACAAAAGTTGGGTATAATTATGCGAAAAAATGAACCAGTACGCATGTGCATAACATGTAGAGAACGAGAGCCTCAACAAAAATTACTTCGCCTACAAGAGAAAAACAGTAACATTTTTCCTTATTCTGGACAGGGTCGGAGTTTTTATCTTTGTGATGGTTGCCGTGAAAACGAAAAAAAAGTAAAAGGTTTAATGAAACGTTTTCGACTCACAAGTGAAGATAGTGAACAGTTTGTTAAGTATTTAAAGGAGTTAGATAAGAATGGATAGAGTTAAAATCCAAGAGATTGCAGATGAAGCAGGTGCATCAAATGCAGTACTTATTGAGAAAGCTAAAGAGTTAGGTTACGATGTTAAGGCAGCCAACAGTACCGTAACAGTTGAACAAGCTGGTATATTAGTTGATTATATGATTAATGGTGTTAAGCCAAAAGCTAAAAAAGCAAAACCTACTATAGTAAAAAAAGCTAAAGTAGTGAAAGAAGAGAGTATTAAAGTCGAAGAACCAACAAAAGAAGAAGAAAAAACTGTTGAAACTATTGAAAAAGAAGTTAGTGACAAGAGTGCAACAACTCCAAAGAAAACAGATAAAAAGACAGCTAAGAAACCTATGCGAAGAGGTTCTATTACAGCGACTCCTAAAAAGAAAAAAGAAGTTGAAATAATAAAAGAAGAGATAGAAGCTCCTGTAGATGAAACTGTAAGTGAAGAAAAAGCTGAAGTAGAGACTCCTAAAGAAGAGAAAGTTATAGCTGAAAAGGTTGCAGAGGAAAAAACTGTAGAAGAAAAACCTACAGAAGAGGTAGTCTCTGAAGAGAAAACAGAAGAGATTCCAGTGGATGAAAAGCCAAAAGCAAGACGTAAACGTATTGGTATTACAGTTGTCAAAAAAGCTGATAGAGATAAACCTAGAATAAGAATTGTAGAAGAGCGTAAACCTGTTGAAGTAACTCCTAAAAAGAGACCAGCAGGTATGCCAACACCACCTTCTAAAAAGAAGATTAAAAAAGTAGCAACTGCAAAAGATACAGGTCAAAAACTTGATTTTATGTCAAATGCAGGTTTTGGAAATAGTTATGGACGTAATCAAGTTACTGAAGTTGAAGAGGAACCAGAAGTACTTATGCTTGATTTCTCAGACAAAAATATCTATGAAGATATGATGCGTCAAGAGGCAAAACGTAAAGAGGAAGCTAAAAAAAGAGCAGCAGCTGGTGGTATACAACAAAACCGTGGACGTGGTGGACAGGGTGGTCGTCGTAGACCATCTGGGCTTAGACGTGGTGGAAAACGTAAAAAATATGTTAAGGAAGAGTCTGTCGGAAATATTACCTCAGTAGAGATTCCTGAAAATGTAAGAGTTTATGAGTTTGCTGAAAAAGTTGGTCGTTCAACTGGTGAGGTGATTAAAGTCCTTTTTGCACTTGGAACGATGTTTACGCAAAATGACTTCTTAGACAAAGACTCTATTGAGATTCTTGCAGAAGAGTTTGAGGTTGAAGTACATACCATTGACCCTCTTGATGCACTCGATTATGTAAAAGTTTATGA
>JALXFN010000120.1:646-44363 GCA_027068975.1 Campylobacteraceae bacterium | reverse complement strand
ATAATCTGCCTCTCACAGCTTTTATGGAACTCTACTATTTTTTTCCTTTATCTCTTTTCAACTAGCAGTTTGGGTTAGTTTAAATTAGTTTTTTATTATGTTAATAAAAGGTTAATATTCAATTAGCAATCGGTTTATATAAACATCCTATAATACAAACATGAAAGATGTACATTAAGATATCCTCCTTAACTCTTAATGTACTTAGTTATTATAAAGTAATACATACCCCCTTATACTCCTCCTATTTCCTGACAAACTTTATAATAACACTTTCAGAATAACTATAAAGGAAGGCTACATGACAAAGACTCTTTTACTATCAACCCTATTGAGTGTCTCTCTATTTTCGGGAGAAATCACATTTGAAAACGCACCCCCTAACCCGAAACATAAACTACCCAATGGTCAAAATGAGATTTTATCTTTTAGCAGTATACTTAAAGAGTCTATGAATGCTGTGGTTAATATTTCAACAAGTACCATAATGAAAAATAGACGAGGTCCAAGTCGTCTATTTTTTGACCCTTATACAGGACAGTATTTTGAACAGAGAGGTCCTATACTTAATAACGCACAAAGAAAAAAAGCCCTCTCCTTAGGTTCTGGCGTTATTATCTCAAAAGACGGATACATCGTTACCAATAATCATGTACTAAAAGGTGCCGATGAGATAACCATTACTATGAACAATTCTAAAAAAGAGTATATTGCCAAAGTAATTGGTACGGACAAAGGAAGTGATTTGGCTGTTATAAAAATAGATGCCCAAAATTTAACACCCATTAAACTAAGTCGTGCTAAAGATATTCAACTAGGTGATGTTGTTTTTGCCATTGGTAACCCCTTTGGTGTAGGAGAGACTGTTACTCAAGGAATTATATCTGCACTCAATAAAAATCATGTAGGCATTAATCAATATGAAAACTTTATACAAACCGATGCCTCTATAAACCCTGGTAACTCAGGGGGAGCGTTGATTGACTCTCGTGGAGCACTCATAGGAATAAACTCTGCCATACTCTCAGAGAGTGGAGGTAATAATGGTATAGGTTTTGCCATACCTGTGGACATGATGAGAAATATTGTTCAAAAACTTATAAAAGATGGAAAAGTCTATCGTGGATTTATGGGTGTAGGAATAGAGAGTATAAGCAAAAAAAATGAACGTTTTTATAGACATAAGCAAGGAGCCATTGTTACAGGTATTGAGCCATACTCTGCAGCACAAAGAGCAGAACTTCAAGTTGGAGATTTAATTTATGAAGTCAATGGAGTAAAAGTTGTAGACCATGACGATTTACGACGTATTATCATCGCTTATAGCCCAAATGAGACCATTACTCTTAGTATAGAGCGAGATAAAAATAGTATTAAAAAGAGATTAACTCTAATGAGTAGAGATTAATCTCCAAAAATAATAATATCGTAATTGCCAGTAGTTACAACAGCTTTACTAGGTTGAACTGAGCCATTACGATTTGTTTTACTTAGCTCTTCTCTTAACTCTAAAATCTCTGCATTCATGCTATCCATCTGCTTTTTAAGTTTTAAAATTACATCAACACCAGCAAGATTGATACCCATTTTACGGGTTAATTGCAGTACAAATTTAATTTTGTCAATATCTCGTTGAGAGTAAAGACGCATACGCCCCTGTGTACGAGAAGGCTCTATAAGTCCCTCTTTCTCATACTGTCTTAGTGTCTGTGGATGAATGTCTAAAATCGAGGCAACAACAGATATAAGATATACAGGTTCATCGTAACTATGCATCACGTCCCTCTGTATCTAAAGGTTCAAGTCTCTCTTTTAACATAGTTTTTAACTCTTCATCCATCTCATCCACATTTGGCAATACTATGTTGGCTGTAAGATAGAGGTTACCTGTCAATGATGATTTTCTATCGGTTACACCTTTACCTCTCACTCTAAACTTCTGCCCATTTTTTGTATTTTTGGGAACTTTCAGTGTTATAGGTTCATGAATAGATGTCTCTACAACAACCTTACCACCAAAAAGTGCTGATTTTAGAGGGACATCCATATTCATATATAAATCACTCTCTTTTCGTTCAAATATTGGAGAGTTGGCAACCTCTACTTTTATAAGTAAATCGCCTCTTTTCCCCATACCTTGATTTCCTTTACCTCGCACTCTAAGGGTCTCACCACTCTTTATACCAGCAGGAATTTTAATATCAAAACTCTCATTACCAACAGTAATATTATGCTTACCACCAATAATAGAGACATCAAAAGGAACAATAATAGAAGTACGCTGGTCTAGGTCTGGTGCCGATTGTGGTCCACCACCAAAACCTCCACCAAAGCCTCCTCCACCAAAGATGCTTCTAAGCAGATCATCAAGATCAACATTTCCTTGATTTTGAGCAAAGTCATGAAAGTTTTGACCTCCAAACATCTGGTCACCATACATGTCATACTCATCTTTTTTCTTCTTATCTGAAAGTACTTCATAGGCTGCATTTATCTCTTTAAACTTATCTACAGCCTCTTTATCTTTGTTTACATCAGGATGATATTTTCTAGCCAATTTACGATATGCTTTTTTTATCTCATCAGCACTAGCTTTTTCACTTATACCTAAAGTCTCATATAAACTCTTTGCCATATATTTACCTTATAATAAAATTATCTATACATAATTATACTAAAAAAACCTTAGTCTTAGACTATCAACTTTTACGCATTAGAGATATTACAACCACTACAGTAGGAATAAAAAGAGATATAAGATAAAAGGGTATCTCTAATATTTTATTATTGTTAAGATAAAAAAATCCAAGAATAAGTAAAATATAAGCACCTAATCTATAAAAAGAGAATGCTGCTTTAGAGTCTTTTGCTGTATCGAAAAAGCTTCTACGATTTTTCTTTAAATTTTCACGCTCCTCTTTTACTACCTCTTGTAGACTCTTCTCTTTATCCTCTTCTTGTTTTTCATCATCGTACAAATCATATGGGTCTTCTAATTTATCTAAGGTGTCACGTTCATCATCAGGTATAGAACCTACATTTAATCGACCCTCTACCATAGAGTAATAACTTTTCATAGAACCCAATAGTACCAATGATGATGTTAAAAAACCTATCTGTGTATTAAGAAGAGTTGAACTTCCTCCTAAAAAATAAGAGAATAGTATCACTCCTATATCCGTAATAAGCAGTGCAACAATAGCTTTATCCATTAATATTTATCATCCTCATCATCTTCTTCATATTTTTTATGTCGATAGCGTGGGTCATCAGCCAACTCATCTAATGATTTTTTCTGTTTGTCATAAGCTTTATAAACATTAAGTATGGCTGCCGCCACCCCCCAAAATACACCTACCCACAGTAACCAAGGTGTATTAAACAAATTTTTCATAAGTAGTCCAAGCCCTACACCCAAAAGTACAGCAACAACCATGGAAATTCCTAAACTTAATCCATCAGCAGCATCAACTATTTTTTTTAACTTTGGCTCTTCTTCATTTGACATTTTTTTCCTTTTTAAGTTTAAATTATTTACATTATTTAATCATTTTCCACATTATATCAGAGGATAAATCTAACTCTACTTTAATCTATTATCCTTTGTTTTCTATAGCATCTTTTTTTAGCTTTTATTTTTAAAATTAAGTCTATATAAGCTATATTCCATTATAAAAATAATACTAATAAGGAACAGAACATGAGTCGTCAAGAAAAAGCAAACTTTATTGAACTACTGCGAAATGCCCTTCAATCATACAAAGGGTTTACCCAAATTGAGAAAAACTATGCTCACTTGCATCTTCCTGAATGGATAGGACCAAAAGGTGAAGTGGATATGTTTATTAAAAAATTTGCTGAACACTTCTCGATTGATGTACGTCCATTTCTTTTTGATAAACAGATTTTATCTAAATAGTTAAATCATCCCTATCCCATCGGGTAGGGTCTAAAAAAGTCTCATCGTGTATATGTTTAAATGATGCACGTATCATCTTAAATATCTTCGAGTTTTCTTTCTCTAACTCTTCTAACCATATTTTTGTATTGGCTCTTGCATGAGGCATCTTTACCTCTTTAAGCATTGCAGGACAAGCTTCATCACCTATGGGTTGTAAGTTATTCTCATCTGCAAAGGCTCTTAACTGTTTTTCACGTGCTTCTATAAGTGGACGAATAAGGTGAAATCCTCGCTTAGTTTTATAAATAGGTGCCATGGCTCTCATGCTTCCATTGTAAAACATATTCATAAAAAAACTCTCTACTGTATCATCAAAATGGTGACCTAAAGCAACTTTGTTAAAACCATGTTCTTCTGCAAAGGTATACAAAGCCCCTCGTCTCATACGTGAAAAGTAAGAACAAAAAGAGGAGTTTTCACGTATAGCATCGTTAGAAATTTCATAAATATTGGTTTCATAAACCGTATGTTTTATCTCATACTTTTTACAATGCTCAATCAAATCACTATAGTGTTCCCCTGGCATACCATAATTTATGGTACAAGCCTCAAACTCAAACTTAAACGGTGCATGACGTTGTATATGTTTCATAATGTGTATGAGTGCTAGTGAATCTTTACCACCACTCAAACCTACCAAAACTTTATCACCCTCACCTATAAGTTTAAACGTTGCATTTGTTTTACCTGCAACACGTAGAAGCTTTTTCGAGATATTTAGTTTAGGTTCTGTTTTTCTGCTCAATTCAATTCCTTATTGGTGCGTTGGAAAACAGCACCCTACCTATTAATCAATATTAAACTTGTTCCCATCCGTCCTCGATGGGAACACATATGATTGAATATTTATGATTTTTATTTATACTATATTTGGTTTTGACATGTGACATGGTCACACCTACTCAATACTCTCTACTATATCCAAAATAAAATTTGCAGAGATTATCGCAGACCCTACCATAAACTCATCAAAATCCACTCCTGCATCATCATTGGCTGTATCAGAGATAGCACGAAGTATAAAGAACGGAACATTAAGAGCATCACAAACAACAGCTACAGAAGCTCCTTCCATCTCTAAAGCATCAGCTTGAAAATTAGTAGCTATAAACTCTTTACGCTCATTTGAAGCGACAAATTGGTCACCTGTAGCAATGGTTCCTTCTATTAAAGTAAGGTCATTTTTTTTAGCTACCTCTTTTGCAACTTCACGCAGAGCTTTATCTGTTTCTACAAATTTGGCTCCCTCTGGAACATAACCAAAGTCATGTCCAAATATGCTAATGTCCAAATCATGTTGACAGAGTTTATCTGCAATAATCAAATCGCCTATTTTAAGCTCAGGGTTAATCGCTCCAGCCACACCAGAGAAAAGAAGCTTTTGGCAACCAAATTTTTCTATAAGTGTAGAAGCTGTCAAGGAAGAGAAAACTTTACCTATTTTAGAGTAAGCAATAACAAGCTCTTTCCCTTTGTAGGTTGCTTCATAATAACTATTATTTGCATATTCAATTTTTTTTACATTTTCTACTTTTTTCAACAGTGGTTCTATCTCTTCAGGCATAGCACCCATAATGGCTATTTTACTCATATTATATTCCTAAATATTATTTAAAACGTGATGGTATCAAAACTCTTATAAGAGAAAGGTTGAACAAGGATATACATTTTTTACTATTCAATTTTATCATCATGATAGCTAATTTTAATCCAAAAAACTATACCATTCCTCCAAAGTTACAAAAGGCACAATACAATGAATGATAGATTCCAACGCTGTAGACTCCTCTTTGGAGAAGAGGGTTTTGAAAAACTACAAAAAGCAAAAATACTTATTTTAGGGGTTGGTGGTGTTGGCTCTTATGCCCTAGATTGCCTTTATCGTTCAGGGGTTTTGGACATAACTATCTTAGACTATGATGTTTATGATGAGAGCAACCAAAACCGTCAAATAGGTTCTGAGGCAGTAGGTGAACTTAAAACAGAAGCTCTTAAAAAACTCTATCCTAGCATTACTACCATTAACCAGCAAATGAACATGGCATGGGTAGCAGAGTTTGACTTTGAGCCTTATGATTTGGTGCTTGACTGTGCAGATACCACTAAAGTGAAAATAGAAGTTGCTAAAAAGTGTTTTAAAAAGCTTATTATGTCTACAGGTTCAGCTAAACGTTTTGATACCTCTAAAATAGAGGTTGCATCCATCTGGAAAACCTCAGGTGATAGACTGGCAAGAAAAATAAGAAATGAACTAAAAAAAGTTAAGTTTGACCGAAACTTTACCGTAGTATTTTCCCCAGAAGAAGACAAGTGCAAAGAGAAAGGTTCTTGTGTCGCTGTAACTGGAGCTTTTGGCTTAACTCTCTGCTCTGAAGCCATCAAAAAAATTTTAAAGTGACAAAAAAGTGTTTTTATACATTTTTTTAGTATTTGCTATGTTTGCTTTTGTTATACTTTTATTCCTATTTGATAAGAAATATTAAAATAAATTTTATAATAAAAGAACTAAAAAAATATGAAGAACAACCCCATAGCACAAGAGATAGTAGAACCTGAACTGGTCGATAAAATCACCTACTGGATACTTAAAATTATTTTAGAACTTGGTGGACATAAAGAGTTCATAGACTCTGACAACGACTTCACACATGAGACCATGGCAAAATTTTTAGGTCTTTCTAAATATATAGCATTTGATTATGATGATTTTCATAGAAGTGAACCACTTAATATACTTAAAAAAAAGTATGAGAAGCTCAATAAAAAAGCACCATTTAAATCTTCAAAACTACTTGAAAAGAACCTCGACCGTATCTCTAAACTCATTGTACTTAATGAGTATGAACGAGAAATTTTAGAGTTTGTTATTTTACTCAAGCATTATGACATTTTAGACAATGCTATTAACCTACTTGGTGAGAATATCAACACTTCCAGAGCTAAAAGATTACTCTCTGCCCTACTTGATTTTCCACTTGAGTATATTAATGAAGTATTTGCTTCTCATGCTACTTTTAACCATTCAGGACTACTACAACTAGACCGAGACAATGCCTACTCTTTTAGCTCAAAGTTCCAACTACTAAACTATGAATTTTCAGACAATATGCTCAACCATGACAATGAGATTATGGAGATGGTTAAAAATTCCATTAGACCAGCATCTGTAGGAACTTTAGAGATAGATGACTACTCTTATATAAAAGGGGACTTAGAGATACTTCTTCCCTACCTAAATAAAGCCCTTGAGAGTAGACAAAAAGGCGTAAATATACTACTCTATGGTCTTCCTGGTACTGGTAAAACTGAACTTACTAAAACCATTGCTAAAATACTTGGTATTAAACTCTATGAAGTAAGCTACTCTGACAACGATGGTGACCCCATAGATGGAACAGCAAGACTGCGTGTTTACAAAACAGCTCAAGCTCTTTTGTCAAAACATAAAACCATACTTATGTATGATGAAGCCGAAGATGTCTTTGAGAGTTACGAGGGTGGCTTTTTTATGCTTCCTAAAAGACAGTCTGACAAAGCATGGATAAACAAAATTTTAGAGAATAATATCTTACCTACCATCTGGATTACTAATAATATAGAAAGTATAGACAACGCTATCATACGTCGTTTTGATATGAGCATTGAGATGCCCATACCTGCAAAATCTAAACGTGCTGATATTATTAAAAAATATAGTGATAATATACTGGATGAAAAAACGGTAGAGTATCTATCAGAACATGAAGGTATTGCCCCTGCTTTGGTTTCATCTGCTGTTAAAGTTGCCAATATTGTTCCCACAGAAAAAAAAGACAAAGTCGTTTTAAAACTTATAAACAATACACTCAAAGCACAAGGACATGAGGAGGTCAACAAAGATGGAGAACAGAACCTTCCTGAAAACTACAGTTTAGAGTTTATACATGCTGATACAAACCTAGAAGAGCTTGTAGAGGGCATAAAAGAACACAACTCTGCTAGAATCTGTCTCTATGGTGCTTCAGGTACAGGAAAAAGTGCTTTTGCAAAATACATTGCAAAGGTTTTAGACAAACCTTTTATCATTAAAAGTGGCTCTTCTCTTATGAGTAAATGGGTTGGTGACACTGAAAAAAATATTGCCCGTGCATTTAAAGAGGCAGAAGAGGAGAAGGCTGTTCTTATATTTGATGAAGTAGATGGTTTCTTAGCAGAGCGTGGACAAGCCAAAGTCAACTGGGAAGTAACCCAAGTAAATGAGATGCTCGTACAGATGGAAAAACTTAATGGCATCTTCATAGCCACCACCAACCTTATGGAACATTTAGACCGTGCAAGTTTACGCCGTTTTGATTTAAAGTTGGAGTTCAAATTTTTAAAGCCTGAACAGCTTGAAAAAATCTTTTTATCTTACTGTAAAGCGTTAAAAATTTCTGAACCATCAAAAGAAGAAATATCAGAGCTAAAAAGCTTCAAACAAATCACCCCTGGAGACTTTGCAACCATAGCACGACAGAGTCGGTTTAAAAAGATAGATAATGTAAAAGAGTTTATAGCTAGACTTAAAGATGAGATGACCATCAAAAAGCTAGAAAATGGTAAAATTATGGGATTTATGAACTAAGGACGAGAGATGAAAAAAAATCTGTTTGAAATGGGTGCTAACTTTTCAGATGAGTGGTCATCGGACAACAAAGAGAAGCCAAAAAAGAAAATAAACACCGAAGTAAAAGAGCCAGAAAAGCACCAACTCCATTTTGCTAAAGAGAAACGAGGAGGTAAGGTTGTTACTATTGTTAAACCTTTTTATCTTTCATCTAATGATTTAAAAGCCCTTTTGAAAACACTTAAGAAAAAGCTTGGAACTGGTGGAACCATTAAAGATAATATGCTTGAATTTCAAGGTGAAATTCAAGAAAATTTGAAAATGCAACTTGAAAAGTTAGGTTATAGTTTTAAAAGAAAATAAAACCCTTTTCTATCCATAAACCTCAACATGCTGTTTAGTTGGAAAAAACTTATTTTCTTCTAAAAATGTCAGCCCCTCATTCTCTAAAGCAGCATAGACCAAAGTTTTTTGAAACTGTGACATCTTTTCATGCAAGAAAAACTCCTCTAAAGGCATCCATATAGCCTCTTCTATCTCATAAGTGTCTATCACATTTATTTCTGTAGTCAAGGCTTCTAACTGAAAAACCATGTAGATGTTTGACTTGTTAAATCGGTAAGGGTGAGAGTTTAAAAGTGAAACCATTTTGATAAGTTTTGCTTTTATACCTGTCTCTTCCCATACTTCTCTCTCTACTGCATTAGAGAGTTTATCTGCATGTTCTACCATGCCCCCTGGAAGTTTATAGATAGAGTGTTCATTATGAATACGGTCACGAACCATAAGCAGTTCATTTTTTTTGTTAATAACCACAGCACCAACACCAATGGTATGCGTAGGAGGAACAGGGATATAAGCATCATTTTTTACGCTATAGGTCAAAGTTGTTCGTCTAGCTTCACAATTATGAAACTCAAAACCAAGCTCTAAAGCCATAGAAATATGTTGATTTTGTTTAGTCGTAAGGTCAAGCCAAATCAGACTTTTTTTATCTTCTTGAGCTTGTTTCTGCAAGGAGGTAAGTGAGTTTTTAAACTCACTTATTGAATCTTCTATAGAGTCTGTTTCTATAATAAGACCATTATAGAGGTCTTCTTTTACTTTTAACATACTACATCACCACATAACGAATAAAGAGTCCAAAAGCTAAATATGGAGCCAATATAAGTAGTGCCAATTTAATATTTTTTCGATTTTTTGCTGCCACCATCGTTAAAACAAATAGTGCTGCTACAGAGTATGGAACCCATGTCGGAATAGGTACAGGTGAACCAGCAGCATAAGAGTGAAGACCAGATAAGTAATAGTTTACTCCAAAGTAGGTCATAATAACCGATGAGTATGCCCAAAGTGAAGCCACATTAAAGGCAAAGGCATTGTTAAACTTTGGAATAAAACGTAGATGCAACACTGTAGCATAGACCAAAATGGTTACAGCAGCCCATGTCTCTTTAGCGTCCCAACCCCAGTAACGTCCCCAAGACTCATTTGCCCAAACTCCACCAAGGAAGTTTCCTACAGTCATAAGGAACAAACCTACGATAAGACTCATTTCAGCAATACTCGTTAGCTCTTTAATCGCTCTATCAATGTTTTCACTGTTGCTCTCTTTTTTCATAATAAAGAGTATAAGTACCAAAAGAGACAAAATAGAACCAAGACCTAAGAAACCATCACCCGAGATAATGGTCGCAACATGAATCATGAGCCAGTAAGATTTTAGTACGGGAACCAAGTTTGTAATCTCTGGATTGACAAAATTCATATGTGCCACACCCATAGTCACACCAGCAAGTAGTGCAGTTGCACCTAAGGTAAATGGTGATTTACGAGCAAAAACAAGACCTGCGACTACTGTTGCAGCAGCAATAAAGACTATGGACTCATAAGCATTGGACCAAGGAGCATGACCTGCAATATACCAACGCATACCCATACCCATTAAGTGTAGTCCAAAACCTATAATCATAACTATCCATGAGACTTGCATAATTCTTTTGAGAGAAAAGCTTGGTTTAACAACATTTACAAATGAAGCGAGTAGAAGTAAGATACCTACTAAAAGATAGAGAGGAACTATTTTTGATAACAGTCCCAATTTATTATACCAAATCTCCATATCAACAGCATCTTCAGAGAGTAGTACCTCTGAACCAAACTTCTTTTGGTAGAGATTTATCAATTGAATCGACTGGTCAAAGGTACTGCTATTTCCATCTGTTTGAATCGCTGTAGCTCCTTCAAAAAGATAGAGTGTCATCATACGTACCATACCCGAAAGCTCTTTAGGAAAAGTTTTAACTGCCTCTTGTGGGCTAACCCATTTATTGTTAACATCATGAGGTATAGGATAAATCTGTAAAAGAGAACCCATATAGACCATATAGGCGATATTTAGTCTTTCATCTACTTTGGCTAACTCTTTATCATAAAGATTTTTATCGAGTGGTTTTTTACGAACTGACTCAGCCACCTGCTTAGAGAGTTTATATCCTTCCTCTTTAGAAAAGAAATCACTAAACTTTGCATACTTACTCCCCTCTTTTAAACCTAACTCTTTTGCTATTCGAGTATGGTCTACCTTTATCATATTTAACTCTTGATAAAAGTTAGGATTAACCGTCATACCTAATAGAATAGAGGTTGGATTCACTCCATAAATAGAAGTTTTACCTGTGAGCTTTGAGACAATCTCATGAGCAAAAGTATCTATAGGCTTCATACGTCCACGACTGTCTTGTAGAACTATTTTTCCAAATTTCTCAACACTCTCATCACTATAAATATGAACCATTTTAGATTGATTGGCATCCAGCTCTGGTAATGATGCTGCCTGAAGGGTTACAGTTTGACTAAAAAGAACAAATAGTGCAGCAGCAATCGATGCTCCTTGAAGCTTTTTAGCCCGTCTAAGAAGCTTTTGAAAACGACCATTTTTATCAAAAAGATTCCATATCATTCCCAATGCTAAAAGCAGATAGCCAAGGTAGGTAGGTAGCGTTCCAGGGTCATGATTTACAGACAACACCGTTCCTTTTTCATCAGGGTCAAAAGATGATTGGAAAAAGCGATAATTTCTATGGTCAAGAACATGGTTCATATAAATTCTATAGGGCTTTTCCACTATCCCCTCTTCTTGGTCAGTTAGTGTTACTTCACTGGCATAAGATGAAGGACTCATCGAACCTGGGTATCGTTCTAACTGAAAATCTACCAGTTTAAGAGAAAAAGGAAGATTAATCACTTTGGCTCCCATATTTAAGATGATATCAACCCCATTTAGTGTTATTCTTTCATCTTCTCCTCTAGTTCCACTATAGGAAAACAGATTTACATCCTTACTCTTGCCATCAACAGTAACTCTCATCTTTACCATCTCTGGGTTAGCACCTTTGCTTTTTAGTGCTGTTGAGACATACTTTACTACAGCTTTATCATGTATCTCTTTAAGCACCACTGCATTTCCATTGAATTGATAGAGTTTTTTCTTTTCAAAAACATTTGTACCAGCAGTTAAATTCTGCTCTTCTCTAGTTAACATAGATAGTGTCTGTATAGGAAAACTACTCTCAACTTCTAATTTTCCATCTCTATTATATATAATAAAGGATGGCTTTCTATATTTATCCTCAGCTGGAGGATTAAACGCTATAACAAAACTACCAACATCCATAGCCTCCCCCTCACTTATGGTAGTAGGATTTCCTTTCCCTCCAGCAGAGACCATCAAAGAGAGAACCGTTTTACCATTCTCATCATCTACCAATTGCTTTTGGGCAGATGGAAGGTAGTCAAGCAACTCAAACTTGACCTCTTTTCCATCAACACTTAATGTTTTATTGAAACTGTTTTTTGTCATAGATGAAAGAAGCATCGGTTGCTCAAAATGAGCTGTCTCTTCTCCTCTTTTAACATCAAGTTGTAGTACTTTTTTATCTGAAACCATCGTACTAGAACTCTGACCTTCACGAATGTGCATAATACCTTCATAACCAACATAACGTGTCACAACTGCACCAATAGCTATAATAAGAAAAGCCATGTGAAATACAAAAACAGACATTTTTGTTTTATAACTTTTATACTTTACGATATTGTATATAAGTATCACTATAAAATAGAAAAGAAAAAACTCAAACCATTTAGCATTGTATACCAGTGCCTTAGCCGTCTGAGTTCCATAGTCATTTTCAATAAAGGTTGCTATTCCAATAATAGCACCAAATAAAAAGAGTAGCAAAGCTGCTACCTTCATGGAGAGTAATTTTTTTATCACATATTGTCCTATTTTAAAGATTTTTTTGAGTATAACCAAGTAGTATTAACAAAACATTAACTATTTTTTTTCACCAAAAAAACACCAGATTCTACATGATGGGTATGAGGAAATTGGTCATAAATAGCACTATCGTTTATCTCATGTGTCTTGGTTAACTCTAACAAATCTCTAGCCAATGTTTCAGGATTGCAAGAGATATAGATGATATTTTCTATGTTAGAAATAAGATTAATGGTGTCCATATCTAGCCCTGCCCTTGGTGGGTCAACCAGAACAGTAGAAAAGTTATAAGAATCTAAATCTACACCTTTTAGTCGTGTAAACTCTCGTTCTTTGTTTAAAGCTTGGGTCATCTCTTCTGAGGCAAGACGAATAAACTCTATATTTGTCACACTATTAAGTTCACAATTCTCTTTAGCTGCATAGATAGAACGCTTAGAAATCTCTGTTGCCAAAACTTTGTCAAAATATTTAGAGAGAGGAATTGTAAAATTCCCTAAACCACAATAGCTCTCTAAAAAATCTCCACTTTGTACTTTTTTAGCCTGTTTTATAGCCCACTCTACCATGTGAATGTTCACAGCAGGGTTAGGTTGTGTAAAACCACTCTCGTAGTAACGATACAGATAATCTTGCCCATCTATGAAAAGCTTCTCTGTTACAAACTCATCGGACAATATAACTTTTTGCTTACGACTTCGACCCATTATTTTAGCACTTAAAAGTTTTTCTAACTCACGAGCTTCTGTTTCCCAAACCTCATCAAGCTTTCTATGATAAATCATGGTAATTAGACACTCATCGGTAGTCGTCGCCAAAAACTCCACAGAAAAAAGACGATGTTTCAAAAGCTCTGAAGCATTAATTTTCTCTAAAAGTGGCTTCATACGTTTTTCAATAGGCTTTATAACTTTAGGACACTCAGAAATATTTACAGCACCCTTTTTATCTAAACGTCCCATGGCATAAGAGCAAACATCACCATCGTGCCAAATTTTAAACTCTGACCTTGCACGGTAATGAGACTCCAAAGCAGAAAAAACCTCTAAATCTTTAACTTCAAATGGAGACAAAAGCCCCAAAACACGCTCTTTCTTATCTGCCAACTCTTGCTCATAACTCAACTCATAAATCGTACAAGAGCCACAAGTTCCAAAATGTTCACACTTCAATATTTTGCCTTAAATAATAATTGGCGTATTTTATCTAAAAAGTATATAAAAGGTATAAAACTGCTATTTAAACTCCCTTAGATATAATACTACTTTAAAAAATCATCTTAATATCTAAAGGTCTATTATATGTCTATAAGTATCGTCATCCTAGCTGCTGGTAAAGGTAGCCGAATGAAATCTACTACTCCAAAAGTTCTTCATACCATATCTGGTAAATCTATGCTCTCTCATGCTATTGATGCTGGTCTTGCAATCTCTGATGACATTACTGTTGTTTTAGCACACCAAGCCAAGCGAGTACAAGAAGCCATAGAAGCTGAGTACAAAAACATAAACTTTCATATGCAAGATGCAGAACAATTCCCTGGAACTGGTGGAGCGATGAAAGGGGTTAATACAAAATATGAAAAAACTCTTATTTTAAATGGTGATATGCCTCTTATTACTCAAAGCTCTCTTGAAGCACTAACTGGTGGCGATGCTGATATAAATATGTCTGTTATAAAACTGGACAATCCCGATGGATATGGTCGTGTTTTAATAGATGATGAAAAAGTTCAAGAGATAGTTGAGCAGAAAGATTGTAACAAAACACAACTAGAAACAAAAACTGTTAATGCAGGAATTTACTGTGTTAATACAGAGCTTCTTAACCGTTACATTCCCCTACTCTCAAATGAGAATGCACAAAAAGAGTACTACTTAACCGACATTGTAAAAATGGCTGTAGATGAAAACAGAACCGTAACTCCTATCTATGTAGAAGAGGAGGAGTTTAAAGGGGTAAACTCTAAGTATGACCTAGCAATGGCTGAGGTTATCATGCAAAATAGAATCAAAAAAGAGCTTATGGCACAGGGTGTGACCATGCGTTTTCCTGATAGCATCTATATTGATTGTCGTGCTACCTTTGAAGGAGAGAGCATTTTAGAAAATGGTGTAACTATCTTAGGAGCTTCTAAAATTATCTCTTCTCATATTAAAACCAACTCTGTTATAGAAGATTCTATTATAGAAGATTCAGACGTTGGACCTATGGGAAGAGTACGCCCTCTTTCTCACCTAAAAAATACCCATATAGGAAACTTTGTAGAGGTTAAGAAATCTACACTAACAGGAGTAAAAGCTGGTCACTTGGCATATATTGGCGATGCAACTATTGACGAAGGTTCAAACATTGGTGCTGGTGTTATTACCTGTAATTACGATGGAAAAGCGAAACATAAGACAACTATAGGTAAAAATGTATTTGTAGGGTCAGACTGTCAGTTGGTTGCTCCTTTAACCATAGAAGACGATGTTATCGTCGCTGCAGGTACAACCCTTAATAAAGATGTAACAAAAGGCTCACTTGCCATTACTCGTTCAGCTTTAAAAACAATTCCTGACTTTTTTTATAAGTTTTTTGGAAAATAAACCGTAGAGTGTAGTCCCCAACTACACCAATAATAAGGCAATAAACCATGCAAATAAATTTAACAAACAAAACCATTCTCTTAGGCATTACAGGAAGCATCTCAGCCTACAAAGCTTGTGATTTGGCTCGTCTTTTTATAAAATCAGGAGCTTCTGTTCATGTAGTGATGACTCCCTCAGCAGAACGTTTTGTATCAGCGCTTACTTTTGAAGCCTTAACACGCAATGCAGTACTAACAGAGAGTTCTGAAAGCTGGGCATCTGAGCTAAACCATATTGATATAGGTAAAAAGTGCGATGTATTTGTTATTGCTCCAGCGACTGCAAATACCATCAACAAAATCTCCAAAGGAATTGCAGACAATATTTTGACTCAAACTGCTTTGGCATTTAACAAAACCCTACTCATAGCCCCTGCTGCTAACACAAATATGATAGAGCATCACTACACAGTAGGTTCTCTTAAAATGTTAGGTGTCAATGAAGTACGTATCATTAATCCTCAATCAAAACTTTTAGCATGTGGAGATAAAGGTAATGGTGCTTTAGCAGAGCCATCTGCAATTTTTCATCAGGTGGCAAAAGCCCTACTTGAAGAGGAGTTTTGGATAGACAGAAAAGTAGTTGTAACAGGTGGAGGTACGAGAGAGAAGATAGATGAAGTACGTTACATCTCAAACTTTTCTTCAGGTAAAATGGCAAATGCTTTAGCAACGGCTCTTTATTTAAGAGGTGCCGATGTTTGCCTCATTACAACTATGGGACATGCTCACATCCCCAAAGAGATTTATACCATAGATGTTGAGTCAGCCCAAGAGTTACTAGAGTATACAGTCGATGCTGTACGTGTTTCAAAAAAAGGTAAAATGTCTAAAGCCACCATGAATAGTTCTGAACCGATTCACCTGATTCAGAAAAAGCCTTACCTCTTTATGGCTGCAGCTGTAGCTGACTTCACTCCCAAGTACCCACAAGTTGGAAAAATGAAAAAAGCAGATATTGGAAATGAATGGAACATTGAAATGAAACAAACTTCTGATATCTTAACAGAGGTAAACAAACTAGGACTCATAACTGTTGGATTTAAAGCTGAAATGGACAGAGAAAAAGGCTTTTCTAATGCCAAAAGCTTAATTGAAAATAAAAACATAGATGGAGTATGCTATAATCTGTTACAAGATAGCCAAAGTTTTGGAACCAGTGAAAATAGTATAAACTTTATAACAGCAGATAACTCTGTAGATTTAGGAACAGCTTCAAAACTTGACCTATCATTTAAAATATTAGATGAAAGTCAAAAATTAGAAAATGAGCAAAAATAAAAATTATTTAAGACATTTAGCCATCATTATGGATGGCAACGGACGCTGGGCAAAAGAGCGTGGTTACATCAGAACTAAAGGGCATGAGAAAGGTGCTGATGTTATTCGTGACATTACTCAGTATTGTGCCGAACATGAGACCATTGAGACAGTAACACTTTATGCCTTTAGTACAGAAAACTGGAAACGCCCTAAATATGAAGTAGATTTCTTAATGAAACTGCTTGATAAGTGGCTAAAAGGTGAACTGGAGACCTATCATAAATTTGGTGCAAGATTTGAGACAGTAGGAAACATAGAAGGTTTCTCTCCTAAACTTCAAGAAACCATCGCTTCTATAAAGGAACAAACAGCTCACCATACCAACGTAACACAAATTCTTGCACTTAACTATGGCTCAAGAGAAGAGATAGCCAAAGCTGCAACAAGATTGGCAAATAGAAAAGAAGCCATAACAGAAGAGAGTTTGGGCAATGAACTAAATACACCTTATACCGATGTAGACCTTATGGTACGTACAAGTGGAGAGGTAAGGCTTTCAAACTTTTTACTATGGCAGTTAAGTTATACGGAGTTTTTCTTTACTGAGACACTTTGGCCTGACTTTACACCAACAGAACTGGAAGATATTATCAACCAGTATATTAACAGAAACCGTCGATTTGGAGGGGTTTAATGGCTGAATTAACCATTACAATTTTTATATTTATTTTTGGAATCCTTATAGGTTCTTTTTTAAACGTAGTGATTTATCGTATACCAAAAGGGGAAAGCATTGTCTTTCCCTCATCAAAATGTCAATCATGTCAAACACCCTTGAAGTGGTACCATAATATCCCTATATTTTCGTGGCTATTTTTAAGAGGTAAATGTGGTTTCTGTTCTGAAAAAATATCGGTACAATATCCACTCATAGAGTTAACAACTGGTCTTATTGCTGTTTCACTCTTCTATAAACTCGGGCTTGTTTGGTATATGCCTGTAGTCTTTGTAGTCTTTACGCTACTGTTAGCCTTGATGATGATAGATTTTAAATATATGGCAGTACCTGATAATTTAAATCTTTTAGCATTGGCTTTAGCTATTATAAACCCTTGGGCTATAGAGTCAATTCAAAATGCACTCATGGCTGCTGGTGGATTGGCTCTACTTCGCTACTATCTAAGCTTTTTTTTAAACAAAGAGGCAATGGGAGAAGGAGATATTATAGTAGCAGGAACCATGGGAGCATTGCTTGGTTTTCCTCTCTTTTTCTACGCACTATTTATCGCAGCTATTTTAGCAATGATTCCCTCACTTCTAGCCAAAGATAGAGCTGTTCCATTTGTCCCTTTCTTAGCGATGGGAACATTTATAGTCTACATTTTTGATACCCAAGTAGATGCTTTGGTAGAGTTGATTATCTATGGCTAAAAGAAGAAAGATGAATATTTCAAGATATTTATCTTATAACTTTACCTCCTCTTTTCTGACTATTTTTCTACCCCTATTTTTTATTGGGGCATTGGTTTTTATTATTAAAATATCAGCACTAACAGCCTCCATTCAAATCTCATTTTGGGAGATGATACAACTCTTTAGCTACAACTTACCAGCCATTCTCTTCTATACACTTCCTATCTCTTTTTTAGTGGCTGTGGTGATGACCCTACTTCGTTTGTCAAATGACAATGAACTCATGGCTCTTTTTGCTTTAGGTAAAAACTCTAAATCTATAATGAATCGTTTTCTTTTTATCGCCTTTCTATTTTCGACTGTTTTACTCATTTTATCTTTAGGACTTATGCCAAAAACGAAACAGCAGTTTAAAGCCTTTAAATATAAAAAGAGTTCAGAAGCACAAGTCAATATTAACCCTTCTAAACTGGGTCAAAAATTTGGAAATCTTTTTGTTTATGTTAAAAGTAAAGATGAAAAATCTCTGCATGATGTGGTCATTTACAACAAAGACAAGACACACAGTGACCAACTCTTTATGGCAAAAAGTGCACATATAAAAAACAAAGATGCTGTTGTTACCCTAACACTAAATGATGGTTCTGGCTATACCTTTAACAAAGATTCATTAAAAGAGATACATTATAAAAAAATGCAAGTTTTTCAAAACTTAAATACAGAGGAGTTTACCTATCATAATATTTTAGCCTACTGGACAAAACTCTCTTTAGACCCTAATAAAAAACGTAGGATTCTCTTTTTCATATATACAAGTTTAATTCCTGTTATGGCACTCTATATTATTGCTGCTTTCTCTATTATAAATCCAAGATATCAAAAAAATTATGCGTATCATATATTGGGTATTACTGCAATAGGACTCTATTCCATTGCCACTTTACTAGAAAATCAAGGTAACTATATAGCATTACTTGTAGCTATTATGCTTAGTATTTTTCTAGGTCAATTTCTCTTCCATCGTTATGTTCAAAGATATTTCTAAATGCAAAGAGTAAAAGCTGTTATAGCCTATGATGGTACTTATTTTAAGGGTTTTCAGAAACAAAAAAGTACAAAGCAAACCATTACAAGCCAGATAGAAATAGCATTACGTTCACTTGGTATCCAAGATGACATTAGGGGAAGTGGACGAACCGATGCTGGTGTTCATGCCACAGGACAAGTTATAGACTTTAAAGTTCCAGAGTTTTGGAAAGATTTAAAAAGATTAGAGTTTGAGCTCAATAGAAAACTAAAATATATCTCTTTTAAACATATCTCTTTTGTCTCCGATGATTTTCACTCCAGATTTTCTGCAAAAAAAAGAGTCTATCGTTATATTTTTAAAACCACTATACCTTCTATTTTTGAACAAAACCATATAGCTTACTATCCTACATTTAATCAAAATTTATTAACTAACGCACTAAAAGTATTTGAAGGGAAACATGATTTTTCTAATTTTATAAAAACAGGCTCCATTACTCACACTAACATTAGACATATCTATAAAGCGTACTATAAATCATATAGAAACTATCATATACTATATTTTGAAGCCAATGGATTTTTACGTTCACAAGTACGTATGATGGTAGAGAGTTCTATGCAAGTGGCAATGAATAAGTTAAAAATAGAAGAGTTAAAAGAGCAACTAGAGCTTAAGAAGCGTTACCTAACCAAATTAGCCCCTGCTGAGGGCTTATATTTGGCTCGAATTCTCTATTAAAGTTGAGGACCTGCAGCTGAGTAATCAAACTCTGAACCATTATCATTATAACGGTCAAAGTTTTTAATAAACTCTCCAGCAAGATTTTTCATGGTTTCATCTAATTTTTCTTTATCTTCCCATGTTGCTTTAGGGTCTAATATAGAGTTATCTACTATGCCTTCAAGTGTTTTTGGGAATTTCAAGTTAAAGATTGGAAGCGTATCAAACTCAGCATCATTAATAGAACCATTTAAAATACTATTAATACAAGCTCTTGTATCTTTAATACTCATTCTTTTTCCTGCACCATTGAGTCCTGTATTAACAAGGTAAACATTTACATTATGCTCGTCAATTTTCTTACCAAGTAACTTTGCATACTCAGTAGGATGCAGTGGTAAAAAGGCTTCACCAAAACAAGCAGAGAATGTTGTCACTGGCTCTGTAATACCACGCTCTGTTCCCGCAACTTTTGCTGTATATCCACTTAAGAAATAGTACATTGCTTGTTCTTTATTTAACTTAGATACAGGAGGTAAAATACCAAAGGCATCATAAGATAAGAAGATAATATTAGTTGGATGACCAGCCTGTAAATCTTCTTTATGATTTTCTATATGCTCGATAGGATAGGAGACCCTTGTATTTTCTGTTTTAGAGACATCTTCATAGTTTACTTTACCATCATTTGTAGCGACAACATTTTCCAGAAGTGCATCTTTACTAATAGCAGCAAAAATTTCAGGTTCTGATTTTGGATCAAGATTAATTACTTTTGCATAACATCCACCCTCGAAGTTAAAAACACCATTATCATCCCAACCATGCTCATCATCACCAATTAAGGCTCTTTTAGGGTCTGTTGAAAGTGTTGTTTTACCTGTTCCTGAAAGACCAAAGAATAAAGCCACATCGCCCTCATCTCCAACATTTGCAGAACAGTGCATAGAGAGTTTACCTTCAAGTGGTAACCAGTAGTTCATCATAGAAAAAATACCTTTTTTCATCTCTCCACCATACCAAGTACCACCAATAATAGAGATATTCTCCTCTATATTAAAACATACATAAACATCTGAATTTAAACCCATGGCTTTATAGTTTTCATTAACTGTTTTACAGGCATTATATACTACAAAATCTGGCTCAAATGTTTCTAACTCCTCTTCTGTAGGTCGAATAAACATATTTTTTACAAAGTGTGCTTGCCATGCAACCTGAGAAATAAATCTAATTGAGCGTTTACTCTCTGCACTAGAACCTGCGTAAACATCCATAATATAAATATCTGAATTAGACAACTGTTTTTTAGTTAAATCATAAAGTATTTCAAATTTTTCTTTATCAATTTTTTTATTAATTTTTCCCCATGAAATATGTTTATTTGATGGTGCTTGATCTACAAAGTATTTGTCTTTAGGACTTCTACCTGTAAAAATACCCGTATCACACATTGCTGCACCTGTAGATGACATTTTACATTCGTTGTTGTTAATTTCGTGTGCCTGAAGTTCATCATAGCTAAGATTGTAGTAAACATTTCCAATATTTTCAAGTCCTAGTTTGTCGAAACCATTTGGTGTACGGCTGCTCATTTGTGTACCTTTAGTTTTATATGTTATTTTTTGCTATTTTATTCTTAAATAATATAACAAATTAAAAATGACAAAGTCATCTTTAATTTATTATATTTAAGAGTCCGAAATAGCCTTCTAAATATTCTATTATAAAGTCGTATGATTATACAATTGAAAAGATTTTAATAAACTTACTTAATGAAAGATTTTAAAACAACATTGCAAAAAGCAACATTGTTTTATCGAAGATAACATTCAACCATCACTCTCTATTTAAAAATAGAAAGTAGTACCCCAGCTGCAACAGCTGAACCAATAACTCCTGCAACATTTGGACCCATTGCATGCATTAGCAGTATATTTCCTGGTTTCTCTTCTGAACCAACTTTAGAAACAACCCGTGCTGACATTGGTACAGCAGAAACCCCTGCTGCTCCAATAAGTGGGTTAATCGGTTCTTTTGAGAACTTATTCATTAGCTTAGCCATAAGAACACCCATAGCCGTACCAGCTGAGAATGCTAAAAGACCAATAACCATAATCCCTAAACTCTCAAGAACCAAAAACTTATCAGCTGCCAGTTTAGAACCAACACCAAGACCTAAAAAAATAGTAACAGTGTTAATTAATGAGTTCTGCATGGTATCAGAGAGTCTGTCAACCACACCTGACTCTTTTGCAAAGTTACCAAAAGCAAATGCACCAATCAATGGTGTAGACTCAGGAAGTACCATAATAGATAACATCAAAACAATAATTGGAAAAATTAATTTTTCCAATCTATGTACAGGACGCTGAACACCCATCTTAATTTGTCGCTCTTCTTTTGTTGTCAACGCTCTCATGATTGGTGGTTGAATAACAGGAACCAACGCCATATAAGAGTAGGCAGCAACAGCAATAGCCCCCAACATATCTGGAGCCAATCTATTGGCAATAAAGATAGAAGTAGGTCCATCAGCCCCACCAATAATTGAAATTGCTGAAGCATCTTGAAGGTCAAATCCAAGAGCAGCAGCCCCTACCAATGAGCCGAAGATACCAAATTGAGCAGCACCACCAAGCAGTGCTGTTTTAGGGTTGGCTAAGAGTGGTCCAAAATCTGTCATAGCCCCAACACCCATAAAAATAAGCAGTGGGAAAAACTCATTGGCAATACCCATGTTGTAGATAACCCCTAACATTCCCTCCGGTCCTGCCATATGTGCAAGAGGAATATTAGCAAGTAATCCACCAAAAGCAATAGGGATAAGAAGTAGTGGTTCAAACCCTTTGGCAATGGCTAAATAGAAGAGTGTAAAAACAATTAAAATCATAATAATACGACCAAGAGATGACTCAAAAGCACTCATGACATGCTCTTTTGACTCCCCTGCTGGGTCTGCACTCATCTCTCCATCATCTGTATCTATTATGGCTTTAATACCTGTGGTCTCCCAAAAACTACTCGCTAATTCAGAAATGGATTTTGGTTGATATGCTTTTTTTTCTGCACTCTCTTCTTGATGCGTAGTCGCTTCATGCCCTTCTGCATAAGCAGAAGAACTCAAAGCAACTAAGGCAAACAGAAGAGCAATAAATATCTGTTTTAATCTCATGGATTACTCCATTGTTGCAAGAAGCTGTCCGTCTACTACAGCATCATTTGTATTAACTTCAATAGATTTAATCACACCTGCTTTTTCAGCAACAATATCAATCTCCATTTTCATAGCCTCAAGAATCATAATCTGTTCACCTTCATTTACAGAATCTCCTGCTGCTTTTAAAATTTTCCAAACATTACCTGGAGTTTGAGATTTAATCTCAATAGAACCTTTTCCCCCAGTAGCTGCTGGTGCTGCTGCTGGAGCTGCTGTTGTAGTTGCTGCTTCAGCAACAGGTGCAACAGAAATCTCTGCATCTCCCTCTGCAACTTGAACACTATAACTCTTACCATCTACTACTACTGTATAACTTCCACTCATCTCTTCATCTCCACAATTTTGATTATTTTTACCTTTTCTTACCATTAAAGGAGCATCACCCTTTAAAAACGCAATACCTTTTTGATCACATGAGGCTGCAATAAAGATATTCTCTTCTGTTGCTTCTAGCTCTTCATCTTCAAGAACTTTTGTCCAATAAGCAATTGACTTTGTCACTTCTTTGTCTGCAAAATCCAATGGATTTTCTGTTGTAGGCTCAAGTTTTAACTTTTCAGATGCTAATTTAACAATCTCTGGATCTGGTTCAACTGGTGTTTTACCAAAGTAACCCAATACCATACGTCCATAACCAGGAGCTATCTGTTTCCAATCACCAAACATAACATTTGCATAAGCTTGTTGCCAGTAAAACTGAGAAACAGGTGTTACAGATGTTCCATAACCACCACGCTCAACAACCTCTTTCATGGCTAAAATCACTTCATCAAATTTATCTAAAGTATCAGCATCTCTCATCATCTGTGTATTTGCTGTCAATGCACCACCTGGCATTGGAGAGAAAGGAATAAGAGGTGATACTTGAGTTGCTTCTGGTGGAATCATGTATTCTGCCAAACACTCTTGAAGACGCTCTTCATATTTTAATATTTTAACAAGTTCTAAATCACCAAGGTTATAGTTTGTACCTTTAACAGCATGAAGCCTGGTTAAGATATCTGGTTGTGATGTACCACCTGAAACTGGTGATGCCGCCATATCAATTCCATTTGCACCTGCTTCAAGAGCTGCCAAGTAAGAGGCAACTGAAACACCTGCTGTTTCATGGGTATGAAGTCTTAAATGAACCTCTTCACCTAAAAGTTTTCTAGCCATAGAGATGGTTTCATAAACCTTATTTGGATTTGCTGTACCTGATGCATCTTTAAAACATAAAGAATCAAATGTAATTCCTGCATCTAACATATTTCTTAAAGTTTTTTCATAAAAAGCTACATCATGAGCACCTTTACACCCTGGGGGTAAGTCCATCATGGTAATTACTGCTTCATGGTTAAGACCATGACGCTTAATACACTCAGCAGAATATGCTAAGTTATCTACATCATTTAAAGCATCAAAGTTTCTTATTGTTGTTGCCCCATGCTTCTTAAAAAGTTTTGCATGTAAATCAATTAATTCTCTACTACCTGTATCAAGCATTACCGTATTAATACCACGAGAAAGAGTCTGTAGATTTGCTTCTGGTCCGACTATCTCTCTGAACTTATCCATCATATCAAAAGCATTCTCTTGCAAATAGAAGAAAAGACTTTGAAATCTAGCTCCTCCACCAAATTCAAAGTGATTTATTCCTGCACTTTTTGCAGCTTCTACTGCTGGGAAAAAGTCATCCATGAGAACACGACCACCAAAGACAGATTGGAATCCATCTCTAAAAGTTGTATCCATCACATCAATATATTTTTTTGCCATCTTATACCTTCATGTTATGATTTTTTGTTACGGAATTCTGTTACAGCAGCGATAATAGCAGCAACTCTGCGATTTTCATCTTCTGTTACATTTACTGCTGGAACAGCAGGTGTTTGGGGAGCATTTTCTGGAAAATACTTTGCTATTAATTTTGCTTGAAGCTCAACTACTTTTACAAGAACAAAGAGAAATAAAAATACAACTCCCATTCCAAGTACCATAAACTTCAATGCTTCGACTACATTGTTTACGTCATTTACGTCAGCCATAAAAAACCTTCCATACGAAATTTATGCAATATTCTAACGATAAATTCTTGAAAAAGCTTAATTTAACGACGCTTTTTTTTACGGTTATTCTTACGTGCTACTTTTTGTTCACTCTGATACTCATTAAGCATCATATTTACGGTGTTTTGGTCATATCCAAGGAGATTAGAATTCGATTTTTCATCTTGCAATAAGAGAGAGACCACACGCTCCACAAACTCATGATAATCCATATCTTCCATACTGTCTATAAACTCAGCAGCATTTTCATCAATGGTCACAGCTCGAACATCTGCTTCTAAAGATATAAAATCAATAGTAGAATTACTACTACCATCTAGGTGAATAGTCTCTAGTTTCATATCAGCACCAACCTCTTTTTGAATACGTTGAAGCTCTTTAAATTCTGTTGTAGAGACTAAAGTAATAGCTTTTCCAGCTTTACCTGCACGTCCAGTTCGTCCAATTCTATGCACATACGATTGAGGGTCAAAGGGAATATGAAAGTTAAAAACATGCGACACATTTTTGACATCTAATCCTCTTGAAGCAACATCTGTAGCAACCATAATTTTACTTTCGCCACGCCGATAGCTTTTAACAATTCTGTCTCTATCCATCTGCTCCAAATCACCATGTAAGCCTTCAGCATTAAAGCCCATGGCTTTTAGATGTTCTGTTAATCTATCAACTTCACGTTTCATACGACAAAAGATAATACACTTATTGGTTTTTTCTGTCTCTAGTAATTTAACTATGGCTTCATCGCGTTGTGCTTCTTCTATCACATAGTAGGACTGCTCTATGGTATTGTTGGTTGTACTATCATCATCTCCAACAACAGAAACAAATTGAGGGTCTGTCAAAATTTCATTTGCCAACTCTTTAATAGGCTCTGGCATGGTTGCAGAAAAAAGTAGTGTTTGTCTATTTTGAGGGATATATTCAAATATCTCTTTTATCTCTTCTAAAAATCCCATGTCTAGCATCTCATCTGCTTCATCCAACACCACTATTTCAGGGTTAAAAGAGTCTATTTTTCCTTTTTTATAAAGGTCTTTAAGTCGCCCAGGGGTTGCCACAACCACTTGCACTCCTTTATTAATCAAAGCAATTTGCCGTCCATACCCTACACCACCATAAACTGTAATGGTTCGTATGCCACAAAAACGCCCCAAATGATAAAGTTCATCACTTACCTGTGTTGCCAACTCTCTTGTTGGGGTAATTACTAATGCACGTTCTATCTCTTTTTTGGCAATTTTATCCATTAAGGGTAGACCAAATGCTGCTGTTTTTCCAGTTCCTGTGTGGGCTTGTCCCACCAAATCTTCACCCTTTTTAATAATAGGAACAACCATCTTTTGAATAGGACTAGGCTCTCTAAAACCTGCTATTTTTACCCCTTTTAAGAGGTCTTTGTGAAATTTAAATTCATTAAATGTCAAATTTATTTACCTTGCAAAAATATTAATATGCGATTAATCACATTTTTATAGTAACATCAACAGAATAATTCCAAAAATTATTCTATAGATACCAAATGCAACAAAAGTAAATCGTTGCAAAAAAACAATAAAAAGCTTTATAGTTAAATATGCCACAACAAAAGCTACTACAAAACCAATAACAAATGCTGTCAAATCAGCACCAATAAAATCTTGGTAATGCTTTAACAAATCGTAGCCACTCACTGCCATCATAACAGGAATTGCCAAAAGAAAAGAGAACTCTGTAGAAGCTTTTCTACTTACACCAGATAGCATACCAGAAATAATGGTTGAACCTGCTCGACTTGTTCCTGGAATCAAAGAAAAAACCTGTCCAAATCCTATAATCATAGCTTGTTTCCAGGTTATCTCTTCTATATCTTGAGAAGGTTTTTCTTTATCTTTATGAAACTGTTCTACAATAATAAATATAATACCACCGATGATAAACATCCAGGCAACAGTAGAGACTGTAAAAAACTCTTTAATCCAATCTTTCAGTAAAAATCCCACTATTGCCAAAGGGAAAAAGGCAGCTACAATCTTTTTCCAAAGCTCAATCTCTTTTAGATTGATTTTATCTCTATATAGCAATATTACTGCTAAAATAGCTGCTAACTGGATAATCACTTCATAAGCTTTAACCACTGCACTCTGTTCTACACCCAAAAACTCACTCGCAACAATCATATGACCTGTCGATGAGATAGGTAAAAACTCTGTAAATCCTTCTATAATTCCTATAATAATGGCTTGTAATATGTCCATGACTCTCTTATCCTATATTATTTATTTTTAAAATATGCCCAAAATAAGCATATTATTAGCTCAAACATTTGAGATGTGACTATGTCACACGTATTTTCTTATATTATCTTTAAAATTTCTCTTAAATCTTTTACATTAACGCAGTGTGTGGCTGCTTCTTTGAGTATAGGTTTTCCACAAAATGCTACTCTTATATCAGCATGAGCAAACATACTTAAATCATTTGCACCATCACCTACAACTAAAGTATTTTTTCTATCTATATCTAATAAATTTTGAATACGTATAATCATATCACCTTTTGCTTCTGAATACATCATCTCGCCACCAACAGTACCTGTTAAAACACCATTTTCACTATGCAAAAAGTTAGAAAAATCAGCATCAATGCCTAGTTTTTCACAAGCTGGTTTGGTTGCATCTCTAAATCCTCCAGAAAAGCAGACTATTTTATAACCTTTTTCCTTAAGCCCTGCAACAACCTCCTTAGCTCCATTCATCATAGGTAATGATTGACAAATCTCTTCAACTTTAGATTGAGGTAAGCCCTTAAGAAGTGCTACACGTTCTACTAAAGAGGTATAAAAATCTAACTCTCCTGCCATAGCACGTTCTGTAATGGCTACTACTTTATTTTTAAAGCCCAACTCTTCAGCAAAAAAGTCGATTGTTTCACCATCCATTAGCGTTGAATCAAAGTCAAATACAGCTAATTTCATTTTTATCCTTATATTTTGCAATTTTTTGATAGAATTATAGCCTATTTAAATAAGAGGAATTAAAAGAATATATGTTTGAACAATTTTGTAAAACACTTCACAGTGATAAACCTTTTATTACCGTTGAAATCACACCACCCCATGGTGCATCTATAAAACCAACTATAGAGAAGATAAAAGCCCTTAAGCTTTATAAAAAGGTTGCTGGTTTTTCAGTAACTGACAACCCCTTAGCAAAACTTAAAATGTCAGGAGTACTCTCTGCTATACAGGTACAACAAGCTTTTGAAAAACCTGTTATAGCCACCATGAGCATGAGAGACAAAAATAAACTATCACTACAATCAACTCTACTTGGTGCCAATGATTTTAACCTGCGTTGTATTTTAGCACTTACAGGTGACCCTGCTAAATATTCTGACCAACCTGAGGTAAAAGGGGTTTTAGAGCGTGACTCTACCCTACTTTTGAGTATTATTTATCATTTAAATAATGGCATCGACTACTCTAACAAAGAGTTAATACCAAAACCAAAGCCTATCTACCCTTTTGCTGTAACCAATGCTTATGCTAAAGATATGCGACGTATCCAAAAGAAGATGATAAAAAAGTTAGACTATGGTGCAAGAGCTATTATTACCCAACCTGTCTATGATGTAGAAAATGCCAAAGAGCTAATAGAACTTTTTGAAGAGGCAAAGTCCTTAAGTGTCAGAGACACAGCCAAAGAGGCTGAGTTAATTTTAGGACAATTTCCTGTTGTTCGTGCTAGAACAGCCAACTTTATATCAGATAAGGTACCAGGAATTACGGTACCAAAAGATATAATTGATGAGATGAACTTAGCTGCCATGGATGGAGCTAACAAAGAGCAAGAGGTTGGATTTAACATCTCAAAATCTCTATTTGATGAGATATTAAAAATTCACCCTAAAGTACACTTAATGACACATAACAGATTTGACCTCTGTTCTGATTTAATTGGTGACAATTAATCCACAAGATTAAGTTATAATACGAAATAAAATTAAAAGGTAAAACAATGAACGACAATCAACCATATGGAAACCCTTACGGACAAGAAAGTATAGCACGAGAAGTCACTGGAGGAAATATTGACACATCAGGAACAGGATTTCCATTTTTAGAGATGGGAACAAGCTTTGTAATAGGCTTAGCTGTTGGATTCTTTATGAAAAAGTTTTTTAAAATTCTATTACTACTTTTAGGTTTTGCACTTGTGGCTCTTTTTGTAATGGAGTCACAAGGTATCTCAACGGTAGACGAACAAGCACTAGAAGCAGGGGTATCAAGTGGTATAGACTCATTTCAAGGATTAGCCGCAATGCTTAAAGATAGACTCTCAAATATGACTATTAGTGGTGGAGCTGGTGCTGTAGCTGGTTTCTTTGTAGGACTTAAATTTGGGTAACAAATATAGCAGGAGCAGGGATTTTAGTCCCATAAAAGTATCCTTTTATTATGAAATTCATGGACTAAAGTCCATGCCCCTACAATGAAACTACTCGTCTCAGCCCTCGAACCCTCTTCAAACCTTCACCTAAAAGAGGTTCTAAAACATTCTAATAATGTAGAACTTTTAGGTATCTTTGACAAAGAGTTAGGCTCTCCACTCTATGACATTTCTGAAATGGCTATCATAGGTGTGGTCGATGCCATTAAAAAACTACGTTGGTTCTTCAAAGTAGCAGACGAAATGGTAGAACTTGCCAAAGATGCTGACAAAATCTTACTTATGGACTCCTCAGGCTTTAACCTACCCTTAGCTAAAAAACTTAAAACTGCCTACCCCCAAAAAGAGATTATCTACTACATCCTCCCCCAAATCTGGGCAAGTCGTCCTAAACGTGCCATAAAACTAGAGAAGTATTGTGACAGGCTTTTAGGAATTTTACCCTTTGAAGTAGACTACTACGACTCCAAAGCAGAGTACATTGGTCACCCTCTTTTAGATGAAATTCATATAGATAAAAAGAAGAAAGAAAAAAACACCATAGCCTTTATGCCAGGAAGTAGAAAAAGTGAAATAACCAAACTTCTTCCTATTTTTAAAGAGGTACGAAAAAAACTTTCAAACAAAAAAGCCATTTTGATTATTCCAAAAAGCTTTTCAGATGAAAAGATAAAAAACCTTTATGGTGACGTTTCAGAATTTGAGGTAGAAAAAGAGACCCACCCTGCCCTTGCCAAGTCAGAGTTCGCCTTCATCTGTTCAGGTACAGCCACCCTTGAAGCAGCCCTCATAGGTACACCATTTACCCTAAGCTATATTGCCAAAAAAATTGACTTTTTCATAGGAACAAAACTTTTAGGCATCACCCAAGTAGGCTTAGCAAACATCATCTTAACCCACTACAACAACACAACCTTGCACAAAGAGTTACTACAAGAAGAGGTTACTGTTGAGAACTTACTAAAAGAGTACCATGAGACAGACAGAAGCATATTTGCCAAGAAAGCCGAAGAGTTAAGGGCTTACCTTGGACATGGTAGTTCTGAGGGTGTTGCTGGGGTTATTGGGGCTTAAATCCAATATCTACCTTAGCAAGTCTATTCTCTTCATGATAAGCCTTTCCATCAAATATAAAATTAAACTCAATAATGTCATCATCAAACCATATATCTTTATCAATAATCTTAACAGTAATATCCTCTCCCATCTCTATAGGGACGTCTTTAATAATTTTCTTATTGACAAAACTATCAACCTCCTCTTCTATGTGAAAATGTCCACTAGAGAGTATTATTGTACCAGTAAAATCTGGAGCATTCCCAAAAGCATCATATTTTACATCTTCTATCGCGTTAATACTTATATTAAGGTCATACTTTTTTGCTCTCTTTACAGGAGTACTACCTGCTTTTAAAAACTCTATCTTAGTTGTACTAAATTCATCTTCATATAACTCCTCGCCAACACCATCAAAAATTACTTCAACAGAACTAATATCATCATCATATGCCATATCTTTGTCTACAACCATTACTTTTAGGATATCGCCTTGACTCAAAGGAACATTTTTTAAAACTTCTACAGCTCTATAACTACTCTCTGCCTTAAATATCTCATAAGAGATATCTCTTACTACAACCCTACCTTTAAACTCAGGTTCAACATTATCTAAAACGGGATAGTCAAACTTATGGTCAATATCTCCATTTTGTGTAATGATTATGTCATATAACTCTCGCTCTATCCCATCATCAATCTTCTCTTCAACTAAATCAATACTAAAAAATCCACTCTCTTTGTCAAACTTGTGTAGAGTGATTCTAACTTTACTCTCATTGTTAACCAAAGCATAACCACCCAACTCTTTTAAAAATTCTAAAAATAGATGTCTTACTACTTTACTGTTAAACTTAATAGCTCCTTTTGCAGAACTTACTTTTGCTAGTTTTACAACATTATGACTAAGAGCAAAAGGAAGATGCTTTAAATTACTTAAACCATCAAAGAAAGTATAAAATTCAGAAACTGTACCCTCAAAAACTACTTCATCTTCACTCTTCTCATACTCTATCTCCACATTAAAAAGGTCATAACTTGCCTTTATGGTACTGGCTGTATCATACACAAGCACAGAGCGTAAAACAGCACGACTTAGAAACCTTAGAAGTAATGGAGAGTCATATTGAACTTTGTTTTGCGTAACATTATTCTCCTTAAGTGATAAATGTTGATAGAGTGTGGTCAAGTTCTCACTTGGGTCACTATAACGCAGGTCTATACTCTCTTTTTCTTTATCTATAACATAGGCAACCTCTATGTTAGAAAGAGGTTCACCCATACTGTCTTTAACCTCTATAATGCTTTTTATTTTAGGTGATTTGACAATTGAATGAGAAGCAAGAACTGCAGACATATCAACTCTACCCTCTTCATCTGTTTTTAAAGAGTCACTATATTTACTACTATCTGCTATAGTTCTCTCTAATGGACTACTCAAGCCAACTGAGTCATTACTTTTCCCACAACCAACCATAAACATAGAGATTAGCAGTGAAATTAATATTTTTTTATAGTTCATCTCTTATCTCCTTAACATCTTTAACAATGCTCTTTGCTGTTGAGGGTATTTCTCTAAGTAATAGTAAGTACCCAAAAAAAACATCATTACTTCCTCGTTCTATATTTATCTCATTTGCTGTAATACGTTGCTCCTTACTTATTTGATTATAATCTTGCGTACCATGTTTGGCTTCTATACTTTTTGCATTCATATCAAGCATGTTTGAAACACATCCCTGTGTTAAAAACATAAATCCTACTACCATTAACCATAGTTTTACTTTTTTCATATCTCATCCTTTTATAGTTATTTACCAGATATTTTACTAATATCGCCTTCCTATGTAACTTGGTTGAAAATCTACTGAATAGATATAATCTGAAGGTTCATCTCTATACTCTTTCTTCTGTTTTAAAGCTACAGCCCTTTTTGTTACAGGCATCACTTTTTTATTGGAAGCTATAAGTTGTCGTCCAACAACTTTCTTAATCATTTGATGTAAAGAGTAATATAAAACTCTATCTAACGCTTCTCCTACATCCTCTTTTTTACTTCTATGAGCATTAAATCCTAATCCACTACCATTTATAGATACTCCCATATAATAACCTCTATTAGATGAGTGTATATCAATCTTATTTTTTCTAGCAGCACAAATTCTATTATTTTGTTTCAAAAAAATAGAGACTGTTAATGAAGAAACTTTATCAGTATTTCTAAAATCACTATCAGTATCGGTACTGCCCTTTCCTTTACCAAAATCTAATCCTACATCAAAACCCGAATCAACAATATGACCATTTTCATTGAACCCAGTTATAGCACCCTCTATTTGAAATACTCTATCTTTTTTACTTTTATCATTTAAGTATTGTGCAACAATTCCTCTATCGGTTAAGACAACAACCTTGTCTCCAAAAACAGTAGCTGCATACATAGCTGCAACCCTAAAATCTCTAGGGAGAGAGGGATTATCTATCTTTCTTTGTAGCATTAACTCATTTTCAACCACAAGATAGATTGGTTCTACATTTGAACTATTCGATAAACTTTTTCCAAATGCTATTGCATCCCTTAACTCTTTAGAAGTTGCTTCATAAACAGATGTCCTTTTTAGAGTAACATTAGGTACTGGAGCCACATGTCCTGAACATCCTATAAACAATAACATTGAAAATAACCATACACATTGACTCTTTTTCACAACTACTCCTTTATAGCTCTTTGAAACATACTCACACCCAATTCACCTAAAGGGTCTGAACCTATATGACTATTGTCAATCTTAATATCACTCTCTATCTTTACATTATTTAGATGAATAACTCTTCTATCTCCTGAACCAATATTAACACCTATATTAGAATTAGAACCAGTATATCCAGCTTTTATAGATGAATTTTCTATTTTGATTATACTCTTAACATTAACTTTATCACTCTTTTCTATTTTCGTACCAATATCTATATCATACTTAGAATCATCACCATTACCACTTCTAGTATGTACATTTTTTATAGACTTATAAATAAGCACTTCTCGACAGTCATTAGACTTATCAACAGTAATATTTAGCTCATCTTTTTTCTCATCCCATTCACTGTTACCGTTTATTTCAACATACTTATAACACTCATTATCTTTCCCCGAAGCTTTTTTTGCTTTCTGTTTGACCATTACTTTTTTATAAGCATCATTTGTACCACTTTGAATATCTGCTAAAAGAGCTGTAGTCAAAAGAAAAAAACTCAAAATTAAATTTACCCTTTTCATTGTTATCCCCTCTTAATTCATGGTTTAAAGCTTCTCAATTAAAAATTGAGAAGCTTTTTCTTAGTTACCTACGTTCACACCTATATTTCCTGCAACTATTGTTCTTTTTGTTTTTATACTTGCTTTTAAAGTAGAATCACTTATATTAACAGTGTCACCTCTAACTGTAACACCACCATCAGCCAACAAAGCTGTATCTTGAGTATCAATTTTTGCTATCAAATCACTATGGTTTATTGTAGTTTTAGTGTTATTTTTTATTGCAACCTCTGCTCCTTTATCTATAGCTTCTTTTGCAACATCTACAACTGCATTAACAACTATAGGTTGTATATCTGCATACGTAAAGCTAGTCGCTACCATCATCATTGCCATTCCCAAACCTAATTTACTTTTTGTCATAATTGACCCTTTAAAAAAAATTTCTACTTTTAGCAAGTAGATAAATAATGATACAAAAAACAATGGACAATTCTTGTCGTTAAAAAAAAGATTTGGAAAAACCCAAGCTATTTGCTTGGATTATAAAAGAAGAAAAGGTATTAGTTATCTAAATAGCTCTGTAGGTCCGCTCGTAATGTATCGTCTAAAGATTTTGGAGAGACTATTTTTAAATCAGGCATCCATTTTTTAATGAGAGGTAAAATTTCTAAAGGTTGTGTATACTCAAGTGTAAACTCTACACTGCCATCTTCATTTTCTCTAATGTATGTTTGAGAGGAAAGAAACTTTTTCATATTTGGTTTAAAATATTTTGCTACTTTTGAACTTGCTACAATATGGGCTTTTTGCTTCTCAACTCCATAGCGTGTCATTGCATTTTGGTATGTTTTAAAAAAATCAATATATCTATTAAGTTGAGATGCCTTATATGTGCTTTTAGATGAATATGTAACCTTTTTAATAAAAGATAAACGTAAAAAAAGAACCCTCTTCTCTTTGGTAGCAACAGCAACATACCAGTTGTTCTCCATAAATATAAGTTTTAAACACTGCAACTCTTCCAATAGTGTTGTATTATTATATTCATAATCGATATCTCTGTACTCATTGTTTTTTACTGCAGATTTTAATGACCTAAAAATCTGCTTATGTGTATCATCTTCAAAAACCTCAAATGGTGAGTTTTGATAAAGAAAAATATCTTTCTCACTAGATAAAATATTTTCTAATCTCTTTTTAGTATCCTCCTCCAACTTTGCCCAAAGTGTTTTGTCTGAACTGTTAATCATCTGCACAAGCCACGACATATCCTCTGTAGTAGAGAGATACTCATGTACAATATTTGAAATCTCTCTCTCCAAACTATAATATACCGTTCTACCCTCTTTAACCTCTCTTAGTCCATATCTGTCACTCAACTCCTGCAAATAACGCTTAAGTGTTTTTGAAGAACAAGGCTTACCTTCTTGTTCTAATAGCTCTGTATTAGCACTAGAAATTCTCTCACCAGCCATAAGACGCTTACCTAAAATATTTAATGCTTCATGCTTTGTCATTACTCATACTCCCTAAAACATTCATGCTTGAACTCTGAATACTTTTTAACTATTCCATTCTCTATAACCTCACGTGATAGACGACTGTTGACAGAGTA
Organism: Campylobacteraceae bacterium; assembly: GCA_027068975.1. Lineage (GTDB taxonomy): Bacteria > Campylobacterota > Campylobacteria > Campylobacterales > Sulfurovaceae > UBA1140. The sequence goes on along the minus strand of JALXFN010000120.1, from coordinate 8,846 downwards.
AACAGGTACAAACCCATGCTCTTTACAGAAGTTAATCATATGGTAACTAGCACCAAAGTCTCCTTGTATTAAAACATAGTCTCCTTTGCTAAGTGTTGTGTTTAAAAATAGTTCTATTTCTGCTAAATATTTACCAAACTTCAAATCTCTATCGGTTGGTACTTGCGACCATAAATCTTGAAGTTTCTCAGGTAGACTATATACCTCTTTTACCTCTAACTTATTCTCTATATCAAACTTCTGTTCAGCTGTAAGATTATGAGAGAAGAGTAGACAAATTTTTTTCATTTTTATTCCTTGTATAATATTTATATTATTTTACTATCTGTAATAGTCAATTACTGTCTTTAAAAACCATATTTCCAATGTCCAAGTAAATAGTAAGGTCGCTCCAAAGCTTCCCAACCATTTTGAGTAGCACGAACACCACTATAGTAAGGTGCTATAAGTGCTTTGGTGGTTATGTGTAAATATACATCAGACCTACTAAACTTATGACCTTCCCACTCCACAACCAAACAAGCTACTTCAGCGTCTTCATACTCTCCTACCACTTTAACAATAGCAGACATCCCCTCTCTTATGCCATCGGGAAACGTCGGTATATTTTCTGCATCAAAATGCCAAGTTACATGAAGATTGTTTTGAAAAAAAATAGCTGTATAGGTAGGTTGAGTGGTCATATTTTTTCTTTTTTACATATTATAACGTAAAGATATGACAAGTTTTGTCTCTATAAAACTTTTCGCGTAGGGTCGGTTTACCGACCAATGATTTAAATGAATGCTTATTCTATGGTCGATAAATCGACCCTACGTATATATAAATATTAAAAAATTACCCATTCAAAAACATTTGAAATTTATTGGCATTTTGGGCATTGGGCAGACACGGAGGTCGCCCCTACGTGCCGTTTGGGTTGAAAGAGCATTTAATTCTTTCCATTGTAAATAAAAAACCCCTTCACAAAACCATGTTACTTTAATCTTAGCGACCATGTAGGGGCGACCTCCGTGTCTGCCCTTTATTCGCATAAATAAATGATAATATATTCAAATAATAACCCCCCCTATCGTATCTCTACAGTCGGGTCATTTGTTGGGTTCGCTAGTGAACCTTGGTGAAGGTCTTGTGATGTTTCAATCCCCTATCGTATCTCTACAGTCGGGTCATGCAGTGTGAAAGTTTTTAAAACTTTCATTAATCCAGAAGTTTCAATCCCCTATCGTATCTCTACAGTCGGGTCATATGATGGTTTCCCAACCATCAAATGTATTTTAACAGTAGCGTTTCAATCCCCTATCGTATCTCTACAGTCGGGTCATACAGGGATGGGTACCTTAAACCTCATTTGTTTAAGTTTCAATCCCCTATCGTATCTCTACAGTCGGGTCATATATCTAGAAGGTCGGAAAGGAGGAGAAAAAACAGTTTCAATCCCCTATCGTATCTCTACAGTCGGGTCATTTGGCAGCAAATCCGGCTTCGGCCGATATTACAGAATATGTTTCAATCCCCTATCGTATCTCTACAGTCGGGTCATGAGGATAGAGTCATTGAATTAGCTATGAAATCAACCGAAAGTTTCAATCCCCTATCGTATCTCTACAGTCGGGTCATAGTCAGACTTTTACAGGTGACTTCGCAATTGGGTTTGGCGTTTCAATCCCCTATCGTATCTCTACAGTCGGGTCATTGCCAGCAAACAGAGTTTGGAATAGGAGAATATTATAATGTTTCAATCCCCTATCGTATCTCTACAGTCGGGTCATAAATGAAAAAAATATTATTTTTAGCAGTTGTAGCGTTTCAATCCCCTATCGTATCTCTACAGTCGGGTCATAAATGAAAGAGGTATCGGCTGGAAGTGCAGCCATAGTGTTTCAATCCCCTATCGTATCTCTACAGTCGGGTCATGAAGTAAGAATTTTTTTGGAAGTTATTGGTATGTTCTGTTTCAATCCCCTATCGTATCTCTACAGTCGGGTCATATAGTAATTATCTTGAAAATAATAAATTTGTGTTTGTTTCAATCCCCTATCGTATCTCTACAGTCGGGTCATTGAAAAACTTGATTAAAAAACAAACCCACAGGTGTTTCAATCCCCTATCGTATCTCTACAGTCGGGTCATGATTTATAAAAAAAATAAAAAAGGAGAAAAAATGAATTGTTTCAATCCCCTATCGTATCTCTACAGTCGGGTCATGAATTATTTGTAAGAAATTGGAGCTCTCTAGAGCCTGTTTCAATCCCCTATCGTATCTCTACAGTCGGGTCATTACCCAAAACATAAGGGATTCTTTCCTGTTATGAAAAAACGTTTCAATCCCCTATCGTATCTCTACAGTCGGGTCATAATGACAACTAATAGTGATGAATGCACTGAGAAAATTATGTTTCAATCCCCTATCGTATCTCTACAGTCGGGTCATAGTTTTCTTCTGCATCGGCGCCTTTATTGGTGTCTTTGTTTCAATCCCCTATCGTATCTCTACAGTCGGGTCATTACAGAGCCTGGTGATTCTGGTTCTGTGTTGGTAGGTTTCAATCCCCTATCGTATCTCTACAGTCGGGTCATAAATGACACTGAGACAGGAAAAAATTGCGCACGGTGTTTCAATCCCCTATCGTATCTCTACAGTCGGGTCATAGCTTATATTGTGGGAAACATCTAAAGTATCTCATACTTTCAAACCACTTAACAGTACCAATTTATGGAACTTTACGAAAAAGTTCGCAAACTCAAGGTTTATGATACACCAACTTGGCTTGTTTTTTTCTTAAAGTGCCTAACTTTAGGGCTTTAGCCATCAAAAAAAGTTCGCAAACTCTTTTGTGTTGTAGTGAAAACTAGGAGTTTACGAACTTTTAGCATTTTTGCACTTTTTTAAAGCCCATAAAATAGGCATTTGAAACTTAAACGAAAATAAAAGTTCGCAAACTGATTTTATTTCTGAAAAAAATTGAGGTTTGCGAACTTTTTGTAATAGGGGTAAAAAAATAGGAGAGTCCGAAATATCGGACTTTCCATGAGTTTTAGCTTAATCTAAACTTAGCTAAAAAGTTCGCAAACTAAAATGGTTTAATATTTTCCTACAAAGCCCTTAAAATTGGACTTTATACCTTTAATTACATGAGCCATCTCTAACGCCTGTTCATCTATGATAGTCACTATTTTATACTTCCCTTTTCTCCACTTAGTAGGAGTAGCTAATCTCTCTTGTACATTTTCAGTAATGACTTTTATACTCTTTTTTGTCAAACGTCCTTTCTTTGAGCTAATCTTTGTTCCTCGATTTAAAATAGAGATTATCTCTCTGTCTACAACAGGTTGACGAAAAGGTTCTATCATATCAAAGACTAGAGTTGGTTTGTTTGCTTGAGCAGTATGTAAAAAAGAGTGGTAGATGTTAACACCAGTTTTAAGTAGTGCCGATTGAAGTCTGTGATACAAAAAAGCATAACCATAATTTAACGCTTGATTAATCGCATCAGGAGCATTTTGAGTCTCTCTTTTAAAATCTTTTTCATCTATAAGAATTCCAAATGCTTTCCAATACAAAACAGAAAGACTACCCTCATAACCCATAAGAGCAGGAACATCTTTCGCTTTGGTTGCACTCTTTGCTATGCTTTCCATCTGTTCTATGATTTTATCTAACCGTTCAAACTCTTTTTTATCAGCTGTTTCTCTATATCTACTGTTGTACTTCAGAAGATTTATCTGATTTTTCATCTTAGCTTTTATAATGGCAAGAGCTGTTTTAAAACCTTTTTTAGAGTTTTTCAAATCTAACTGTTTCAAATGCAACTCATTAGAGACATTTTCATAGTAGGTTATTTGAGCGTAGGGTTTGCTTTTTTCTATAAAATCTATATCTATTTTACGTTTAGAACACTCCAAAATAAGATTGGAAGATATAGAGACACCTTTGGTCATGACAATAATCCGTGTCACCCAATTTACAGGGCTAGTCTGAATAACCTTACCATACTCTTTAACCACTATCTTACCCTTGCTCATACTAATATAAAGCCCAAAACGGTTTAAGATAATCTCTGAACTCCTTATCTGCTCTTGTAAAAAACTACTCTTCTTTTTTGCCATCTTCTTTTCGGCATTCTCTAGTGGTTTTTCTAAAGTCAATGCCTCATAAGCACGTGCTACCAAATTGTGAGCATGACGCAGTTTCTCCTCTTTTGTGTTGTGTTCCAAATCTTCCAACTCTACCAATATCTGAATAAACTTCGATTTTTTGTTGATGACTTTACTCTTCTTCGCTAAAGCAATTTTTTTAACTAAAATCTCATCGATATGTTCAGCTATAAGTATGAGTTGATGTTTGTCACTTAGAACTTTAAAGTAGTAGTTACGAATACCTACTAAGTACTCATTTAAAAAAGTTATGGATTTATAAAGGTCTTTTTTCTTTGTTTTTTTAGATATGGTCGAGAGCTTTTTTTGAAACCGTTCATTATCCATCTGAATGGTTTTACTTTTAAAACGCAGACCCAAAAACTCAAAACCATCATGTACCGAAGCTATGTAAGATTTGTCTTCTCCAAAATTTAAGTCAAGAGCTTTTAGGTACGCTGTAGCTATGGCTAAGTTCTTTTTTGCCTCTTTCTCACTCTTTGCAAAAAAGAGCATATCATCAGCAAACCGTACAAAGTCTATCCCTTTTGACTCTAAAGCTTCATCAAAACTATGCAGATACAAGTTAGAGAGTACAGGTGAAAGCACATCACCTTGGTAGACTCCTTGGCTTTTGTCTATCCATTCATTCTGCTTCATCATTCCATTTTTTAAAAAGAGAGAAATAAGCATAATTATCTTTTTATCTTCTATGACTTTTTGTAAAATAATCAACAGCTTCTTTTGGTTAATAGAGTCAAAAAAATCATCTACATCAGCTTTAGCAATATATGAATAGCGTTTTAAAAAATCTTTTGTTCTGTTGACAGCTTTAAGCACCCCTTTCCCTTTACGAAAGGCATAAGATTTATCATTCAATTTTACACTATCAAGCAACGCCTCAGCAATAATTTTTTGAACAACTTTACTCGTAATAGATGCTTGAGCTAGTTTACGCATCTCTCCATTATTTTTAGGCATCTCAAAGCCACTCATAGGGTCAGGAACATAACCTTGCTGCAGACTTTTTAAAAACTCTCCAGAAGCCATAAGCTCTTTAGCTTCATGGTAACCTTTTGTCTTTTTATAGAGTTCAAGAGTCATTAACAAGTTTTTAGTCGAAAATAGTTTGTCAAACTTTTTAGTTAACATAGCTACTCTTTTTTTCAAATGGCTTAGGTCGTTTAGAGTTCAAATCATAAGACTTTTCAATAGTATCAGCAGAAAAAGCATAAACACGAATAGAATCCTCTTTATCACAAAACTCCTCTATGCTTTTTAAAAGCTCTTCTAGTTTATACTTTTTAATATCTAGCTCAAAAACAGAGAAGTTTACTCGGTAGCCATACCCCTCTAAAAGGGTGGCTACTTTGGTTCTACTTTTTGTGTCGCTGATGTCGTAGGTTAGTAGGAGTTTCATTTTATTCCTTCGCATAAATAAATATCAATAACTTAAAAACCTATCGTCTAATATTCTCCAAAACCTTATCTCCATAAAGCGTCTCCACCTGAATAATAATTCTACTCAAATCTTGTTTTATATCTTCAAAATTACTAGTAGTATTAATATGAGCCAAAGCATTACGACGTTTTCTAAGTTTATTATAAAGCTTATTAACCTTTTTAAACTCCTCTTTATTGGCATGATACAGTCCACGATATCTATTTAAAATCAAATTGTCTTTTCTAAAATTTCCAATAGTTTTCATTACATTATCATTTTTCACATAATCATTTTCAAACTCAAAGGTTGCACAGATGTCTTTAAAACGATAAGAGCAATACTCCCTCAATGACTCAAAAATATATGCCAAAGAGATAATAAGATAGTTTTTTTCAACTGTTACTTTAGAAAGTTCAATATACTTCTGATAAGGTTCAAAAACAGATAATCTCTCTAAAGGAATTAACTCATTTTTTACTTTATCAATAAGATTAGAAATATGCTTCAAGTCTTCATTACTCTTTAACTTTACCAACTCTTCTTTTAATAAACCGTAATTTCTCTCTACCCCTTTAAGGTCATTAGAAAGTAGAGACTTTGAAAAGTCTTCAAACACTTTATTGTTTAAAAGTTTCATGTTTTTTACAGGTATAAAGTTTAAAGTTCGTATAAAACCAGTAAGTAAAAGTGATATTTGAGTTATCTCAATATATGAATTCAGATAAATATACTCATATTTTTCATGACTCTCAACCTCTTTTGCAAAAATTATTTTTAAATCTCGTCTCTCTAAAAACTGTGAAAGTGTCGAAGCAAAAATTGCCATAATAGGCTGGTGCCGAAAACCATGAGTAATATCTAAAACAATATTATCATTATGCTGAATTAACTCTAAAATAGTTTCAAAGATATCATCTAAACTATTGTCTCCTATAGTTCTAAACTGAACATTTTTACCTTTTAAACTCTCTGCTAAAATAGTCTTTTGAAAAGAGATAGCACAAACTGTACCAATAAAAACAAACTCATCATCAAAATTTTCAAGTAAAAAATGGGTTGAATTTTTATAACGCTTTCTTTCTATGTTAAAAATATCACTGTTATACTCTGCATCGTGAAAAAGTATATTTCCCTCTTCATCTTTTCTAGGTGTACAATCTTTATGATTAAAACCTGCTCCTGATGTTCCTAATATTGTTATTATCATCTCGCAAACTCCTTATAAAAGTCTATGTTATAGTTCTGTTCTGTTCCCTCTATGGGGTGGTTTTCATTATCGTAAGCAGAAGAGAGATACTCAACCATAATGCCATGAAACTTTGCCAGTTCAAAAAGTATAATAGAGGTCGAGGCTTTACCTGTAGAGATATTTAAAGACAGATGCTTCTTTTCATTAACCTCCTCTACTATGGCACTAAAGTTCTCTTGTAGTTCATTTGGGTTCTCTAAGCTTTTTAAAACATACTCTTTAAGCTTTATATTCTCTCTTTTTAAAAACTCTTTTATCTCAGCGTAACTCTCTTCAACAGGAAACCCTTTCTCTTTTAAAATATAAATCGTATGCAAATTATGCCCACGAACTATCTTTTTTAAATGGTTTACATTAGAAGGGGTTACCAGTATCATCACCTCTTTACCTAAAGCTAGTTCTTTAACTATCTTCAACTCCTGCTCACCTAAGTATCGGTACGACATATAGACCAGCAGAAACATTCCAAAGGCTATAAAAAGCTTGGTAAAGCTCTGCTGTTCAATAATATCAACAATGCTATCGGCAAATATTCCAATAGAAGCCAAAAAGATAACTACAATAAACAGTGACCGTAATGGTACATGTTCATTAAGTCCTATGGCTCCTAAGAGGTCTTTTTTTATTTTCATTTTACCTATCTTCTCTAGTTAAATATTCATACAGTACTTTAGATTTCTCAGTATCTAGTTTTTTTTCATTAAACAAATAAATTAGTTGTAATAATTTAACAAATTTTTTATCTTCCTTATTATGTATATATACATTCCTCTGTTCTTCTGGTGTAGTTTCAAAACCATTTTCTGAAAAAAACTCTTTAATCTGATTAGGGTGATAAAAGATATTAAAATTTTTATCCCAATATTGTTTTATGGCTTGTTTCATTTTATTTCTTGAGATGCTATTTGGAGTTTTCTCAAACTCATCATCAGTAACATCTATTAAGCAAAATTTATTATTAGGTTTTTTAGCTTTTACAAACTCTTTTAAGTCCATAATTCTTAACTCACTATCCTTAAAAGTATAAGAAGAGAGTTTTAACAAGGATTCAACTCTAGGTTGTTTTAATAAATCAATATCTAGCTCTTTGTTTAACAAGTTTTTAAATTCATCTATATAGGTATCTACAGTTTGATTTTCTCTTGTTTTCAAAGAAGTTATCTTTATAGATACAGTTCCAAAACCATAAGCTCTAGCCATTCCTATCTTATGAAAATACTTCTCTTCTTCATTTTGATTTATAAAATTTAATGATGCAAGTAAAAGACCTAACTCTGCTCTTTTAAGATTATGAAACCTTATTTTTCCTCTAAAAGTTGTTCCTTTATCTAATGGTTGAAAAACACTACAAATTTTAGAATTTTTTTGAC
>JALXFN010000120.1:0-636 GCA_027068975.1 Campylobacteraceae bacterium | reverse complement strand
CATTTTTAGCAACTTTTATTATCTCTTTTTTAGGAGGATACATTTTAAAGCCTCTTAAACTAGCATCTAAGCTATCATAGGTTTTAAATTCATCTGTTTTCCCATTTTTACAAGATTGAACTAAATAATTTGGATAAAAAGTTGGTCTAGGAGTTGAAAGAGGTAATGCTATTTTTTCATTAAATTGAACCTCATTTGTACATTGTAAATGAGAAAACTGTACTCTTCCTTTTAGAGATTCTTCATCATCTATAAATCCAAATATAGTTTCAGCCAAATCTTTAGAATCACTAAAATTTTGATATTTTTCAAGAATATCCTGAAGAGAGTGTTCATAAGGCAGTTTATAAAGCATGGATAAACCAAAATGTTTTATTGTGTCTTCATCTTTTTGAAAAAATATTGGTATTTTTTTACCCCTATCAAACCTTTGTTGCCAAAGATTTTTCCAATCATCACTTTCATCTGTTGTCCCTATATAATATGCTTCTTTAAATGTTTTTATCAATATATCATCACTATTAAAAGTATGTGTTTCTATGGGGTCGATATTGGGAAATAAAAACTCTTTTGTCTTATTACCAGTACTTCCTGTAAATACTATTGTTACTTTATCTGTTTTTAATTGTTCAAAAG
>JALXFN010000119.1 GCA_027068975.1 Campylobacteraceae bacterium | reverse complement strand
ATACAGAAGATTATGCTATCTGCTTTAGTGACTTAATTAAGAGTGCTTATGAAAAGTATCAAAAACCTGTGGTTGTTTTGATAGATGAGTACGACAAACCCATTTTGGACAACATCGACCAAATAGAGGTGGCTAAAGATTGTAGAGAGATAGTAAAAAGACTCTATACTCAAATAAAAGATAATGACCGATACATAAAATTCGCCTTTTTAACAGGGGTGAGTAAATTTTCTAAAGCGAGTATATTTAGTGGATTAAATAACTTAGAAGATATTAGTTTAACACCAGCGTTTGGAACAATCTGTGGATATACCCAAAATGATGTAGAGAGTTCATTTCTTCCCTATCTTGATGGTGTAGATTTAGAGAAGTTAAAAGAGTGGTACAATGGTTATAACTTTTTAAGTGACAAAGTTTATAACCCTTTTGATATTTTGCTTTTTATTAAGAACGATTTTCTTTTTGACAACTATTGGTTCAACACAGGAACACCAAGCTTTTTAATTAAACTCTTTAAACAAGAGAACTACAATTTGGTAGAGTTTGAAAATTTAAGAGTAGGAAAAGAGCTAATAGAGAGCTTTGACATAGAAGCCATTAACTTAGAGACGGTAATGTTTCAAGCAGGGTACTTAACCATTAAAGAGCAGATAATCCGTCGCAATCGTATAGCGTATGAGTTAAGCTACCCAAACCTAGAGACAAAAATGAGTTTTAACAACTATCTACTTAACTATTTTACAAGAAGCATGTATCAAAAAGGAAAAATTCAAAATGGGCTTATAGATACTTTAGAAGAGGCAAACTTAGAGGAGTTAGAGGTTACACTAAAAGCTCTTTTTGCCTCTATAGCCTACAACAATTTTACCTCAAACGACATTCAAAACTACGAGGGGTTTTATGCTAGTGTGGTTTATGCTTACTTTGCAGGAGCAGGGTTTGATAAGATTATAGCAGAAGATGTTACTAATGATGGTCGAATGGATTTGAGTGTTTTTATTGATGATAAGGTTTACATTTTTGAGTTCAAGGTTGACAAGAGTGGAGCTTTGGAGCAGATAAAAGAGAAGAACTATCAGGCTAAATATATGCAGGGGTATAATGAAATCTATATTATTGGTGTAGAGTTTGACAGTAAAGAGCGAAATTTAGTTAGGTATGAGTGGGAGAGAGTTGAATAGTCTCTATATTCTTCCTCTATATTATGATAAAATACGACCTTAATAAAACTTTAAGGAAATAAAACATGCCAAGCAGTAAAAAAATAGAAGAGATATTAGACTATATAAAAGAGTGTAGCCCTGGACAAGATGAGTTTTACCAAGCATCACAGGAGGTACTTTACTCATTGCGACCTCTATTAAATGAAGATAGCAGATACCTAGAACAGAATATATTGGAACGTATTGTTGTGCCTGAGAGAAGCATTATTTTTCGTGTCAACTGGGTAGATGATGTAGGGAAGATTCAAACCAATTTGGGGTACAGAGTACAGTTTAACTCAGCCATTGGACCCTATAAAGGTGGTTTGCGTTTTCACCCTACAGTAAATTTGGGGATAGTAAAGTTTTTAGGTTTTGAGCAGATATTTAAAAATGCTTTGACAGGTCTTCAAATAGGTGGAGCCAAAGGTGGTTCTAACTTTGACCCAAAAGGAAAAAGTGACAATGAAGTTATGCGATTTTGTCAAGCATTTATGTCAGAACTCTACAAGCATATTGGTAATAAAAGAGATGTACCAGCAGGAGACATAGGAGTAGGAGCTAGAGAGATAGGTTACCTCTTTGGGCAATATAAAAAACTTACAGGAGAGTTTGAAGGAGTCTTAACGGGAAAAGGGCTTAACTGGGGTGGCTCAAAAGCTAGAAAAGAGGCAACTGGTTATGGGTCTGTCTATTTTGCAGAGAACTTTTTAAATGCCTATGATAACGACTTAAAAGGGAAACGTTGTACTATTTCTGGTTCAGGTAATGTTGCTATTTATACCATAGAAAAACTTTATGAGTTTGGTGCTTTGCCTATTAGTTGTAGTGATAGTAGGGGAACTATTTATCATGAAAAAGGGATAGATTTGGAGACATTAAAAGCCATTAAAGAGATAAATCATGAGTCACTAGAGGCTTATGCCTCTCTACACACCGATGCTATTTATACTCCTGTTAGCCACTATCCTACAGATGGTCATGCAGTTTGGCATATAGCTTGTGATATTGCTTTCCCATCGGCAACACAAAATGAGCTGACCCTTACAGATGCTAAGGTTTTAGAGAAGAATGGTTGTATACTTATCAATGAAGGGGCAAACATGCCAACAACGGCAGAGGCTTTGGAGTATATACGAGAGAGTAAGATGCTTTTTGCCCCAGGAAAAGCAGCCAATGCTGGTGGTGTAGCCACATCACAACTAGAGATGAGCCAAAATGCCAGTATGGCACAGTGGAGTTTTGAAGAGGTAGACATTAAGCTTCGTACCATTATGCAAAATATTTTTAAAACAGCTTATGATACCTCTGTAGAGTTTGATTGTGAAGGAGACTTGGTAACAGGAGCAAACATTGCAGGTTTTAGAAAAGTGGCAGATTCTATGATAGACCAAGGCTCAGTTTAGTCTTTATGCGTTAAAATAGATTATTAGACTTCTTTCTAACCCTAAAAAATATCTTCAAATATAAGGGTATACAAGAAGTTTATTATTGGGAGTAATCTATGGCATACATTAAAATAGTTTTAGCATTGTTGATTTGGGGGGTTCTCTTTTTTTATGGAGGTTCAGCTTGGCTTGACAATAAACGTGAAGAGGCATGTAGCAAAGAGATAGAAAAAGATAAACCCAATTTGGATGTTGTAAAAGAGCATTGTACTCAAACAGCAGAGGTTTATATGAAAAATGAAAATTATGGTTCTGCTGCTTGGTTTTATCTACTTGCTGGTGATTATCAGAAAAATATAGATGAGGTTGAAGCAGAGATTACCAATAATTTTTATATGAATATTGGTCACTCTTATCTTTTACAAGGCAATTATGAAAAAGCTAAAGAGATATATACTAATTATCCTTGGGAAGGTGGCATGAGTATTTACTATGCAGATGAAGGAATGCAAGATGATTTTGTCATACTCTCTAAACTCTATAAAAATAAAAAAGAGAACATCGCTAAAGGTTTGGCGATGTGGAATGAGATTTATGAACCTATAGGGAAAATAGTAAAAGCCAATAATGCTTATGATATGGCAAAAGATGATGATAACATTACAGCACAGATAGAGTACTTAGAAGAGTATTTAAAATATGCCGAACCCTATAAAGAGAAACGTTCTATTGATTATATAGCAAAGAAAAAAGAGTTAGCCTCTCTTTACTCGTTAGATGAACAGGAGCTTAAAGCCATAGAGGTTCATAAAGAGTTGTTAGATGTGTATGAAAACAATGCAAGTTATACCTTTGATTATATTGATACGATGTTAAGTATTGCTGATAGCTATTCTAAAGTTTCTGATTATAACTCAAGTTTAGAGTATCATAAAAAAGCACTTTCTTTAACCTTGGACTCTAACGATAGCGATGAGCAACCTCTTGATGTAAATTTTATCTACAGCAATATGGCAGATGTCTATAGAGAGATGAATCAATCTAAAGAGGCAATAGAGTATTATACCTACTCTTTGAAGTATATAGAGAGTCATGATGTCAATGATTATGAACGTTTATCTGATGTTTATTCTGATATAGCAGGGGTCTATTTTACTCAAAAAGATTATAATGCTTATGAAAAAAACTATAATAAGTCTATAGCGTTGAAAAAAGAGGAGTTACAAAAGAGTGAGGGTGAAGCATACTATCGTGATTATATTTTTTCTGATTTACAAGTATTGTATGCAGACTTAGCAGATGCTTATGTCTCTTTAAACATGAAAAAGAAAGCCAGAGAGAGCAGCCGTAAATATATAGAGTTTTTAGAGCATGAGTATGAGACACACTATAAATACATAGCAATAGCTTATAACAACGCTGCCAAACTTGATATAAATAGCTCAATAGGGTTAGAGGGGCAATTAAAAGCTATAGAGTATATGAAAAAAGCTGTTGAGACAGAGGATGGTGAAGAAAAAGAGCTAAACAATGAAGCGTTACTTAACTATGTATATGATTTAAAAAAGTATATCTATGGAGTTGATAACAACAGAACAGGAGCTGTTAAATCGTATATTAACCATTTAGAGTCATTTGTAGAGTTTGAAAAAGAGAATTTTGTAGGAGAAGAGAATAACAATGAGCTTTTAGAAAATCTTTATACGCTTCTTTCTGATACCTATAACTCTATAGATGATGAGGTGAATTCTAAAAAATATAAAGAGAAAGCATCAGCATTGTCTGATGTAAAGACGAAGTAATAGAAGATAGGAAAAGATGAATTTTATAGACCTACACTGCGATACAGCCTCACTACTCTTAGAGAGTGATGAAGAGCTAAAAAAGAACAGTTTTAAAATAGACATAGAACGACTGCAGAAAGGTAAAGCTTTAGCACAATTTTTTGCGATGTATATAGACAGTCATAAGGTAGAGAGTTCTTATGCGTACTGCGTGGCGATGCTAGAGAACTTTAAAAAAGAGTTAGCCAAAAATCAAGATACTATTGCCCTTTGTAGAGACTATAATGATTTACTTTTAGCTCAAAAAGAGAATAAAATAGGAGCGTTTTTAACCATAGAAGAGGGTGAAGCCTTAGAGGGAAGTTTGGATAAGCTCAGATATTTTAAAGAAGAAGGTATCTCACTTATTACTTTAACATGGAACCATGAAAACTCTTTAGGCTACTCTAACTTTGAGTGGAGAGACCAAGGTAAGGGTTTAAAACCCAAAGGTTTTGAAGTAGTAGAAGAGATGAACCACTTAAATATGCTTATAGATGTCTCACACCTTTCAGATGCTGGGTTTCATGATGTGATTATGCACTCTAAAGCACCTATTATCGCTACACACTCCAACAGTAGAGCCATGACTGACCACCCAAGAAACCTTAGTGATAAGATGCTAAAGGCTTTAGCCGACAAAGGTGGTATAACAGGGATTAATTTTTTTAATAACTTTTTAGTAGAGGGTGTGTTAGAGCGTAAGCTACAAGTAGCTACTTTAGATGAGATGTTACGACACATAATACACATACGAGATGTAGCAGGTATAGAGGTTTTAGGATTGGGTTCAGATTTTGATGGTATTCCAAACCCCGTTGAGATAGAAGATTGTTCTCAAATGTATAAACTCTCCGATAAGCTTTTAAAAAATGGCTTCTCTTTTGATGAGGTAGAGAAGATATTTTATAAGAATGCGTTGAGGGTTATAGAAGATGTTTTGTAATTCTCTCAAATATAAGGTTATGAATATTCTCAATACTATCAGTAGCATCAATAAGAAGATAAGGAATATCTAATTTGTCCAAACTCTCTCGCATATGTGTTTGAACAGAGATTAAATACTCTAAACCTCTAAGCTCTATGCCATCTAGGGTTTTCTCTCCCATTCTTGTTTGTAGAGTTGTTAGGTTTGTTTGAAAAAGAATTATTAAATCTGGAAATTTATCTTCTAGTGCAAACTTATTGAGTTCTAAAAGATGTTCAAATTCAAAATCACCATTTGCTAAAGCATAGCCTATACCAGATAGAAAACCTCTGTCAGATAAAATAAGCTTGTCACTATTTGGTTTAACCACTTCGGCATAGTGTTCAGCTCTATCAGCTAAGAAAAGAAGTAGTTCAGCTCTTTTTGAACTTAGAGAATCTTTTAGTAAAATCTCTCTAGCATGTTTTCCAAACTCTGTTCCTCCTGGTTCTTTGGTAATAATAGAGTTTTTAAACTTTTGGGCTACCAGTTCTATCTGTGTTGTTTTTCCACAAGTGTCGATGCCTTCAAATAGTATATACATTATTTTTTCTCCAAAATATCAGCCAAAATACAGTGAGGAACCAAGTGTTCTACTTTTCCATCAAAAGGTAGAATAGAACGAACAATAGAGGAGCTAATAAAAGCATACTCTAAACTTGGCATTAGAAAAATGGTCTCTAACTCTTTTTTTAGTGAAGTATTTGCGTAACCCATTTGGAACTCATACTCAAAGTCACTTACAGCTCTTATCCCTCTTACTATGATATTTGCATCTAACTCATCGGACAAATCAACAAGTAGCGAGTGAAAGCTTATGACTTTGACATTAGAGATACTCTTGGTGGCTTTTTTTGCCATAGAAACACGTTCACTTATGTTAAACATAGGCTTTTTTGCTTTATTCTCAGCAACTGCTACGATGATTTCATCAAACATCTCTGCTGCTCTTTGAATAATATCAATATGACCATTGGTAATAGGGTCAAAGGTTCCAGGGTAGATTGCTCGTTTTATAGTTTTCATTATTGCCATCTTTCATATAAACTGTTTTCTATGCCTAATACATCGTACCATTTTCCGATAATAAATCGTTCCATGTCATCTACGCTTTGTGATTCTGAATAGAAACCCATAACAGGTGGAGCAATTATAACATTTAGTCTGGAGAGTTTAAGCATGTTTTCTAAGGCTATGGGTGAAAAAGGGAGTTCTCTAGGAGCTAAGAGTAACTTCTTTTGCTCTTTTATGGCAACTGCTGCAGCTCTGGTTACTAAGTTGTCGGCTATGCCACAGGCTATTTTGGCTAGTGTATTCATGCTACATGGTATAACTACAGTAATATCTACTTGAAAAGAGCCAGAAGCTATAGAGGCTGCTATGTTGGAGTTATTATGAAAGGTGATGTTATTTTTGTTTTCAAAATGGTTGACGGTTAGAGCATTATTGGTAGTAATAAGATGCACTTCTATATTGTTTGGTAGATGCTCTATAAATTTTTTACCAAGCTCTACACCTGATGCACCTGTAATGGCTACGACTAGTTTCATGGGGTTCCTATGTTGTTTGATATATGTGTTCGGTGTTACCGAACCTACGGAATAATAAATTAAAAAATTATATCAAAAAATAATAGATGATTGAGAATTAAATATTAAAAAAATATGAGGAAATAATATGTGTGGTACCACAGGTCGGATTCGAACCGACACGCCCTAAGGCAGAAGATTTTGAGTCTACCAAGTCTACCAGTTCCATCACTGTGGCACATCCAATTTAAAATTGGAGTGCGATTATACAGTGATGTACCTTAAATAATTGTTAATTATGCTACTGCATCTTTTAAAGATTTACCAACTTTAAACTTAACTGCTGTTCTTGCTGGAATCTTAACTGTTTTACCTGTTAAAGGTACTCTTGCTTCTCTTGCTGCTCTCTCTACTGTAGAAAATGAACCAAAACCGATAAAACTCACTGTTTTTTTAGCTTTAAGTGCTTCTGTAATTGTCTCTAATATTGCTGAAAGTGCCTCATTTGCATCTTTTTTAGATAAACCTGATTTTTCTGCTACTGCATCAATAAACTCTGCTTTTTTCATTCAATAATCCTTTGTAATATTTGTATTCTCAATTCTACAATTTTTTTTTTAAAATAACAAGTTTTTTGAACAAAAAATGTTAAATATGCTCTAAAAGACTTAATTTTTGGGATTTTGTTCAAAAAAATGCTATAATTTTGTAAACATTTTAGGAGTTTTAGTGCATATTTTTATTATTTTTATTTTTATACTCTTTGTATATGGTGCCTTCTCTACTATTTTTCACTCCACTGAGATGGTGGGACAGATTGGTAAAAGTTATGGGGAAGGTAATTTAAAGCTATTTGGCTATTTGGCTTATGTAAACTTACTCATTTTAATTTATCCACTTTATGCTATTTATAATGACAAGAGATTATTGAAAAGTATAGAGTTTTATGTAGGCTGGGTACTCTTTTTAATATCTTTGATTATTTTTCAAGTTTTGGTTGTCAATATTTATAGTAGTGGAAGTATTGGTTTGAGTGTCTATGATATGCTCTATCCATATATAGGTAAGGCAGGTATGTGGTTAACCTGGTTACTCTCTATGTTGGTCTCATTTATACTTATTTTAGATGAACTTCCTGATTTTAATAAGGTGGCTAAAAAACTTATAGAATATAAAAACATCTTTATAGAAAAAATAAAAAATATTTTTTCACGAATAATACTCTTTTTAGATATAGAAAATCCATTTTTTGATAAGCAAAGTACAGATAAGATGACAACTATTGTTGCTCAAAGACGCGTTAGAAAAAGAACAAAACCACAATCACAACCTCAAACTGTTCAACAGAAAAAACCAAGAAAAATAGTGCATAAGAAGAGAGTACCTAAAAAAACACCTCCAGCACAAGTCAACCATAATGAAGAGTTAATGTTTGAAGATAGACCTTTGGAGGATTTAGGGAATATACTTACTTCTATAGATAATGATGTGGATAAAGGGACAATCGAAAAGCCTATAGAAGTTCAAAAAACTACTCCAAAGAAAAAAGTTAAAAAGAAAAAGGTTAAAGAAGAGTTGATAGAGGAAGAGCCTCACGCTTCAATTAATATTTTAGAAGAGTTGGACCAAAACCGTCAGCTTATGGATGAGATAGAGAGAGGCGTTTTTGAAGAACCAGAAGACTTTATATTGCCACCATTAGAGTTTTTAGAACCTGCTCCTGATGAAAAGAGAAAAATAAATGAAGCAGAGATAGACAGAAAGGTTCATGAACTCTTAGAGAAGTTAGGACAGTTTAAAATTACAGGTGAAGTAATGGACATTTACTCTGGACCACTGGTTACTACTTTTGAATTTAAACCAGCTGCCAATGTAAAAGTATCTAAAATCTTAAATTTACAAGATGACTTAGCTATGGCGTTAAGAGCAGAGACGATTCGTATACAAGCCCCAATTCCTGGGCGAGATGTAGTAGGTATAGAGATTCCAAATGATAGTTTTGACACCATCTATTTACGTGATATCTTGGAGAGTGAACTCTTTATGACAGCAAAGTCACCTTTAACTATGGCAATGGGAAAAGATATTGTTGGTAATGCCTTTGTAACTGACTTGAAAAAACTTCCTCACCTACTTATAGCAGGTACAACAGGTTCTGGTAAATCGGTTGGGATTAATGCAATGATTCTCTCTTTACTCTATAGAAATGACCCAGACAATTTAAAGTTGATGTTGATTGACCCTAAGATGCTAGAATTTTCTATCTATAACGATATACCTCATCTTATTACTCCTGTTATTACCGATGCAACAAAAGCCATAGCAGCGTTAGCAAATATGGTAGGAGAGATGGAGCGTCGTTATAAAATGATGGCTGAGAGTCGTACTAAAAATATAGAAAACTATAATGAAAAAATGAGTAAAAAAGGTGGAGAACCTTTCCCATATATAGTCGTAGTAATTGATGAACTCGCTGACCTTATGATGAATGGAGGGAAAGATGTTGAGTACTCTATTGCACGTTTAGCACAGATGGCAAGAGCAGCAGGTATTCACCTTATTGTAGCAACACAAAGACCAAGTGTTGATGTTGTAACAGGACTTATTAAAGCAAACCTTCCTGCTCGTTTAAGTTATAGGGTAGGACAAAGAATTGACTCAAAGGTTATTTTAGATGCCTTAGGTGCAGACAGTCTACTTGGTAAAGGAGATGCTCTTTTTACCCCTCCAGGAACCAATGGTTTGGTAAGAATCCACGCTCCATGGAACTCAGAAGAGGAGATAGAAGAGATAGTAGACTTTTTAAAGGCACAACGAGCCCCAGAGTATGATGAGCGTTACTTGGTTAAGGAAGAGGGTTCTTTAATGAGTGGTGTTGGTGTCATAGGTGACCTTGATGAGCTTTATGACCAAGCAAAAGAGATTATCTTAAATGACCAAAAAACATCTATATCTTATCTACAAAGAAAGTTACAAATAGGCTATAATCGTTCAGCAAATATTATAGAACAGCTTCAAGAGATGGGGGTTTTATCTACTCCTAACAATAAAGGACAACGTGAGATACTGCTTTAAGTATCTCTTGTAACCGAACTACACAAAAGAATGAACTCTATGAAAATAGTGTGCGTGAAAGTAACAATATAACTCCTATTAGTATAGAATATATCAAAATTATTTTAACAAATAGGAGACTAGATGTCATTACTCGCAGATTATAGAAAACATACCGAGGAACGTGCTGAATTAGGTGTTCCACCACTCGCCTTAACAGCTGACCAAGTAGCAGAGTTAGTAGAGTTATTAAAAGCTAATCCAATTGAAGATGCAGATTATGCAATGGAGCTTTTTACGCAACATGTACCAGCAGGTGTTGATGATGCAGCTTATGTAAAAGCAGCATTTTTAAATGACATTGTTCAGGGGAATACCTCTTGTGAAGCAATTGATGCAGTTAAGGCAATAGAAATTTTAGGAACTATGCTTGGTGGATTTAATGTGGCACCATTAGTAGAGGCACTTAAGTCTGATAATGCTGAGGTAGCTCAAGCTGCAGCCAATGAGCTTAAAAATACACTTCTTGTTTATGACTCATTTAATGATGTTAAAACTCTTATGGACGAAGGAAATGCTTTAGCAAAAGAGATTGTTGAGTCTTGGGCAAATGCTGAGTGGTTCTACAATAAGCCAGAAATGGAAAAAGAGATTAAACTAACAGTTTACAAAGTTCCAGGTGAAACAAATACAGATGACCTCTCTCCTGCATCAGAAGCATTTACTAGAGCAGATATTCCACTTCATGCTAACTCTTTCTTGGTTAACAGAATGGAGAAACCACTTGAGACAATGGCAGAGCTTAAAGAGAAAAATGGTCTTCCTCTAGCTTATGTTGGTGATGTTGTAGGAACAGGGTCTTCAAGAAAATCAGGAATTAACTCTGTTCAGTGGCATATGGGTAGAGATATTCCATTTATCCCAGGTAAGAGAACAGGTGGGGTTGTTATTGGTGATATTATTGCTCCAATCTTCTTTAACACAGCAGAAGATAGTGGATGTCTTCCTATTCAAGCTCCTGTAGCTAAACTTGAGACGGGTGATGTAATTACCGTTAAACCATATGAAGGTGTAATTGAAAAAGATGGTGAAGTGGTAAGTGAGTTTAATCTTGAACCAAATACTCTTCCAGATGAGATGAGAGCTGGTGGGCGTATTCCACTAATCATTGGAAAAGGTCTTACAGCAAAAGCTAGAGAGGCTTTAGGACTTGGTGCTAGTGATGTATTTATGGCTCCTGCACAACCAGAAGATGATGGAAAAGGGTATACTCTTGCTCAAAAGATGGTTGGAAAAGCTTGTGGACTAGAGGGTGTTAAACCAGGTGTCTACTGTGAGCCAGTTTGTACTACTGTAGGTTCTCAAGACACAACAGGTGCTATGACAAGAGATGAGGTAAAAGAGTTAGCTGCACTTAACTTTGGTGCTGATTTTGTACTCCAATCATTCTGTCACACCGCAGCTTACCCAAAACCTGCCGATATTAAACTTCAACATACACTTCCTAAGTTTTGGACAGAGAGAAAAGGTTTTGTACTAAGACCAGGTGATGGAGTTATTCACTCTTGGTTAAACAGAATGTGTCTTCCAGATACAGTAGGAACAGGTGGAGATAGCCATACCCGTTTCCCTATTGGTATCTCATTCCCTGCTGGTTCTGGTCTTGTTGCCTTTGCAGCTGTTACAGGTATGATGCCTCTTACTATGCCAGAGTCTGTTCTTGTTAGATTTAAAGGTGAGATTCAACCTGGAATTGTACTTCGTGACCTTGTTAATGCTATTCCTCACCAAGCAATCAAAGATGGTCTTTTAACTGTTGAGAAAAAAGGTAAGAAAAATATCTTTGCAGGTCGTGTACTAGAGATTGAAGGTTTAGAAGACCTTAAGTGTGAACAAGCATTTGAGCTTTCTGATGCATCTGCTGAGCGTTCAGCTGCTGCTTGTACCGTTAAGCTTAACAAAGAGCCTATTATTGAGTACCTAGAGTCAAATATTGTTCTTATAGAAGAGTTAATAGCACAAGGTTACCAAGATGCTGCTACACTTCAAAGAAGAGCTGACAAAATGAAAGCATGGATTGCTAATCCTGAACTCCTTGAAGCAGATAAAGATGCAGAGTATGCTGCTGTGATTGAGATTGACCTCAATGAGATTAAAGAGCCTATCTTAGCTTGTCCAAATGACCCAGATGATGTTAAGACTTTAACAGAGATTCATGAAGCTGGTCTAAGAACAGAGATTGATGAGGTATTTGTTGGTTCTTGTATGACAAATATTGGTCTATTTAGAGCAAGTGCCGAGGTACTAAGAGGAGAAGGTGCAGTAAAAGCCAAACTATGGATTTGTCCTCCAACTAAAATGGATGAGAAGACACTTCAAGAAGAGGGCTACTACTCTGTATTTGGTATGGCTGGAGCTAGAACAGAGATTCCAGGTTGTTCACTCTGTATGGGTAACCAAGCATCTGTTGCACAAAATGCATGGGTATTCTCTACATCTACAAGAAACTTCGACAACAGACTAGGAAAAGGTTCACAAGTTTACCTTGGTTCAGCAGAACTTGCAGCTGTTGTTGCACTTAAAGGTAAGTTGCCAACCGCTGCTGAATATGCAGAGATAGTTGCAGACAAAATCAAACCTGAAATGACAGATGAGATTTATAAGTATCTTAACTTCAACAAAGTTTCTAAAGAAGAGTTAGAGGCTATGGTTGGGTAGTTTTTCTACTCACGTTAAACAGAGGTTTTCCTCTGTTTAACACCACTGCTCTATACTGTATAAATGTTTTTTTATGTTATTATTTAATTTTAAATATTAACTATTTCCCTCTATATCTATTGAAATACTCCTCTTTACCCTTATATTAACTTTAACATGATAAAGTTCCAAAAATTAATACAAAGGAATTATATATGAATAATTTAAAACTATCTTTGGTCGCAATAGGCGTACTTTTTTTAACAAATACAGCTTCAGCAATAGAGCTTACAGACTACAAAGTGATTGAGGGGACTTACTCTGATGCATACTTAGATGGAAGTCTAACAGTCAATGATGATTCAGATAAAGAACAAACCAGTTACAATGCAGTGGTTAAAGCTGATTTAGAGAGTGTACATACTACAGCACCCTATACATTGAATTACTCTATTAAAGGTGAAGGTTCTACAACTAGAGGCTCTGATGCCAATGCCTCTAAAGATACTAAATACAGTACGGAAGCAGATATTCAAGTTAATAAATATCTTAAAAATGATGATACCTACTTTGTTTATGGTAATAGTAAACTAGGATATAAAAAATTATCAACAACATCAAGTGCCTCTGACCCTTATGTAGAAGTTGGTGTTGGTGCTGGTTATGGACGTATGTATATTGCTACACCTCTTGCAAGTGCAATGAGAATTGCTGAAGATTTAAAAGAGTACAAAATTATCAAACCAGATGTTTCAGACAAAGCATTAATGGCTTTAGCGAAAATAATTGGTCTACAAGATGAGTATGTCAGTAAATATGGCTCAAATGAATATACACAATATTGGTATTCTGATATGGAAAAAGCATTGAAAAAGAATGATGCTCTTGTAGGTGATACGCTTTCTGCTACAGGTGTTGTTAGACTCAATGAAATTTTATCTACAAATGATGCACGTGGTGTACTCGCTAGACTTCATGGGTGGACAGTTCAAGCAGGTGCTGGTCAGGTACTTTCTGATTATAATGGAGATAGTGGAGACACAACAGTAAACGCAAAGTTTGATTATGCTTTACCTTTTGGTTATACATCACAGTTAAGAGAGACACTTACTACAGCAAAAGTACTAGATAGTGATTCTGACCTTGACTATAAAATGAAAAATGATTTAAGTTATACTTATGAAATGTCTGATAAAGTTGATTGGATTAACTCTTGGGACTTTGAATTTTCAAAAGCAAACAACTCAGGTGATGATGTAACTACAAATACATTAGGAACAACCTTTAGATACTATCTTGCTAACCAATTAACATTCGATACAACATTATCTCTAAGTAATGTTGATGGAAACAACCTTGGTTTTGCAGAGACAAAAGGATGGAACACCACCTTAACTTCAAGTCTTAGCTACCGTCTTAAATAAATTCTTAAAAACCTCCTTTTGGAGGTTTAAGCTCAACGGCACCCTACCTATTATGAAAGACGTTCTCTAAGAAGTTCATTTACCTTTTGAGGGTTTGCAGAACCTTTACTTGCTTTCATAGTTTGCCCCACGAAGAAACCAAATAGTTTCTCTTTCCCACCTTTAAACTCTTCAACTTTCTCAGGGTTAGCAGCAATAATCGCATCTATAATTTCTAAAATAGCACCGTCATCTGAAACTTGTGCTAATCCCATAGAGTCTATAAGTCCATCTATATCTTCATCTTTTTCCATCAGTACATCTAAAATCTCTTTTGCACCTTTCCCACTAATACTACCATCATCAATTTTAGAAACCAGCTCTCCCAGCTTTTGAGCTGATACAGGAGAAGTACTAATGTCAAACTCTGTCTTTTTTAATCGACCTAGAAGCTCTGTGGTTAACCAATTTACAGAGTTTTTAGCAGAAGCTCCTGTCTCTAACATCGCTTCAAAAAAGTATGCCAACTCTTTTTCTGCACAAAGTACCAAGGCATCATATTTTTTAATTTTAAGTTCTTCTGTGTAACGTTTTACTTTTGCATCAGGGAGTTCTGGCATCTCTTTTGCTTCATCTATCATCTCTTGAGTCACAACAAGTGGACGCAGGTCTGGGTCTGGAAAATAACGATAATCAGCAGCTTCCTCTTTACCCCTCATAGACCTAGTTACACCCTCGTCTACATTCCATAAACGTGTCTCTTGATATACCTCTTCATCATAGATACCATCTTCATAGGCTTCTATCTGACGTTGCACTTCATAGGCTATGGCAGCTTCTACAAACTTAAATGAGTTAATGTTTTTAATCTCAACTCTTGTTCCAAACTCCTCTTGACCTTTTGGGCGAATAGAGACGTTAACATCACATCTAAATGAGCCCTCTTGCATATTTGCATCAGATATATCAAGATAACGAACAGTCGAGTGCAGTTTTTTCAAGTAGGCAACAGCTTCATAAGCACTTCTCATATCTGGCTCAGATACAATCTCTAGTAGTGGTGTACCTGCTCGGTTAAGGTCAACCTTTGAGTGCTCACCCTCATGTATATTTTTACCTGCATCTGCTTCAAGGTGAGCCTGTGTCATACCGATTCTTTTTTTCGTACCATCTTTTAGGTCTATGAATAGTTCACCTTTTTGAACAATAGCATTGGTTAGTTGCGTAATTTGATAAGCAGAAGGACTGTCAGGGTAAAAGTAGGATTTTCTGTCAAAATTTGAAGAGTGAACCACATTTGCATTGATAGCATAACCCAATCTCATAGCTTTTATAGCTGCCTCTTTGTTTACAATAGGTAAGGCACCAGGGAGTGCTAAACAGGTAGGACAAGTGTTAGAGTTTTGGTGCTCTGCAAAACTTGTAGGACAAGAACAAAAGAGCTTTGTTTTAGTATTAAGTTGAACGTGGACTTCAAGACCAATGACAGTTTCAAACATCGGATAAACCTTTTTATATAATAATTGCTTTAATTTTTTTTTGGATTATACCTTTTCTTTGGTTTTATGGGGGTTAAATAATAAATATCAATATGAAGCAAAATCAGCTACAATTACATCAATAATTTTCTAAAATAAAAGAGGTTAAATTAATGAACAAAATATTACAAATGTTAGAACTACAACAGAAACTAAATGATGCAACAAATGGTCTTGATTGGGAAAAAGGCTTTACTAAAAATGGTAAGCGTATTGATTGGCGTCGTTGTATCTACCTTGAGGCTGCAGAGCTTATTGAGTCATATCCTTGGAAACACTGGAAAAACATTGATGCATCTCCTGATTATGAAAATATCAAAATAGAGATAGTAGATATTTGGCACTTTATTATGTCAGAAGCTTTACGTATATATAAGATAGAAGAAAGAGGTTCCATAGAAGATATTGCTAGAGCTGTTTCTAGCATGGAAGGTTTTGAAGAGTTTACAAAAGAAGAGAAGAGTGAAAAGCTAGACAACTATGAAGAGATAGCTTTAGTAGAAGATATGATTAGACTACTATTTTGTGATAAAGATAACATCGATGCCTTGGTTATCTCATTTTTAACCATTGCCTCAAAACTCAACCTAAAATTACCTGAACTATATAAACTTTATATTGGGAAAAACATATTAAATAAATTTAGACAAGAGCATGGATATAAAGAGGGAACATATATAAAAATATGGAATGAAAAAGAGGACAATGTGGTTATGCAAAGGGTTTTAAATGAGCAGAGCGAGATTACACCCGATGCTTTATATGATGTATTAGAAGAGGCTTATCCAAAAGGATAAACCTTATATTTATTAAGGAACATTTTTCATAAGGTCAACATGAGTTGTACCTCGTCCTACCGTTATCTCTTTAGCCAAACGAACTACTTTCTCTTCTGAAAAACCACATTTTTCACCACACTTCATGGTTCCTACTAAATAATATTGACCTGTTGGGACACCAAAAAAGTTAAACTTTCCATTAGAATTTGACATAGTAAATTTTAGATAATTATAAAGTCTAGGGTCTGATTTGGAGAGTTTATATCCACCTAGATAACTCTCTTGATACCACTGCTCTGAATACGAAGTAACAGGATTTAAATAGAGCTTTACTTTTTGTCCCATAACTTTATCTGAAGTATAAGAATTTTCTAAATATATGCTACCAGACACTGTACTGTGACCTATTTTTTTAATATGCTTATACTCTTCAACTGGAAACGCTATACGTTCCATTCTACCACCATTCTCTAAAGGAATTTCAGATGTAATATTTTCATCTGTTGACTTACCATCAACACTTGTACTTAAAGATGGATTATTTTTAGGTACATCAACTCGACTACCCAAGTCTGGATTTTTATTAATTAATATCTCCTCTTTTATAGGTACACGAGGTCGTTTAATAACATGGGTATTTCTTGTGGTTTGAATCATATCTCCAGCATCTTGATGTAAAACAATCTTTCTTTCGCTACAAGCAGAAGTACCAATAATAGCCAATGCTACTACTAAATATTTAATATTTTTATTTAACATTTTCATCCTTTATTTATTTTCCTAAACAGAACTCACCAAACATTTTATCTAAAACTTCTTCAGAATCATAAGGTTTAGATATGGAACTCAACGCTGTAATAGCATCTTGAAGATGATAAGAGAAAAACTCCAGTTCACCCAATAACAGAGGCTCTTTTGCCTCTATTATCGCTTGTTTGGTCTTTTCTACAGCCTCTATTTGTCGTGTTGAGATAAGCATTAACTCTTCATCTTCTCCAATATTATCAAAATACTCTTGTAATTTAACTGTAAGCGTCTTAAAATTGTGCTTAGTACTAACTTCTATAAGATTAAATTTATCTAAATTACTTGAATCTAACACCTTCTCTAAATCAGACTTATTAAGAGCAACAATAATCTCTTTATCGTCTATATTGTCTAATATATCAACTATTTTAGCATCTTCATCATCAAAAGGTCTACTGCTATCAAAAAGAGCAATAACAACATCTGCATCTGCAATAGACTCTAAAGAACGCTCTACACCTATTTGCTCTATCGTATCCCGTGCATCACGAATTCCTGCTGTATCTACCAAACGAATAACATGTGACCCAATACGTACCTGCTCTTCAATGGTATCACGTGTTGTACCAGCAATATCACTGACAATGGCTCTTTCGTATGAAAGTAGCCCATTTAAAAGAGAACTCTTGCCCACATTTGGCTTACCTATAATAGCAACTCTAAAACCATCTATGAGTCCTTTACGTCTATGACTTGCATCTACAATATTATCTATTTTTATAATTAGAGAATCTAACTGTTCAACAATGTTTTTTAATATATCATCAGGAATATCCTCTTCAGCATAATCAATCATCACTTCAGAGTAAGCTGTAGCACGAAGCATTGCTTCCCTACTCTCATCTATAAACTCTTTTAAATCACCTTTAAGCTGTTTAGCCAATATCTTAGCTGCATCAACAGACTTTGCCTCTATAAGTTTGGCTATCGCTTCTGCTTTGGTTAAGTCTATTTTACCATTTAAAAATGCTCGTTTAGAAAACTCTCCTGGCTCTGCTAGTACAGCTCCATAGGCTAAGAGTGTCTCTAAAATCTCTTGGGCAACTACCATTCCACCATGACATTGAAACTCTACAATATCTTCACCCGTAAAAGAGTGAGGATTTTTAAAATAGATTAAAATAGCATAGTCTATAAGATTAGCATCTTTATTATAGAGTGAAGTGAGGTGTGCATGTCTAGGAGTAATATCATCTTTTTGAGAAATTTTTTTAGCAAGAGTAAGTGCTATATCTCCACTTACTCGTATAATAGATATTGAAGATATACCACTTGCTGTAGCAATGGCTGCTATGGTTCTACTCGCCATAGTACTTAACTGTTTTTTTGACTATTAAAATTGTTAATAAGTATAAACTTTTTACCATCTTTTCCAGTCTTGATAGCAATATATTTATTCGGAAACATAGCACGAAGTTTTTCCAATGCAATCTGCACTAAAATACCATCAAGAGGTTTGGTTTTTCCTCTACCATGCTCTAAAATATGTTCTGCAATTGGTTTCAGATAGTTATCAATCATCTCCTCTTGTGTTTGAATAAACTCTGCAATTTCCAATTTAATATACAAGTCATAAGTAGAATTAATCCAATTAAATAGCATGTAAGAGAGAGCATTATATCTGTACCCCTCTTTTCCAATTAAAAGCGCTGCATCTTCTCCATCAACAAAAATATGAGCAATACCATTAAAAACATCTACTTCAACTGTATCTATCTCAAAACATCCAGACTCTATCAATTTTTTTAACTTATTTTCTATTTCAATGGAGCGTTCTCTATTTTCAGGGCTATCTCTATCATCATCAAACTCTAATGATTCAAAAGAGTTAGAAGAATTATCTTGAACCTCTTCTCTCTCTTTAGCTTTTTTGATTTCTGGTTTTTTCGTTTCTATTTTTTCTTCATTATTAAAAAAACTGTCAACAATAGCATCTTTATTTTCTATAACTGTAGATACTGCATCAAAATTACTTTCAACATTTTTTTCTGTACTTTCTGCCTCTGTAATTTTTTCTATTGCTTCTGGCTCGGGTTCAGACTGCTTCTTAATATCATTTTTATCACTCTTTTTAGGTCTAACAGTAATAGAACTATTTTCATTTTCTATATCTTTTTCTCTATTTGTAGAGTCAACAAGCTTTTTAACAGCAATAATAATGGCTGGTTTTTTAAAAAGCCCCATCATACCTGTATTTGGGTGTTGTACTATCTCATAGTTTATCTCTGTTATCGAACACGATAGCTCTTTGGCTGCCTTACTGTAGGCTTCTTCTAATGTTTCAGCTTCAATTCTTTTCATTTGCATGTTCTCTCCCCTCCTTATATTAATTTATTTTTGTACTGTAGCTTTAGTAGCTTTATATTTTTCATATGCATTGTTTATAACAAATTGCTGAGCAATTGAGAATAGGTTATTCACCAACCAATAAAGCACTAGACCTGCTGGGAATGTTACAAAGAATATTGTCATTACCACTGGTAACCATTGGAAAATTTTCTGTTGCATTGGGTCAGTCATAGTATTAGGTGTAATTCGCTGTTGATACCACATTGAAGCACCCATCAGTATAGGAAGTACAAAGAGTGGATCTTTCACGGATAAGTCAGTAATCCATAAAATCCATGGAGCTCCCTGTAACTCTACAGCATTCAGAAGAACTCTATAGATTGCAAAGAAAATTGGTATTTGAAGTAACATAGGAAGACAACCTCCCATTGGATTGGCTCCATTCTTCTTATACATCTCCATCATTTTTGCATTCATTTTTTGTGGATCTTTACCATACTTCTCTTTTAGCTCTTTCATCTGAGGAGCAAGGTCTTTAAGTTTCTGCATAGACATCATACCTTTGTACGAAAGAGGGAAAAGAATCAGTTTAATGAGTAGAGTTACCAAAACAATAGCCCAACCCCAATTTCCTACCAAACCATGGAACCACTCTAATACCTTAAAGAGTGGTTTCGATATAAAAGTAAACCAACCATACTCTATAGCATCTGTCAATTTAGGATGAATACTTTTTAAAATTTTTGACTCTTTGGGTCCAATATAACCATGCAGAGCAAATGATTGCTCACCTTGAACAAATAGTAAAGCTTTCTCTTCTTCTATTGTTAAGGTTGAAACATTTAATGGCTTTTCAAAATTATATAATATAGATGAGAAATATCTGTCAAATGCTGCTGCAAACTCTGCATTTGGTACAGTAAGTGACCCCTCAGAATCACCATCTTCTATTATCTCTACTACTCCATTAGTTTTTTTAATAAGTGAACCTTGAACAACCATATACATTGTATGATCAGCATTTGGTCTTTGTCCTGTTGTTATAAAATATTGAGCAGGTTTTGAAAGATCAATATTTATATCGTAATGACCATCTTTATAAAAAGTCAACTCTTTTGTTACAGTTATTGAACTTAACTTTTGAGTAAATGTAACTTTAGAAGTACCTGAGTTTAAATCAAGATTTTCTGATGAAGTAGTATATGGTGTTTTAAGTGCTTCTGCATTTAAAGTAGTATCAGCAAAACGAATCTCTAAAGGCTTAACCCAATTAGGATTTAAAAGTTCTAACTTTTTACCTTCATATTCATATTTTTTTTCTAACATTTTAACTTGTGCTATTCGAGCAAATTCATCTATAGTATAGATAAATCTATCAGATGTAACGGTAGTTAAAGCTTTTATGCTAGATACAGGAGCTGCATTTTGTCCTACTGATTGAACAGTTGAGGTTGTATTATTTACTACTTTAGGTGTTTGTTGTGTTGTTGGAGTAGCTTGTCTTTGAGTCACTGTCGCATTGTTATCTAAGTTTTTAGCCGTTTTAGGCATAAACATATCAAATACTACAAATACTAAAAATGAGAGTACCAATGCTATAAGAAGTCGTTTTTGGAGATCGTTTTGTTGTTCCACTAGAGATTGCCTTTTCTAATTTCTTTACAATATTAATTTATTTACTTTTTACTCATGTTAAATTATATTAATATTTTAAGAATTATATTTAAAATTATCTGTAGATTATATCAAAATGTGTTTAAAAATATCATAGTTTAATAACTTTTAAACGTTTTAAAGCATTAAAAAATTCTTTGCTAGTTTTATTATACTCATCTGTGAGTAAATTTGGCTTAGCAACCAAGATATATCGACCTGTTTTTAAATTTTCGATAGAGTTTAAGAAATGAGCACGAAGAAGTCGCTTTGCTCTATTTCGATGGACTGCATTACCAACTTTTTTGCTGGCAACAATCCCAACTTTATACTCATTATCAGAAGCTTGATAAAAGAGTACAAATTGTGAAGTATGGACAGTTTTAGAGTTTTTATAAACTCGATTAAACTCTTTAGTAGTTTTAAGACTACAAAAATGTTTTAAACTGCTAATCTTTTTCTACCTTTTGCTCTTCTAGCAGAGATAACTTTACGTCCGTTTTTAGTTTTCATTCTTGTTCTAAATCCGTGAGTTCTTTTTCTTGGTGTGTTATGGGGTTGAAAAGTTCTTTTCATAACTGATAACCATCCTTATTAGTATTTACCCCTCTTAAAAGAGTCAGGCATTAAATTGAAACGAGATTTTACCTCAAACTCCCTTAAATAAACGCTATATCTTATACTATTTATCACTACTTTTCATAATAGATGTGATTTTATCATAAGGCAAAAGAAATGTGGTTATACCTGCAATATGCGGTTTTATCTCATAAGGATTATAAAGAAATTCTAAACCTTTTGTTGTAATAGCAAAATTATCAGAGAGAACAAAGTTATCTCCATACCAGCCTATTTTAGTTAAACTCTCATTTGGCAATAGCTTATTCTCTTCTCTATAAAACTTATTTGCTATAAATCTTAACTGACTTGAGTATCCTTCTATAAATATATCTTTCATCTCTAGCTTTTTACCATTTTCAATAGTATAGTTTTCATACTCAATGGTTCTATTGGCATGAGCCCCACCACTATAGTTGTAATTTATAATGGCCAAAGTAAAACTTTTTTTGGTGGTAGCATAAAGTTTAATCTCTGTTCTATCTTCCCATGACCATGTTAAATCAGGTTCATCACTTAAAAGCGTCAATACCCTATTTTTAGCATTTAATTTTTTAAATCTTCCTATTTTCTCTTCTACTATTTTGTCCATAGACTTTTTTAACTCTATATTATCACTCTTTAAAACTATAGGATAGGTCAATGTATAGTCCATACAAAACTCATCACCTTTTATATTGTTTTTACAATATTTATCTTTTAACTCTTTTTTATCGATTTTTGTTGAGTACATTCCTAAATAATTTTCAGTTGCTAAAGTCACATTGGTCAAAATTAATGTTGTTAATAAAATATTTTTCATTATAGTGTATTCCTTTATTTAAAAAAACTAGAATAACTAATAATTGTTGATTATTTGTTTGTAATCATTAAATGCTATAATAAAAACAATAACTTATATAAAGAATCAAACAGCTCATGGCAAAAAAAAAGAAAAAACAATCAATTAAAATAAATAACAAAATCAAAGAGTTAATGAATGGTGAACCTTTTGACGAAGGTATCCAACATTTAAGTGAAGATGTTTTGGTAGAACTTACCATGCTACTAGACCTAAAAGTTTCGATGCTCACTAAAAAAGAGATGGTTCGAGCCTTACGTCAAGCATGGTCAGAGGGCAATACCAACTTTAGACTATCTGTTGTAAACTACCTAGACCAAATGACCGTAAAAGTTGCCAAATCGGATGAACATGACAAAGTGACGCATATTGTTTCACTACTTGGAGATTATGAACACACCAAGGAAGAGGAGCAACTTATACTCTCAGCCTTTATAGATACTAAGCTTAACAAAATTACTGAAGAGAAAATTGCTAATAAACTCAACTATCTACGCCAACAAAAACGTATGAAACTTTGGGAAAAAAGAGTAGACGTAGAGTTCAACTCACTTTCAGAGATGGAATTTTATTACTCTTATGAATTTGCCATGAATGAGGAAACTTTCTACAAATCACTCCTAACCACTACCACAAGCATAGAGAACAATCTACTTTTAAATGAAGATGATAAACTCATTCATAAGACCCTAGAAGCTCTAAAAGATGCTTCTATTTCTATGAAAAAAGAGGAGATAGAACTCTTTTTAGAGAGAGTAAACAAAGAACATAAATACCTCTCAGAACCTGAAATTATAAACCTTATACGCTCCATGCCTCCAGAAGATGATTTTTATGAGATAGATATTCCACTCAGTATAGTAAAAGAGATTATTTTGTTACTCGACCCTGACTATCGAGTCACCATGCAAGGTAATAATTTTGTTGTAGCAAAAGATAAAACATATGAGCTATATGGGAAAAAGCTACCCTATACTGTTGTCGCTTCTTATGGGCGACAGCTACTTTTACATAACATTTGGAAAGAAGAAGTACTTCCCATAAAAAAAGACATTTCACGTATTAAAAATGAGATGAAAGCACATTTTGAGCTAACCATACACAATTTAGAAGAAGAACTCTTTAAACTTTCAGAGGGTTTAGAGTTAGAAGATGAGGTTGTGCATAAGTATATTTTACAATTTATAGAACCACAAGTTTCGGCTTCTTTAAATTTAAAAATCAAAGAAAAAGTAAAACGCCGAATCATTTACCACTTTATGGAGCATATTCGCCCTTTAAAAGAGAAAAAGAGAAAAGAGGAGCTGTTGGCTAAAACCATTCGCGACTTCAAAAACCTTTTCCCTTTGGCAAGATTACTTAACCGTGAAATTTTCTTTCATGTGGGTCCTACCAACTCGGGTAAAACCTATGAAGCACTCAAGGCATTAGAAGATGCCGACACAGGTTATTACCTTGCTCCACTACGTCTTTTAGCACTAGAGGGGTATGAAAACCTCAAAGCTAAAGGTGTGGGGGTTTCACTCATTACAGGTGAAGAGGAGATTATAGATGAGGAGTCTACCCATATAAGCTCTACCATAGAGATGATGAACAGTACAGTAGATGTAGATGTCTGTGTTATAGATGAAATACAGATGATAAGCGACCGTGACCGTGGTTGGGCATGGGCAAATGCACTCATAGGTGTTCCTGCTAAAAAAGTTATACTTACAGGTTCAGCTGATGTTTTAGACGCTGTTACAGAGCTGTGTGAGTACTTAGACGAGCCACTAACTGTCATAAATTTTGAACGTAAAAATGAACTTAAACTTCTCTCCCAACCTACCCCTATTAAACAGATAGAAGCAGGGACTGCCATTGTAGCATTTTCAAGACGAGATGTTTTAGGTTTACGACAGCAACTCTCTCAACGCTATGAAGTTTCGGTAGTCTACGGAAACCTCTCCCCCGAAGTAAGAAGAGAAGAGGCCAGACGTTTTAGAGAGGGAAAATCAGAAATACTCGTCGCTACCGATGCCATTGCCATGGGTCTAAACCTTCCTATCAAAACCCTACTCTTCTCAAAAGACAACAAATTTGACGGCTTAAGAAGAAGAGAACTCCTCCCTACAGAAGTAGCCCAAATCTCAGGTCGTGCAGGTCGTTATGGTTTAGAAGAGGTTGGGTACATTGGTGCTTTAGATGAAAAATGTTTAGAGACCATTAGCTCTAAGTTTTACCAACCTCTTCCTAGTTTAGAACTTCCCGTCTCAGTTATGGCAAGTTTAGAACATGTCATGCTCATAGGTGAAATTTTAGAGACAGAGAACCTCTCAATCATCTTAAACTTTTTTGCAGAAAACATGGAGTTTGAAGGTCCTTTTATCGCTGCCAACATTGACTCAATGCTAGAGATTGCAGCCATTGTAGATGAGTACCACTTAGACCTAAAAACACGTTTTCACTTAGCTTGTGCCCCTGCTTCCATATCGTCACCATACATTGAGTCGGTATTTCACCGTTACATCAAACAGATAGAGGCAGGTTCAACCGTTGAGTACATCCCCCCAAGAGACCTACCAAAGTACGCCCAAACCAATGAAATGATGCTCAATGCCGAAGATAGAGTACGAGAGATTTCACTTTACCTATGGCTCTCATTTAAATTTACTGAACTCTTCCCACAAGTAGAAAAAGCCCTACAGGCCAGAGTACGCCTAAATAACTTCATAGAAGCCTCACTAAAACAAGGAAACTTTGTAAAAAAATGTAGCCGATGTGGAAAAAGCCTAGACTTCACCTACCGATTTTCCATCTGTGATGCCTGTTTTACCAAAGGACGAAGAGGAAGCAGAGGCAACAACAGAGGTGCTAGAAATGGTGGTAATGGTTCAAATGGCTCTAACGGAGAAAGAAAAGCACGTCGAAGACGGTAAAAATAATAAATGGAGAGATGATTTGAAATATCAGTAGCACAACAATAATTGTACTCTACTCATACCCCTTAACATGATGTTCTTTTTTATACTTTGAAGCATTAACATCATCGGTAGTTATTTTAAATATATCTTTTATAGCATCAACACGTTTAATAGAGTTTGACTCCGATGAACATTGACGTAAATTTTGTGTAGCGTCATGCAGAAATCTATTAAACATCTGCTCTGCCATTTTTTCCATATTCTCTTTGTACTCTTTTGGTACAAACTTCTTCTTAATAGCTCGTTCTAGCTCTTTTTCTATAGAGGACTTTGCTTGTAACCTCATCTCTTTTATAACAGGCTCTATGGAGAGTTTTCGTAACCATTTAAAAAACTCATCTCTATACTTTTCTACAATATCAACAGCTCTAATTGCCTGTTCCTCTTTTAAAGCATAGTTCTCTTTTGATATCGCCTT
Organism: Campylobacteraceae bacterium; assembly: GCA_027068975.1. Lineage (GTDB taxonomy): Bacteria > Campylobacterota > Campylobacteria > Campylobacterales > Sulfurovaceae > UBA1140. Next base: position 18,945 of record JALXFN010000119.1, on the reverse strand, counting down.
TAGGTCATCTATTCTAAAAAGTTGTAGTTTCTCTAAACCCATATCATCAATATCTCTTGGAATCGCCATATCAAACCAGACTCTATCTAGGTTGTCATTTTCAATCATTGATGAGTCTATAATCGTACCTTTTGCTGAAGTAGCCGAAAAGAGCAGTCTGTATCTGTTGATATATTTATGGAGATTATCCATAGTATCAATCCAAACGTTTTCACCCAACTCTTTTGCTTTTTCCTCTAACTTTTCTCTATTACGTCCTAAAAGCAGTACATCACAATCTAAACGTAAAAGATTTTTAGCAGCTATCATTCCCATATCACCAGCCCCAATAATGACGGCTACCATACCTGATATATTATCACCATAAATCTTATGAGCTTGTGTTACAGCCACCGAAGCAATAGAGAGAGGATAACGAGAAATATTGGTAACATTACGCACTTCTGCTGCACACTTTACAGCATAAGAGATGACTCTGTTAAGTTTTTTACCAGCTGTCTTATTATGAAAAGAGAAACGGTATGCCTCTTTTACCTGACCTGTTATTTGTGACTCACCAATGACCAGTGACTCCAAAGAGGAGACCACCGAGAAGATATGAAAAATAGCAGCAGCATCATCATAACGTCCATCCATCTTCTTTAACTCATAAAAACTCAAACCAGACTTTAGACTTAAAAGCCCTAAAATAGCATGATAACTAGAAAAATTATCTCGTGTGGCAATAACAATCTCAACTCTATTACAAGTAGAGACAATATATGCCTCATCTATAAAGTCAAAACCTGTTAACTTCTCTAGCATTACTTTCTGTTCATCTAAAGTAAAGGCTAACTTCTCTCTGCTCTCTTGTTCACAGTTTTTATGGTTAAATGAGACAACTTGGTAGGACATTTTAGAACTCTCTTTCTATCATCGCTTTGGCTATGTTTGACAAATCTTTTTCACCCAAAGACTCCATCAACTCTATCGCTTCTAAAATAAGCTCTTTAGCTTCTGCATATGATTTCTCTATAATATTAAACTTTTTCATAGCAGATTTTATCCACAAGGCTTCATCGGCACTTAGTCTTTTACGATGCAGTGAGACTAAGTACGCTCTATCTTCTTCTGCTAACACCTCATACAAGTACATGTAGGGTAAGGTTACTTTTCCCTCTACAAAATCATGAAGAGCTGGTTTTCCAAGGGTTTGGCTGTCTGCAGTGATATCTAAAATATCATCTATCATCTGAAAAGCAATACCCAAACTACGACCATAAGTTCTATAGGGTTCACGTGGTTTCCCTACTAAAATAGCTGCTGCTTCTGCACTGGCTTCCATAAGTGAAGCTGTCTTTTGATAAAGCATTTTTAAGTAAGCATCACGGTTAGTATGGAACTTTTTAGAGAGTTCTACATCAGCCAACTCTCCTAGACTCAATTGAACAACAGCATTAGAGACCACTTTTGCAACCTCTGGTGATATACTTGTCAACTCAAAAAAGGCTTTTGAGTAGAGTATATCTCCTATCATAATGGCTGTTTTATTACCTTCACTGGCATTAACTGAGACTTTACCTCTTCGAGTATTGGCATCATCTATCACATCATCATGAAGCAGACTTGCTGCATGTATCATCTCGACAGTTGCAGCAGTTTTAACTACTTTCAAGTCACTACCAGCAATCTTCAAAATTAACTTTGTTCTCAGTCGTTTTCCATGTGGTAAGTTTCGATAGAGTAACGACACATATCTGTCATCTAGCTCAGCAATATACTGTTCTATCTTTCTCTCTACAGCATTTATCACCTATTTTGTCCTTTTTAATTATAAAAATTATAAAAAATATTAATCTATATTTTCTTTGGTTAATTAAGTCAATGATTATAGCAAATGTATCTAATGAGAAGTTAAAATTTGAGTGATATCTACTTAAGGAGTATTTGAAGCAGTTTTAAATATACTAGTCTTTAAGCAATAACCCCATAAATGGAAGGAAGAAAATGAAACTAACAATAATAATACCCCTCCTACTCACTCTATTTTCACTCAATAGTTTTGCAGATGAAAACAACAACTCTGCTGATATAAATAACACAAAAGATATGAACCTTTCTAATGATTATAATATAACTGAAAATATAGATATTGAGGTCAATACCGACAACTGTGTAGGTTGCCACGGTCTAAACTTTGAAAAACCTGCAATGGGTATGTCAAATATTGTGAGTGAAATGACAAAAGAGTACATAGAAGCCACCCTTTTTAACTACAAATACAACTCTGTAGAGGGAGACATGAACCCCCTTATGTCATGGCAAACAGCTCAATTGTCCGATGATGAGATTAGAGCCATAGCTAAGAAGTTTGGAAAATAGGAAAACTTAACTTTCTTGCTCAACGGCAAACTTTTCTAATGTTTCCAAAGGGATATGTTCTAAAATAACTTGATGAGTTGACTCTAAAAAGACTTTAGGTGCTTTTCCATGTTTCATAGCTCTATAAAAATTTCCTGCTGCCAAACACCATTTTTCTCCAGCTTTTACACCTAAAAAACCATACTGTGGCATGGGTGTAGAGAGGTCATTACCTACTTTTTTAGAATACTCTAAAAACTCCTCTGTTGCTAAAATACAAATGGTATGTAATGCAGGGTTATCCATGCCAGAGTTACACGAACCATCTCTATAAAATCCTGTTACGGGGTCTTTGCTACACGGTTTTAAGGGTTCTCCAAAAACATTAAGAGGTTTAAACATATCTATCCTTTATTCTACTAAATTCAAGAGTTATACCTTCAAAAATCTAAAAAAGAAATTAATTTGTAAAACATTTTCGTAGGTGTGACCATGTCACACGACAAAACCAAACATCGCATACATTTAAATTTTTAATTTCCATAAAATTCAAACCAAGATTTGGCGTGTGACATGGTCAACACCTACGGCTGATATAAAATATCTACTGCCACTGCATCTTCAACTCACGATGAGAAGAGACACAATCTTTCAGATAAAGATTAATAAGGCTCTGATAAGGTATGCCCACGCCCTCTGCCATTTTTTTAAAGTAGCTAATGACATCTTCTTCTAGTCTCATGGTTACTTGTTTTTTTAACTGTTTAGCATAAAGGTTAGCTCTTGATTTCATGGTACTTAAATTGTATTCTTCTTTCATGTTCTTATCTCCTATGGTAATGTTTAGATTCATTTTTGGTTACTTGTCTCGCTGAAATAATTCTTATGTTCCCTGTGCTTTCACGATAACAGTGACAGAGTAAGAAGCAGATTTAATTTCTTACTCATTCCCAACATCAAAAATCTATCTTCCCACTCTGAGGTAGAAAGTTTGAGATAAGTTATACAATAGAAATAGTTTCACCTATATTATCACCATTAATATCAGTAATAAAAGTGCTACCATTCCCATAAGTATAGAAAAATCTTTTATATCCTAGCTTTTGAGCCATTTCTAAAAAATTATCTTGATTTATAGATAACCCACCTCTAAAATCAAACTCTTCACTATTTTCTAAAAGCTTATATAGTTCAGGGTTTAAAATAAATTTTGGAGTACTTGTTTTAGTTACTTCAAATATACCTAATAAATAATGAGGGAACATACCATTTAATAACATAATTTCTTTATGGTTATCTTCATACCAAACAATATCAAATTCTTTAAGCTTTTTCGTAAACTCTTTAGTAACAAAATAATTATTATCATGCTTAGAAAGAGCATATAAGTATATTATACCTCTACCATATTTATTACGCCAAAGAGAAAAATTTCTTGCTGTTCTATATTTTTTCCAACCTTGAGTCAATGACAAAAATGGTGAACTACTTTTAAATTCATTTAAACTACCATCATTATGTAGAAAAGATAGAAAAAATATTTTCCATTTATTTAATTCTTCAACACTATAATTGTCTAAAGATTCTATAAAGGAGTCTGAAACTCTACCTTGTATATTATGGCTTTCTGGTTTTTTATCTATTCTTTCATTACAGTACTCTATAACTTTTTTTAATTCACTAACTACTTGTGTTTTTTCTTCTACAATTGTATGTTCAAACTCCTCATTTCTTGGTATTTTAATTGCTGATTTAGATTTAAGACCTACACCAAAAAAGCTTTTTATGTATTCACTAGTAAAAAATTCATTATGTATTTCAAGATTACCACGATTATCTCCTCTTGTAGTAAGGTATACCTCTTTGTTGTTATCCAACGAACTTATTAACTCGTTAAGTTTATCAACAATATTATTGTCTACTATTTCTAGCTCTCTTTCAGTATTTAAAGTGTAATATTTTTTAACTTTAGGGAATCTATTCATTTTCTCTCCTCTAACTGCAAATAAGCAATAAATTGTATTAAATGCCCATTAGTCATATAAATATTTTTAGGCTCATCATTAACTGTTATTTCCAAAGCATATATATCTTCCCATTCATAAAACTCTTGAAATCTATCAACAACATCTTTACTATCTACTTTATTACAAATAAGCTCTTTAACCTCATCAATACTTTTAGCCTTAAGATTATTAATTCTATCTACAAATAAAGGGTTAAATGCACCAAATTTTATATTTGCACTACAGTTACGACATAAGCAAAGAGAATCGGCTGATGAAACAAGATAGCTTTTAGATTTAACTACTAACTTATTGTCCCAATTGTGCATTTCAAATGAGTTTTCAGCATCACTTGGTTTTCTAAAAGTAAATCCACATATTTGACAATACCCTCTATATATTTTATATAAATAGCTTCTAATTTCATTTCTAAGAGTTGTATCTATGGCACTTTTTTTAGTAGTATATACATATTGTTTTAAGATTTTTTCTCTATCTATCTCTTTATAGTTTCGTATCTCATATTCGATTTTTTTACGAATATCATCATAATACTGCTCTTCATTTGTCAATAATTCATCATTTATTTCCTCATCATATTGTTCTATTTCAGACTTATGTTTTAAAATTTGTTTTTTTAATTTTGGGTTCTTTTTTTCTGATAAATCAGAGCTTTTAACTGCATCTTTAAATGATTTTTTTTGAACTTCTTCTGTATCTTTTTCTATAACTACTTTCTTTGTATCTTCTTTCTCTTGGTGTTTTTCAATATTGGGTAAAGTAGTTAGTTCTTCTATTATCTCTTGTATAGAGCTACTTTTCTCCCTAAAATCTTGTTTATCAATTTCTTTTAAACTCCCATTAAAGTTTTTATTTCCAATACATTTTTTATTATGTTCAAATACATTTTTCATTTCTATGAAAAGACCACACATATTACATCTCTTAGAAAGTTTTTTATTCCATTTATCATTATGATTTTCTAAAATGTGCTTATCTAGCATATTAAAATTAGAAAATTTTTCAGAATCACAATATAAACAAAATATATTATTTAAAGTAGTTGAATCTTCTTTTATATCTTGTGATATAAAATTATTTTGTTTACTCTTTATGTATACACATTTATTTAAATGTTTCTCTATGTTTCTAACAAACATACCACAATACTCACATCTATTTACGTTTTTAATTCTTATACTAACTTCTTTATTTTGAATATATTCTTTCCACTTATCTTGGTGTTTTGTACTAACATGAGTATCTATGCCCCAAAGATTTTTAAGTTTCTTATCACAATATAAACATACAAATTCACTAGAACTTATCACACTATTTAAATTTTGTTTACTTATAAACTCATTTTTATCTTTACTACTATGCTTTTCTTCATGGCTAGATAAATCTTCATAAGATGGAAAAAATTGATTACAATACCTACATTTAAATTTATTCACAGATAAAGTTTTATCTAGCTTAGAATTAAATTTAAGACATTTTTTTCTTAAATGTTTTTGTAAGTTTTTTTCTTTTAACCGTGTTTGACAATATTGACAACGTATATACTCATCATCAGAATTTAAGTTTTTATTAGCCATGAAACACCTCCAAACTCCCCAAAACCTTAAACCACAAAGCCCCATCTTTCTGCCCCATCAACTCCAAAATCTTCTCATCTCTTCGATTTTCCAAATTTTCAATCTCCCCAATTCTCATTCGTTGAATATCCTCTTGATGTACCTTTTTTTGTAACCTCTTAGCCTTGCTTATCTGCTTCTCAAAATAGTTTTTCATAGAGTCTATTTTAATGTCTATTAGTCTGTTTTGAAACTCTGACTCTATGCGTTTGTGTTGCTCTATAGATTGTATCACTTTTGTATTTAGTTTGGCTTTTAACTCTTCTAAATTCACGGTTGGTTCACCCTTAAGCTCTTTAGCATTAACAATAAACTCAAAATAGTCCAACTCATCAACCAAAGTTAAATTGGTATCTACTACTAGAACTCTTATCATCGACTTTGTTTTTAACTGCTTAAAATCAACCCTATAGATAATGGCAAAACCTGCACCATATTTTTTATGAGAAAGCACCGAATAGAGAGTTTTATGATTTTTCCCCCTTATTATCATACCAATAATAGGGTGATTTAAGTAAAGGTAGAGTGTCTGAAACTCATCATTGTTATTGGTTTTAAAACTTACCCTCAACTCTTTGAGTCGGTTTATCTTTTGCAGAACTTTTCTCTCCTCTTTATAGGCTAAAGCATTGGTGCGTTTGTCGCTCATATTGGCTTTTAAAAGCTTGAAAAGCCTTTTTAGATTTTCAGAAGAGAGTTTAACCGTTCCATCTTTAAGCTCCAAAAAGCCTATATGATTACTCTCTAAAAACTTAACAAAAATCTTTTTGCTCTCCTCTTGCAGAAGTGAGATTTTGTTATTATTTAAAAATATATCCTCTTTGGCTTGATGGTTAAAGTCATCATTTATAAGCTTCTCTACTTCGGAACTTTGCTCTTTGATTTCAGATTTTTGTCGCTCTAGTGCCAACTCTTTTAGATGGACTTTTTTCTCTACCTCTTCGGCTGAAAGGTGTATGAGTTCCGATATATTTAACTGCTTCTCCAAGTCACCCAATATAGGCTCTAACTCACCTATGGAGTTTTCAAAGATACCAAGTTTGGTGTAGAGTCGGTTGTAGATACGGTCTTCTATTGAGCCTACAATACAGAGGTTAAAGATGTGAAGCTTGTCAAACTTTTGTCCTATACGGTCAATTCTTCCTATTCTCTGCTCTACACGCATAGGATTCCACGGTAGGTCGTAGTTGATAACCACATTACAAAACTGCATATCTAGCCCCTCACTACCCACCTCGGAAGTGAGCAAAATGTCAAACTCACCTCTTTTAAAGGCTTTGATTTTCTCAAATCTCTCTTCGGTGCTAAAGTCGCCATGAATTTTACCTACTTTGTAGCCCAAGTTTTGCAGTTTTGGTTCAAGGTAATCAAGTGTTTTTTTGAAAAAAGAGAAAACTATCTTCTGTTTAATATTTTGAGCGTCCAAATCTTTTAAAATCTCTTCAAAACTCAAAAATTTTGAGTCATATTCACCTATCTGATTGCCTTTGTAGATAATATCATCAAGATAACCCATCGCCTCACTCTCAATGTTAAAATCATCATAATCTTCATCAAGGTCATCTAAATCGGAAACAAGAAGTCTCCCACTCTTTTTAAGCTTTTTAAAACTCTCCAATGAAGCCAACATAGATGAGCTAACCATCCGTTCAGGCACAATGGTTATGAAACCTTGTGGCACATGAGGGTAGATGTACTTTACAAATGCTATAACAGCATCATAATAGGCTTGTTCCTCTTGGGTAATCTCTACAATAACCGATTTTGCACTTCTAGGAATAGAACGCCCTACATCCTTTTTTTTACTACGATTAATAATAAAGCTTAAATGGTCTGACTCCATCAATCTGTCTATTAACTCTACTCTTTTACTATGAGACAATCTTTCAAGTGTCAATATGTCACTAAAAATCTCTTTTAGCTCTATGGGGAAGTCATCGTTACTATGTTCAATGGAAAAATTCTTGATACTCTCTAAGTCATGATTGTTTCGTATAAGAGCTATGAGTCGGTGTATGGTGGCATTGGGTTTTATCATCTTTTGAAAATAGTCAAAATCTTTAAAATAGTCATTGTCAAGTAACGATAAAATGTTAAACAAATCAACCAAAGAGTTTTGAACAGGGGTAGCCGTTAAAAACAAAATATGTTCAGCCTTAGCTGTGATAATCTGCCCACTCTTAAAAGTAGAAGTATCATAATTACGCATGGTATGGGCTTCGTCCATAATGAGAAAATCTACTTCAAAAAAGCTATCTTGTAACTTTTTCATTACACGTTCATCTCGCAGAGTGTGGTAGGAGATAATGATTTTTTCATTAATAAGTTTTGAGCCATTGTTGTTTTCAAACTCATCTATAAAGTTCAAAAACTTACTGCTATTATATATCTCAAAATGCTCATCAAAACGAAGAGCAAACTCCTCTTGCCATTTGAGCGTCAAAGAGGAGGGAACAACAATTAAAGAGACTCTTAACTCTTCTCGTCTATCTATCTCTTTAAATATCATACCTGCCTCAATGGTCTTACCCAACCCCACCTCATCAGCAATAAGCACACGACTATTTTCAGAGTTCAAAAACTTAATAAGTGGCTTATATTGGTGAGGCTCAGGAGTAAGTCGGTTAGTATTGTAGGAGTAGAGAATATCACTTAGAGGGTTTTTAATGCAGTTAATAAAGATATTCTCTTTTAGTTCGTCTAGTGTTGAGAACTTTGCTTGTTCACTGTCAAAAGATAGGTCACGAACAGAGACAGTTTTATATTCTCCATCTAAAAGTATCTCGCAATAAGCGTCTGATTGGTTTATGATAATGGTGTTTTGATTGGTTGGTTTGTAGATGGCTTTTTTCAAATGAGTTTAAATGCCCAATTCATCTTCTACAATTTCAAGTAATTTTGAAGTTTTAATACTCTCAATCTCACTCTTATCATACATCTTAACAAGATAGACAGTATTGTTTTCATCAATAAAACAAGTAATAACGCGATAACCAGCACTTTTGCCTTGATTTTTATTACTGTTTTTTACTCTAACTTTATAAACTCCATGCCCTAAAGATGTTCCTACTGTAGGATTCTCTTCTATGACTTTTTTAAACTCCTCAATATCATCTAAAATATTTTTGTATCTCTTTTTGAGTTTTTTAACATCTTTTACAAAAGTTTTAAATGGAACAATAAATAAACTATCCATCCTATCGTAACTCGCTCATCATCTCATCAAGAGAACCATTATAAAGTACTGAATTATCTCTATCTTTTAATTTTTTTACATCTTTTATTGCATCTCTAAAGCTACTTAATGTACTCTCTTTGTCTGCTATTACTTCTTCTGAATTATCAAATTTAGATGTATCTAGTTGCTTACTCTCTACAATCTCCAACCCTTGGTTTTTAAAGCTATTTAAAAACCATAAAATTTTATCAAAAAGTTGTTCATTAGATATATTAATGGTTAACTGCATAAAAACTCCTAAACTTTTTATTTTAAGTATATCAAAAAGAGATTAAATTGTTATAACGCTTTTTTAAGACAAATCTACCTCACCCGATAAATCACAGCATACATCAAAGGAACAAAGTAAAGATTTAGCACCGTTGCCCAAGCTATTCCAAAGCCTAGACTAATAGCCATAGGTTGTAAGATAAGAGCTTGACCAGAGGCGAAGAACATGAGTGATGACAAACCTAAAACCGTTGTAACTGAGGTTAAGATGATGGGTCTAACACGTTGAGCAGCGTAGAGAAGTATCTCGTTTTGTGTTTTTGCTTTTCTTACGAACTCTAACATAATAAGCCCATCGTTTACCACCACTCCTGCTAGACCAATGAGACCCATGAGACCTGGCATGGTCATGTTTATGCCCATGAGTTTGGTTCCTACTAAAACACCAAACACAGAAAGAGGTATAATAGACAAAATAATCAAAGGTTGTACAAAAGAGTTAAACATCCAAACCAAGGTAATAAAAATAAGAAAAACAGCCAAAATAGCAGCTTCGCCCATCTCTTTTTTTAGCTTGATGTTCTCTTTTTGTTCACCTTTTACAATAACCTTTACACCCTCTTTTTCTATCTCATCTAAGAGAGGTTGTAGTTGTGCCATAACCTCTGTAGGGACAATGACCTTTTTGTCTACACGGGCAAAAAGAGAACGAACTTTTTCCCCATCTTCTTTAAAAATTTTTACAAAACTCTTCTGATAATAGAAGTCACAAACATCACTCAAACTTACCACTTTTCCCTCAGGTGTTGTGATTTTAAAGTTTTCAATGCTCCCTTTTTGGTCTTTGTATCGGTCTTCTACTTTTATGCGAACCAAACCCTCTTGGTTAAAAGCTTTGGCATACTCACCCTTAAAAAAGGAACCACGTAGAGTAGAAGTAATAGTTCCCTCACTTAAACCTAAAGATTGACCATACTCGTTTACTCGTAACTTTAGCTCTAGTTCACCCTCATGGGCATTGTTTCCAATGTCATGAACACCTGCAACTTTAGAGAGATTCTCTTCTACTTTTTTAATGGCATCTAGCACTTTTTTAGGATTTAAAGAGGAGAAACCTACCTCAATATCGTTTCCTACAATACCTGTCTGTTGCACAAAAACATTAAATTCTTCAAAAACTTTTTGACCATGTTCTTCATGCTCTCGTATCTCATTTAAAATGTTTTTATCTATCTCTTTTAGTAAATCTTGTGCTTTGGTTTCTCGTATCATATCTGTGTTATCGTACTCTAAGGAGAAGACAGGGTTAATCCATCGGTCAAAAAAATTCTCAGGTGCTTTTTCATGGAGGTTGATGATGATTTGAAATAGGTTATCACCCAAATCACTGGTTAAATCGGCATTCATTCTAAAGCCAATCACGGTGGTAAACGAATCGACAGTCTCATTCATGTCGAGCTTTAAAAGTAACTCTTTTTCTATCATGCTGACATACTTTTCAGTATCTTTCAACTCGTTGTTAATGTTTACCTTTCCATTAAGAAAAACCTGCTGAACATCAAACTCTGGAAACATCTGAAACTTAGTGATACTTCCTACAGCTGCCGTACTTAAGAAAATAAGCAACACCATTAAAAGAAGTGAGGATTTTTTAAACCTAAGTAAAAGCGTTAAAACAGTACTATAGAGTCTATCAATAGTTCCCCATACTCCTTTTTTATTCTCTTCTTTATGTTGGATTTTTGCAAGGTTTCCTATAGAAAAAAACTCTTTAGCATGTAGAGGTAAAAAATAGAATGCTTCAAAAAGAGACGAAATAAGCAGTATGGAAATCATAACAGGAAGTACTTTCATAAACATTCCCATTTTACCTGTCATAATCAGTAGTGGCAAAAAGGCAAAAACCGTTGTCATGGTTGCTGTCAATATGGCAGGAAACATCTCAACAGCACCATCTATGGCTGCTTCTCGTGGGTTTTTCCCCATCTCTACATGTCTATAGATGTTTTCAGCCACGACAATGGCTTCATCTACCAGCATTCCTAGTGCTATTAACGCTCCTAGAAGGGTTAACATGTTTAAACTGTAGCCTATATAATCAGCAAAAATAAGTGTAATCATAAATGAAGCAGGAATTCCTAGTCCTACCACCAAAGCAATACGAAAATTTAGACTTAAAAAGAGTGCCAACATAACCAGAATAAGTCCAAACAGAATATTGGAAGAGACAAGGTTTAGACGGTTTTTAATCCAAATAGAGGAGTCTGCATAGGCTTCAAAAGTTATCTCATTTTCATACTTTTTATTAAACTCTTTAAGTACAGTACGTATCTCCTTCGCCAAAGCAATGGCATTTCCTTGCTCATTTTTAGTGATGTTTAAAGAGAGGTTTGTAACACCATCAAAGTGGGAAATTTGTGCAGGAGTAGCCAAATGAAAAGCAACATTGGAAATATCACCCAAATAGAAACGTTTTCCATTAACAGTAAGCAGTGTCTGCTCTAAACGCTTTTTAGTTTTCTCACCATTTATAGTAGAAATATAGATATGATTTCCCTGCTCTTTAACCGTTCCTACTGGGAAAATAGAAGAGATAGAAGAGATGGCTTTATAGACAGCCTCTTTAGAGAAACCATAACCATCTATTCGTTTTTGGTCTAAAGTTATCAGTATCTCTTCATCTGACTCTCCACGAATATTAATAGAGTTAAGATTACTTATAAGTGAAAGTCTGCTTTTTAACGCATCAGCCACATCAATAAGTCGTTTTAAAGTAACATCTCCTGAAACGGCTACCAAGAGTAAAGGGTACTCATGTTTTAGTAGTTTGGCAACTGGTTCATCCATATCAGAAGGTAAATCTCTTTTAATGTTAGCAACCACATCTTTCGCATCACTCAAAACCAATTGAGTGTCATTACCTGTTTTTATATCAGCTACAATATTAAAAAAACCATTTTGAATGGTACTATAAACCGTGTCGATTTCAGAGATAGATTTTAAACTCTCTTCAAGTGTCTTAACAGCCATTTTGTCAAGTACATCAGCACTTGCACCCACATAACTACCCGAAATAGAGATTTTGTCGAGTGTAGAAGCAGGGAAAATCTCTTTGGCTATGTTTTTATAGGCAAATATAGACATAATAATCATCAAGACCATAAAAATATGATTCAAAACAGGACGGTCAAGGGCAAACTCTAAAAACTTTTTAATCATAAAGTTACTTTATGTCATGATTAAGTACATTCTCTTTATAGTTAATCTCTTCTAATTTAGCTTTAATAAGTGCTTGTTCCTCTTCAAGTGTTATTTTAATACGATGAAGATGAGCGATACTTCTACTCTCATAGTAGATGTGATTGTCAAGGTAAATATTTGGCAAAGTTAACAATAACACTAATGCAGAAACAAAGAAAGTAATAAGCATCATACTCCCTGTTACGCCATTCTCTTCTTTAATTTTTTGAGTTTTAATTCTTCTAGCCAAGACTATCCTTTAAATACAAATGTTCTTAATTTTGCAGAGCGTGAACGGGCATTTATTTTTAGCTCTTCTTTTCTTGCTGTAATGGGTTTACGAACCAACATTTTACCCAATTGATGATTTTTCCCACAAGTGCATCTCATCGCTTGGGGGTCACAAATACAAGCTGTTGACCACTTTTTGTATCTATTTTTAACCAATCTATCTTCTAGAGAGTGAAAAGTAATAAGAGAGATAATAGCACCATTGAGTTCACCAGCAGTAAACTTCTCTTCTAAAACATCTAAAAGTCCTTCTATCTCTCCTAGTTCATTGTTGACCTCTATGCGTATACCTTGAAATGATAAAGTAGCAGGGTGAATCTTTCCACTTTTAGGTAGAACTTTACAGATAATATCAGAAAGTTCCTTACCACTCTCAATATTTTTTTTACTTCGTGCTTCAACAATAGCAGCTGCAACACGTTTATAGGAGCGAACTTCTCCATAGTGATTTAAAATATACTCCAACTTATCTTGGTCATAGTAATTAACCACTTCAAAAGCAGAAAGTGAAGCTTTGCTATCCATTCGCATGTCTAACGTCTCACTAGAAAAAGAGAAACCTCTATCCATTTTGTCAAGCTGTAGAGAAGAGACACCAAAATCTGCTAAAAGACCTGTTATGGGTTGCTCCTTTATAATAGGTAGAGTATTTGCAAATGTTCCTTTATAAAGTCTACTTCTGCTTGAATAGGGTCTTAATCGTTCTTTTGAAAAAGCTAAAGCTTCGTCATCTCTATCTATTCCTATATGTTTTATCTGTTCATATGTTTTTAACATCGCTTCAGAGTGACCAGCATAACCTAAGGTACAGTCAACAAAATACCCCTCTTTTATGTTAGAAAATCCATCCAATACTTCATTTAGTAGTACAGGTATATGAGGTATATTCATACAAAACCTTTATGTTATTATTAATTAAAACGATATAATACCAAAAAAATGGAGCTATTTAAATGGATACACATTTACTGAATGAACTAAAACATATATCAAACTCTATGTTTAATAAAAACTATTTTGGTGTTTTTCACGGTTCTATATCTGCAAAAGTGGCACTAAACTCTTTTATTATCAACAAAAAAGAGAGTATACTTGACGAAGTATCTGAAGATGACTTTATAGAACTAACTTGCAATAAAGAGAAAGATTATAGATGGAAGGATGCCTCTGCTGATGTAGATATTCACCAAGCTATTTATAGTGAACTACTCAATGCAAAATATATCTCCTATACCATGCCTCCTTATGCTACGGCATACTCTTTGAACCATGATATTGTTGTGGCTAAAGACTTTTATGGTGCGACACTACTTGATACGGTTCATATATATGACCCTAAAGGTTTTAAAGATTGGGAAAGCAGAGCAGCCAATGAAATTAGTAACTATTTAAAAAATAACTCCAACCATCTTCTTCTCATTAAGGGGTTTGGACTTATCTCCTATGACCGAGATTTAACAGAAATGGTTAAAAAAGTTGCTATACTAGAAAACAGTTGTCGTCTATTAACGCTTAATTCTATAAACTAATTTTTTATATAAATTAATTTAATATTAATTAAGTTGCCTATATAATACATCAGTACAATTTAATAAATTACAAAATTTCCAAAGGAGAAACAAATGAAATTAAAGTATTCATCATTATTATTAGGCTTATTATTGCCAATAACTTACGCAACAGCAGAGGTATCACTTATTCCACCAGATGCAAAAGCTGGAGAATGTTACGCTAAAGTTGTAGTACCAGCAAAATACAAAACTGTTGATGAGCGTGTTCTTGTTCAAGAAGCATCAGAAAAAATAACCGTTATTCCAGCAAAATATGAGTGGGTTGAAGAGAAAGTTGAAATCTCTCCTGCAAGTAAAAAACTTGTTACAGTTCCTGCTAAATATAAAAAAGAGACAGAAACTATCGAAGTTAAACCTTCTACACGTAGTTGGCATACATCTTTAAAACGTCACTCTGCACCAGTAAGTAAAGAGATTCTTGTTGCTGCTAAACTTAAAGGTGTTGATTTAGAGAACACTACCCCTGGTACTTGTTACAGAGAATATTTTACTCCAGAAAAGTATAAAACAGTTACTGAAGAAGTTGTAGTTCAAGAAGAGACAACTAAACAAAAAATTGTACCTGCTGTTTATGAAACTGTTGAAAAAACAATCGAAGTTAAACCTGCTTCTAAAAAAACCATTACTGTTCCAGCAACCTATGAATATAAAACCGAAAAAGTTCTTGTTGAAAAAGAGAAGACTGTATGGAAAAAAGGTGCAAACCCTGCAACTAAACTAGATGGTGCAACAGGTGAGATTATGTGTCTAGTAAAAATTCCTGCTGTTTACAAAACAATTAAAAAGAAAGTTGTAAAGACTCCAGCTACTACTAAAGTTGTTGATATCCCTGCTGTAACTAAAACAATCAAAGTAAAAAAACTTGTTACTCCTGCAAAAGTAGAAACAATTACTATTCCTGCTGTTAAAAAGACTATTGAGAAAAAAGTTCTTGATAGCCAATCAGATTTCACATGGATAAAAGTTGGTGATAGCGTAGAGAGAGGTTTAAATTACACAGGACATCAAATTTGTCTTATTGAAACACCAGCTCTTAGTAAAAAAATTACAAAAACTGTGCTTGAGACTCCTGCTTCTACAAAAGAGATTGAAATTCCAGCTAAGTACCAAACTATGAAAGTTAAAAAACTTGTTGAAGAGGCAAAAGAAGTTAAAACTCCAATCGAAGCAGTATATAAAGTTGTTGCGAAGAAAGAGAAAATTTCAGATTCTCACCAAAGTTGGGAAAGAATTCTTTGTCAAACAAACATGAACAAAGATGTTATATTGAAAATTCAAAAAGCATTAAATGATAAAGGCTACAAAGCTGGTAAAGAAGATGGTGTTCTAGGAAGAGATACTAGAGTAGCACTTGATAAATACCAAAGAGATAATTCACTAGCAACTGGTGGAATTACTTATGAAACACTAAACTCTCTTAATATAGAGCTTTAATCGTTTCTCCATTTTAATACTTCTTCCCAACATCTTTGTTGGGAATGAATAATGGTGCGTTAGCAAACAGCACCCTACATCATAGACATCCAACCAAATCCTAAATACATTATTGAAGCCAATCCAGCAGCTACTAAAGCGTAAGGCATCTGTGTTCGTACATGTGAAATATGGTCACAACCACTTGCCATAGACGAGATAATAGTCGTATCTGAAATAGGTGAGACATGGTCACCAAAAATTCCCCCTGAGATAACAGCACCAATCATAAGAGGTATAGGCAGAGCAAAACTGGCACTTAATCCTAAAGCTATAGGCATCATAATAGAAAAGGTCCCCCAACTGGTTCCTGTAGAAAACGCTGTTAATGAAGCTACTAGAAAAACCAATAATGGTATATAGATGGCTGAGACATTTGCCTCTTGCATAGCTGTCGCTATATAATTTGCTGTTCCTAAATCTTTAATAACCGACCCTATAAGAAAAGCAAGAAGCAAAATAAGACCTATAGGAATCATATCTGCAATACCTTCATAAAGTGCATCAAAATACTCTTTATGTTTTAAATAACCACGAGAGATATAATAGATATAGGTAAATATTAAAGTAGAAATAACGGCATAAAAAACAGAAGTTGAGCCACTTCCATCTAAGATATTCCCTTTACCTGTATAGTAAAGAGAGAGAGGAACCATCAACACTAAAACAAGTAGAGGTAAAATCATTGCCCATACAGAAATATGTTTTTTAGTATCTTCTTTTGCTACCTTCTCTTCATACGGAACTGCTTTAGCTTTAACCATAGGACCGAAATTAATGTTAAAGATTATCACTGCTAAAACCATAAAGATAGTTATAAGAGAGTAGAAGTTATAAAGAATAGACTCTACAAGTAGTGTAATCCCCTCTCCTTCTATAACTTTATCTTCAATTGCTGTTACTATTAAACCTAAAAGCAAAGCACCCCAAGCATTAAAAGGAATGAGTGAACAGACAGGAGCAGAGGTAGAATCGCACACATACGCTAACTTTTCACGGCTTACTCCATTTTTATCACAAAGTGGTCTAGCAACTGTACCTGCCACTAAAGAGGTAATAGAGGACTCTATAAAAATAATAATACCTATAAAGTAAGCCAATAGTAAAGCCCCTTTAGAGGAATCTAATTTTTGTTGTTTCTCACTTAAATAGTAGACAAACCCCTCTACTGCACCTGACTTACTAAGCAGTTTTATTATGGAACCTACCAAAAGAGCAAAAAGAATGGTCTTTGTTATCCATCCCTCTGAAAATAAGCCTACAAAACCATCCAATAATGCAATAAGTGCTTCAAAGGGATTAAAGCTATGTAATACCAACTCTCCTAAAAAAATACCTGATAAAAGAGAGACAACGACATCTTTTGTTATAATTGCCATGATGATGATAAAGAGTGGTATTAGTACGGAGAAGACTCCTAAATTTTCCATGATTTTTCCTCATTTTATTTAATTTAAAATTTTAGGAATTATAACATTATGAAAACACTATCTATATTAACCTTGACCCTTACACTCTTCACTGCATGTCAAAGTGAACCAACACCACAACAAGTGAACATGAATGAAACTGAAGTACCAAAAGCTAACCTTTTACACCTAAGTAACAAACATATAGCCTTACCTAGTGACTCATCTCAACTTCTATTTGTTCAAACAGATGGATGGAATGAGAAAGAGGGAACACTGCAACGATACGAGCGTATAGATAAAAAATGGGTAAAAGTAGGAAAACCTATAAGTATAATTTTAGGTCGTAATGGTTTAGGTTGGGGAAAAGGGCTACATACAACACCAAGCGATGCTAAGTACATAAAAAAAGAGGGTGATGGAAGAGCACCTGCTGGTCTCTTTTATTTAGGTAATGGTTTTGGATATAGTAACTTATCTATAGACTTCCCCTACTCTACATACAAAAGAACTGACCACTGTGTAGATGACAGCAACTCTAAATGGTACAATCAAATTGTAGACAGTACAAAAGTAGAAAAAGATTATAAAAGTTTTGAACACATGAAACTAAACAATCATCTTTATAAATATGGAATTACCGTTAACCATAACCCTGAACAGATAAAGAATGCTGGTTCTTGTATTTTTATGCATATACGAAGTGGTAACGGTAAAGGAACAGCTGGATGTACAGCCATGAATGAAGATAAACTCGTGACCATACTTAAGTGGCTAAAGAGAGAAGATAAACCACTGCTGTTACAGTTACCAAAAGAAGAGATATTAAATATAAATCTTTAATTTATAGTACTTAACACACAAGTCCTAACTTTTGTAAAAATGGTCTTGCATCTAATGATTTCTCTTCTAACTTAGAAATCATAGTATCAAGACCTTTTTCATCTGAAATCCACTCTGAAAGATTCTCCATGCAATATTTTTTTTCACCTTTGGTAAAACCTTCATAAGTTGGAAGTGCTTTTTGAATAACAGAAATTTGATTTAGCTCTATTGGATGTCCCATTTTTGACCCTTTCTATATAGTTTTAATCGATATGTTTAATTTTAACCAAATATAACTATTAAACATATATGATAAAAAATCTAATTTTATAACTTCAAATAAAATTAAATATTTTTAAACAATATAAAATATTATAAAACAACTACATTAATTATATTTGTAGACTTTAAAACTCTACTCCATCCCAAAATTCATCAAAATTTAGGTTTGTCATGTTCTGTTCTTTTGCAACAAGTTTTTTATTTTCCGATTCAAAATACTGTGCAAGAGCTTCATCTAGCATGGTATTAATATCTTTATTCAATAATTTTGCATAATACTCTAACCCTTCTAGCTTATCTTCTTTTATCTCTATTTTTATACTTTTTTCCATTTTTTTCTCCTTCTCTATTTTCCAAACAGATAAATCAAATCTGGAAATTTTACAATAATTAATAGTGCCACAAGTTGCAATAAAATAAAAG
>JALXFN010000118.1 GCA_027068975.1 Campylobacteraceae bacterium | reverse complement strand
TCTAAATAATATCAGACATTATTTTCATCTCAAATTATATTTTTGAAATATCACATCATACAAATAAAGTCGCATAACAATATTCAGATCAGATATAATACATATCGAAATATGTGTGTACCCATGCACAAATAAAATAATACAAAATAAAATTTATAAAAAATAGGAGAACTATTAATGAAGAAAATCATATTCTTTTTAATGTTTGCAAATCTACTGTTTGCAAACGATACATCAGTTGTGTCTGGACAAACTCTGTCTGGTCATGTTAATAGAGGTGAATCAAACTATTACATCATCTCTGCTTCAAGAGGAGACACTATTACATCCCAATTAAGGGGACTGAGTAATAATGCAGATTTATATGTAAGAGCAGGAAGGAGACCAACAAGCAGTAGGAATCATTGTCACTCAACCCATGGAGGTAGACAAAATGAAAGCTGTTCAATAACACTAACTCGTAATGCTAGAGTTTATGTACGTGTTTATGGACGTAGAGCAACAAACTATCAAATAACTGTAACTAGAGGTGGAGGAAATGGTGGTGTTACCACTTTAGTTTCGGGTGAAGTTGTATCTGGTTCTGTAGCACGAGGTGAGATGAAATATTATAAAATAAATGCACATGCAGGAGAACGAGTTAGAGCTACCATCAGTGAACTAACCAATCATGCTCATATTTATCTAAGAAGAGGTAGTAGACCTACGAGATCAGCGTATCATTGTAGAGGCGTGAGAATGGGGGTGAGTTCAAATTCATGTGCGCTCAACATCTCTTCAGATACAGAAGTATTTATCGGCGTATCTGGATTTAGAGCATCCGATTATCTCTTAACTGCTACTGCTGGAGTAGAGTTAATACCAGCAAATCCTGAAATTCCTACTGTTCTCGAAGATGCAGAAGGTGGAACCCTTAACCCTAATTGGCAAATTGTAATAGGAAATGAACCTGGATACATCTACCCTACTCCACATATTCCTGGAGCACCATCAGGTACAGGAGTATTGGTTCACCATGCTTCTGGTGGAGCCACGCTCTATAGATACCATCTTCCAGTAAATAATACTTCACAAAGAGTACTATCTATGGATATTGGTGGATTACCAAATCATAAGTTCAATAATGGAATCCCTAGAGGGTATATCCCTCATTATGGTGTCGGTGTAATTGTTGAGACAAAATTTGGAAGAAGATTTATGACATGGGACTCTTGGTATGCACATCAAGGTTATCCACCAAGAAAACATGACAATGGACACAATATCTTCTTAAACTACCCTTCTCCTGTAGAGATGGTACGTGGATATGGATATGCACCAACAAATTTATGGAACCACTTTGAGGTTAATTTAGATGATGCACTCCATGCATTAGAGCCTAATAATGACATTATTAGAATTACAACATTTCACACAACAGGTGGTTACTTAGATAATATTACTTTATCTGCTGCCAACTAAACTCTCTTAACTAATAGAGAAAGAGTTCTACTCTTTCTCTGCTATTCTCCTAAATCTACACTTTACAACAATAAATATTAATAAATATTAAACAATAAAAAACATTTTATGTGATATAGTGTTATGTTATTTTAGAAATAAAATAATTCAAAATAAACTTTATAAAAAATAGGAGAACTATTAATGAAAAAAATTATATTCTTTTTAATGTTTGCAAATCTACTTTTTGCAAATGATACTTCTGTTACATCGGGACAGACGGTATCTGGTCATGTCAATCAAGGTAAATCGAATTACTATTTAATCTCTGCTTCAAGAGGTGATACCATTAAATCTCTCCTCAAGGGACTAAATGATAATGCAGACCTATATGTACGAGTGGGTGCTAGACCAACAAGCAGTTCTTATGATTGCAAATCAACCAATGGAAGTACAGAAAATGATGCATGTTCTGTGACAGTTGACCATGATGCTACAGTTTATGTACGTGTTTATGGACGTAAAGGAACAAACTATCAAATACGAGCAACTAAAAGTAATGGTGGTCAAGGAAATGATACAACTATAGTCTCTGGACAGACAGTCTCTGGTCACGTCAATAGAGGTAAATCAAACTATTATTTAATCTCTGCTTCAAGAGGAGACACTATTACATCTAACTTAAAGGGATTAGGTGATAATGCAGATTTATATGTTAGAGTAGGTGCCAAACCAACAAGCAGTAGAAATCACTGTAGATCAATTAATGGTGGCAGACAAAATGAAAGCTGTTCTGTAACACTGACTCGTGATGCCACAGTTTATGTACGTGTTCATGGACGAAGAGCAACAAACTATCAAGTGACTGTCACGAAAAGTCATGGTGGTGGCAATAATGGTGGTATAAAGACTTTAACTTCTGGTCAAACTATATCCAGTTCAATTAGACAAGGAGAAGAAAAACACTATAGAATTAGAATGGGAGCAGGTCAATCTTTGGACTCTCTAATAACTCATCTAACTGCAGATAATGATTTATATGTTAGAATGGGTAAACTACCAACAGGTAATGCTTATGATTGTAAATCAAGTAATCGTAATACTCAAGATGATGGTTGTTCCATTACAGCAACCCAAAACACTATTGCTTATATAACTGTCTATGGATACCGAGCTGGTAACTATACTTTAACTGCTACACGTCACAATGGTGGTGGGGGTAGAGGAGACAACATCACTACTTTAGTCTCTGGTGAAGTTGTTTCCAGTTCTGTAGCAAGAAATGCTATGAAATACTATAAGATAAATGTAAAACATGGAGAAAGGGTTCGAGCCACTATCAGCGAACTAACCAATCATGCTCATATTTATCTACGAAAAGGTAGTAAACCTACAAGATCATCTTATGATTGTAGAGCAGTTAAAATGGGCGTAAGTTCAAATTCATGTTCTCTTAATATCTCTTCAGATACAGAAGTGTTTATCGGCGTATCTGGATTTAGAGCATCTGATTACCTCTTAACCGTTACTACTCAAGGGGGATTGATACCAGCAAATCCTGAAATTCCTACCGTTCTTGAAGATGCAGAAGGTGGAACCCTTAACCCTAACTGGCAAGTTGTCTTAGGAAATGAGCCTGGATACATCTACCCTACTCCACATATTCCTGGGGCACCATCAGGTTCAGGTGTATTGGTTCACCATGCTACAGGTGTAGGTACACTCTATAGATACCATCTTCCAGTAAATAATAATTCACAAAGAGTATTGTCAATGGATATGGGTGGATTACCAAACCATAAGTACAATAACGACACTCCTAGAGGTTTTATTCCTCACTATGGTGTAGGAGTTATTGTTGAGACAAAATTTGGAAGAAGAATCATGACATGGGACTCTTGGTACAAACATCAAGGTTATCCTCCAAGAAAACATGACAATGGACACAATATCTTCCTAAACTACCCTTCTCCTGTAGAGATGGTACGTGGATATGGTTATGCACCAACAAACTTATGGACTCACTTTGAAGTTAATTTAGATGATGCACTCCATGAACTAGAGCCTAACAATGAAATTATTAAAATAATAATATTCCATACAACAGGTGGTTACCTAGATAATATTACTTTATCGGCTGCTAACTAACCCCTCTTAACTATTAGAGAAAGAGTTCTACTCTTTCTCTGCTATTCTCTAAACACATTACTTTCAACAATAGTTCATAAAAATAAATATTAAACTATAAAAAACATTTTATGTGATATAATGTTATTTTAATATAAAAATAAAATAAACTTTATACAAAATAGGAGAAGTGTTAATGAAGAAAATCATATTCTTTTTAATATTCGCAAATGTACTTTTTGCAAATGATACATCAGTCACATCGGGACAGACTGTATCTGGTCATGTAGATAGAGGTCAATCAAATTATTATTTAATCTCTGCCTCAAGAGGGGATGTCATTTCGTCCCTTTTAGAGGGACTAACAGATAATGCTGACATATATGTAAGAGTGGGAGCCAGACCAACAAGCAGTTCTTATAATTGTAAATCAACCAAGAGTGGCACAGAAAATGATGCCTGTTCTGTACTGGTTGAACATGATGCCACAGTTTATATCCGTGTTCATGGACGTAGAGCAACCAACTATCAAGTTACTGCAACCAAAAGCCACCTCGCTGAAAATGATACATTAGTATCATCAGGACAAACAGTATCTGGTCATGTCAATAGAGGTAAGTCACAGTATTATTTAATCTCTGCTTCAAGTGGAGACACCGTTACTTCCAATTTAACTGGACTATCTGATAATGCAAATATATATGTAAGAGTGGGTGGCAGACCAACAAGCAGTAAAAATGATTGTAAATCAACCAATGCTGGTACACAAAATGAAAGCTGTTCTGTAACCTTAGACCATGATGCTAGAGTTTATGTGCGTGTTTATGGACGTAGAGCAGCAGACTATCAAATAACTGTAACCAAAAGTCATGATGAAGAAGACCCTATCACTACTTTGACTTCTGCTCAAGCCATATCTGACTCAGTTAACGAAAGAGCAGAGAAGCACTATAAAATTGACATGACAGCAGGTCAATCTTTAGACTCTTTAATAAGCAATCTCTCTGCCGATAGTGATTTGTATGTAAAAATGGGTGAACTTCCAACAGGTAGCTCTTTTGATTGTAAATCAACCAATAGCAATACTCAAGATGATGGGTGTTCCATTACAGCAACTCAGAACACCACTGCATTCATAACTGTTTACGGATACCAATCAAGTAACTATACTATAACTGCTACACTCCATAATGGTAATAATAATGGGGGCATACCTACTTTAGTTTCTGGTGAATCAGTGTCTGGTTCTGTAGCAAGAGGTGATATGAAATATTATAAAATACAGGCTCATTTAGGAGATAAAGTTATAGCAACTATAAGTGAACTCACTAATATTGCTCATATTTACATGAAAAGAGGTGAAAAGCCTACAAGAGCATCTTATGATTGTAGAGGTGTTGATATGGGAGCAACTACAAATTCCTGTTCACTTAGTATCACTGATGATACAGAAGTATTTATAGGAGTATCTGGATTTAGAAGCTCTGATTATCTCTTAAGAGCTACGGCTGAACTAGAATTAATACCAGCAAACCCTGAAGTGCCTACCGTTCTTGAAGATGCAGAAGGTGGAACCCTTAACCCTAACTGGCAAACAGTACTAGGAAATATAGATGGATACATTTACCCTACCCCTGATATACCTGGTGCACCAGATGGTACAGGTGTATTGGTTCACCATGCAAATGGTGGAGCTACAATATATAGATACCACCTTCCAATAAACAATACTTCACAAAGAGTATTATCTATGGATATTGGAGGATTACCAACCCATCTACTCTATAATCATCCTGAAAGTCATAGAGGTTTTATCCCTCACTATGGTGTAGGAGTTATTGTTGAGACGAAATTAGGAAGAAGAATCATGACATGGGATTCTTGGTATGCACATCAAGGTTATCCACCAAGAAAACATGACAATGGACACAATATCTTTTTAAACTACCCTTCTCCTGTAGAGATGGTACGTGGATATGGTTATGCACCAACAACTTTATGGAACCACTTTGAGGTTAATTTAGATGATGCACTCCATGCACTAGAGCCTAATAATGATATTATTAAGATTATAATATTTCACACAACAGGTGGTTACCTAGATAACATTACTTTATCAGCTGCTGAGTAACATTCTAACCATATAGAGAAAGAGTTAAACTCTTTCTCTTCCATTTCCATAATAGTATCCCTTCTTATCTACCAATTTAACGGGACAATAATTAAAAATTTTATAATATTATATTATAATTAAATATTTTAATTTAATTTTAAAAATTTAAAGGATTT
The DNA here is from genome assembly GCA_027068975.1 of Campylobacteraceae bacterium. Lineage (GTDB taxonomy): Bacteria > Campylobacterota > Campylobacteria > Campylobacterales > Sulfurovaceae > UBA1140. Next base: position 7,297 of record JALXFN010000118.1, on the reverse strand, counting down.
TATATTGAAACAACATGTTACACTCTTTATAAACTCATTGACTTCTGGAGGGGCAGAAAGAGTACTCTCTGTTATTATTACAGAATTAATAAGACAAAATATAGCAGTAACCCTACTCTGCATCGAAAAAGACAATATATACACCTTACCTAAAGAGGTCAATATCATATATCTTTCTAAATTAACAAAACATGACAGTAATATTAAAAAATTTTTATACCTTCCCTACTTGGCATTAAAATTAAAAAAGTATATAAAAGAGAACCATACACCATTAATTCAGAGCCATATATACAGAGCAAACTTTACCAATCTACTGGCAAAAGTTTTTGGAGCAAAACATAAGGTAGAAGTAGTTGAGGTTATCAGCATTAACCACTTTAAAAACAAATCACTCTCTGCAAAAATCAATCTTAAACTTATAAAACTGCTCTACAAATATGCCGATTTGGTTATTTTTAAAGCTCAAAGAATGAAAGAGGAGTTTTTAAAAGAAGTTCCAAATATAAAAAACTATACTGTTATTAACAACCCCTACAATATAGAAAAAATTGAACACTTAGCTCATGAAACAGTAGATGACTTTACATTTAATCCAGATAAGAAATACCTTATAAATGTCGGTAGACTCTCTTCTCAAAAAAAGCAAATCACCTTAATAGAGACAGTTGCTAAACTCAATGATAACATTGAACTCATTATTATAGGTGAAGGTGAAGAGCAACAAATTTTAGAAGATGCCATTGTTAAATATAAACTAAAAAACAGAGTTCACCTACTCGGAAGAAAAGATAATCCTTTTAAATACATTGCCCAAGCAGACCTTTTTGTTTTGGCATCCAGTGGAGAGGGTTTCCCAAATGTAATCGTAGAAGCAATGATTACTGCTACACCAATTATCTCAACCGATTGTATATCGGGACCAAGAGAGATACTTGCCCCAACTACAGATATAAATTTTCAATTAAAAAAAGATATTGAGATAGCTGAAAATGGAATACTCTATCCCATTGGTGACAACAGTGCATTAGTTAAAGCAATCAATACAATGTTTACCAACAGAGAGCTAGAAGAGAACTATAAAAAACGAGGGTCCCTCAAAGCAAAAGAGTACTCACTAGAAAGAATCATTACACAATACAAGGAGAGCCTATGTGTGGTATAGTCGGTTTTGTTTCCAAAACCAAAGAAGAAAACGTTTTAACCAAAATGGTTCAAATACAAAAACATAGAGGACCTGATGACTCAGGTATTTATATTGATGAGACTACAGGTGTTCACCTTGGACATAACAGACTTTCCATCCAAGACACCTCCTCTCATGCCCATCAACCTTTTATTAGTGCATGTGAGAACTACATACTCATCTTTAATGGTGAAGTCTATAATTTTCAAGAGATAAAAGAGGAGTTACTAGCCTTAGGGCATACCTTTGTCTCTAACTCTGATACAGAAGTGATACTCTACGCCTATAAAGAGTGGGGCATTGACTCTGTTGAGAAATTTACAGGTATGTTTGCCTTTGTTATCTATGACCAACTAAAAAAGAGACTTTTTTTACTTAGAGACCGAGCTGGTGTAAAACCCCTCTACTACCATGTATCAGAAAACGCGTTTCTCTTCTCTTCAGAGATTAAGTCCTTTCATCAACATCCAAGTTTTTTAAAAGAGATAAACAAAGAGATTCTTCCTTTCTATTTCCAATTTGCCTATATCCCAACACCTCACACCATCTATAAAGAGTGTTTCAAACTAAAACCAGGACACTATATAGAGTATGATTTAGAGTCAAACAGTTTTGAAACACATAAATACTGGGACATTAATGATTTCTATCTTATGAGTAAACATACGAAAAGTGAAGATGAAATAGTAGAGGATATAGAGTCTCTACTCTCTACGGCTACTAAGCTAAGAATGGTTTCAGATGTTCCTGTAGGGGTTTTCCTAAGTGGTGGCTATGACAGTTCTATGGTTACCTCACTTCTTCAAAAGGGAAAAAAAGAAAAGTTAAATACTTTCACCATCGGCTTTGAAAAAAAAGAGTTTAACGAAGCCAATGATGCAAAAAAAATTGCCCAATACCTTGGAACCAACCATACAGAAGAGTATTGTACCCAACAAGATATGCTAAAGCTTATAGATGACCTAGCATTTTATTACGATGAGCCTTTTGCTGATGATTCTGCCCTTCCTACCATACTCGTTTCCAGCCTTGCACGAAAAAAAGTAACCGTAGCCCTCTCTGCTGATGGAGGGGATGAAGTCTTCCTTGGCTATAGTAAATATTTTGCTATCAATAAAGTACTCAAAATAAAATCGTCTAAAATAAAAAACCATATTTTAAAAACTTCTGTTAATCTACTCTCCGAAAACTCTGTTCTTCTACTTAATTCACTGTTACCTAAATCAAAAAGGCAAAGTAATATTGTTGATAAATTTAACAAATTTAAAAATATGATAAATGCAAATACCCAACAAGAGATGTTTATACGGGCCAGTTCTAAAGTAGAAGCAGACTTTTTAGATAGAGCTTTGGTAGATGGAAAATTTAAAAATTTTGAAAGTACCTATTTTAACGATTTTCAAAAACTTGAAAAACTAGACAGTTCAAGCCAAATGATGGCAATTGACTATAAGACATTTATGCTTGATGATGTTCTATGTAAAGTAGATAGAGCCTCCATGTCCGTCTCATTAGAGGGTCGTGAGCCCCTTTTAGACCATAAACTAGCCGAATATATGGCAAGGGTTCCGAGTGAGCTAAAATATAAAAATGCTAAAGGTAAATACCTCTTAAGAGAAGTACTTAAAAAGTACATACCCACAGAGATGACAGACAAACCAAAAGCAGGTTTTACCATCCCCTTAAAGTCATGGTTACTCAACGAGCTAAAACCAAAAGCACTAGAGGCATTGGAGAGTAGTTTACTAAAAAAAGATGCTATATTTAAAGAAGAGGTACTCAATGAAGTGGTAGAGAAATTAAAAAGAGGAGAAATTGACAATCCAACCTTTATATGGATGATAATCATGTATGTCTCTTGGAGAGAAAGATGGGAGTAATCCTATCTTTCTAATGCTTATTTATATCATTCTTTTGAAGTGCAACCCGTCCAAAAATATCTCCTGATACAAAAATTTGTTCTGAATTTTCTTTATTTACATCAAACAAACTCTTCTCTTTAGTCTCATAGCCCATTAGTTTTATAATGGTTGGAAAAATTTGATAATGAGAATATATGTCTTTTGAAAATGAGACCTCTTCAAGAGTTTTGTTGTCTTTGGTCGAAAAAAGTAAAAGTGGTACAACTCCTTGTGAAAGAGGAGGGTTTTTACTGTCACAATGGGTAGATGTTCTTCCCTCTTCTAAAATAGATTGTCCATGGTCAGAGGTATAAATAATAAGGGTGTCTTTTAAGTTTTTAAAATCTATCTCTTGAAGTAGATGTTTAAAAAACAGGTCAACGTTATAACGTACAGCATTACGATAAGAGTTTAGGGCATACTCTTTTTTATCTAAAGATAGAGCATCTGAATCACCCCCCAAGGTTGGTAAAAAATATTTTTCTGTTTCAGTGTAACTATTTTCCCATTGAAAATGGGCACCATGTTTAAGCATATATATAAAGTTTTTCTTAGAATTTTTTAGTATTTTTTTTGTCTCTTTAATAATATCTTCTTCAGGCATATCCTTAAGTAAGTCCTCTACTTCAGGTTGCATAAATGTATCAATATATGGCAAATCATATTTTGTCATATGGTTTTGTAAATAATCACCAACACTCTGTCCAGATAGATAATGGGTCATATATCCAGCTTTTTTTCCATATTGAAAAAGAGTTGCCCTTTTTAATGAGTTATTCTCTTTATCAGGTAGTTCATTCAACTGCAGACCACTCATCAACAAAATATTACTACTGTCCGAACAATTAGCTGCAGATGATGCTAAACCTAAGTTTATGTAACTCTCTTTAATCGATTTTAAATAAGGAGTGGTCTCTTTATCGTACCCATTAATACCCAAGTATTTTCCTCCTATACTCTCATCAACAATGAAAATAATATTTTTATAAGTAGATACATTGACTGGCTCTTTTTTTAGTTTATCCCGTTCTCCATAATAGAGACTGTTGGTAAAAGAGTAAATAAACAGGTTTGCAATTTTAAAATTTGTGGGTCTTGTTTGTGTTGCACCTGCTGTTCGATACAAAATAAGATAAGAGAGTGAAAAAGCAATAATCAATGTAGAAAGAACCCATTTTAACGAGATAAAAAGCCTATTTTTAACAATTATCTTTCTTATTATAAAAACGAAAATCGTAAAGAGAAGCATTACTACTCCTGCCTGTTCAATCGCATCTGCATAGGTAGATAAAGCATCTAGCCCAAAAGCATCAGCTTGAGCCAGTGCGACACCTAGGTCATTGAGTGAAAAACCCATTTGATTTATGTTTTTATAAACCAAATCTATACTATAAGTGAGCAATAAAAATAGATAAAAGAAGAAAAATATGATTTTATTACGTATAAAAAAGAGTAATATTATACTTAAAAATCCTATAAAAGTTACCAATAGATAAAAAGATGCTATAGTCAAACTTTTTGTATTAAACAGATACATCATTTTATCAATAAAGTTTTCAAACACTACTATTTCAAAAATTACTAAAATAATAAACATCAATCCTATTAATCCTAGCTTTACTCTCATTGTTGTCCTTATTGGTTATATGTTTTTATATTTAAGAGAAAAAAAGTTCTCTATACTGCTCCAAAATAGTATTATGAGCAAATCTTTCTCGTGTACGAGCAATAATTTTTTCTTTATCAAATGGATAAGAAGATGCTTTAATTATGGTGTCAACCATGGCATCAATATCTCCATTAGAGACAGAAAAACCATTTTTCCCCTCTTCTATAATCTCTGTAATACCTCCTGGACAAGCAAATGCCACAATAGGTAGACCTAAACTGTTTGCTTCTAACAAAACATTGGGGAAACCCTCATGCTCAGAGGTGAGTATAAACAAATCAGCAGATTTCAAATAAGGATAAGGGTTTGACCTATGCCCCTCAAAAGTCACACGCTCTTCTATGTTTAAACGTTTTGCCAAACCTTTTAAACGCTCCTCTTCATCCCCTGAACCAACCAAAACCAAATTGTAATTTAAAGGCAGTTTTGCTAGAACCTCTAACAACAAGTTATGGCGTTTTGCCTGACGCATAATTGCTACATTTATCAAATTTATTTTTTCATCTTCAAATTTATAGGAGATAGCCTCTTTAGAGAGTTTATTAACTCTCTCTATATCAATAGGATTATTTATAACAATACTTTTTTTCCCAGCAGAAGGATAGTGAAGCAATAAATCATCTTGCATATCTTTAGATTGAGCGATGATGGTTGTATAATTTTTATAGACATTTCTATATAAAAAGTCAAACACCTTAGGATACTTCTGTTTCTTGTTTTTCATACTTGCAAGGTTTGTCTCACGAGCTATCCAACGCGTTTGTGGTAAAAATATTTTCATGATAGGAATAAAAGGTGCCAAAGCGATATTGACATGGGCAGTACCAGAAAAGACAATATCTGGCTTTAGACTTTTAAGTTTTTTAAGACATTTTGGCATCCCTTTAGCCACAGAGAGCATCTCTAAATCATGTATAACTATACGCTCATCAAGTGAATCAGTTAACGCTCCCATATGACTAAAAATAAGCAGATGAACCTCTTTTTCATCTTTAGCAAAATAGTTTAAAATATTCACCATCATGCGTTCAGCCCCACCCATGATTAACCTGTCAATAACACCTACAAATAGTTTTTCTTCCTCTACTCTACTAGTCAACTTTCTCTCCTAACCATTGAGCATAAGAGAAACGGTTGTTGTACTCCATCAGTTTTGTCAGGTACGAACCTTTGAAGTCCCAAGAGTAAAAACCAATTCCCAAATGGTCATTGTACTCTTTGTTCAGTGAGTAAAAATGCCCTCTTCTGCGTAACATACGATAGATATGCCCAAGATAATAACGTACATAATCTTGCTGCATAAATCCTAAGGAGGCACTGTTTACTACCAAATCTACAGTGGATGAAGGTATTTTTTCAACAACAGAAGGAGGCACAATAATAAAATCATACTCTAAAACCAAAGCATCAAACTCATCTAGTCTGTCAGCAATGTCACTTAAAAGTGCTATCTTTTTATTTGGAAAATTATGTTCCATATAGTAAGAGGTCAAAAGTAGCGTCTCGGGTAAATCAACCAAAACAAAACAAGCATTAGGGATATAGTAAGAGAGCAATCTGTCTAAGCCACCATACCCTGAACCAATATCAACAACAACATTACGCTTATTTTTATCAAAATCTATATGTGTAGTAATATCGTTAACCATTAAGGTATGGAAAAGTAGCTTTTCACTTAAATACTGTCCTCTATAATAAACCGATGCACTTCCTCCCACTTTACTCTCAGAGACCGATGATAACAACTCTTTTTTTATTACTTTTGCATAACGATGATACTCTAAAATCAAATCAATCGCTTTCAGATAAGCTTTGGTATAACCAACATCTTGGTCGACATAGTAAAACTGGTCACCAAAAACCTCTTCACAACGCTTAGAGGTGGCTCTAAACTGACTGAGTTTAGCTGGGTCTATCTCTCCATTGTCTTTAAAAAAGAGTGATTTAAAGACATCTGTAACCCTATCCCACTCCTCTGTTTTATCAAAAATATTGTTTTCCATAATATAGGCCAACTCTAAAGAGCTTTCTATTTTTCGTAAATAACTCTCTTCAATGGGTTCAGCTCTTCTGTCCACCATTGGTGAGATAGGGTATAAGTAAGTATAGTCTCCTTTTCTAAAATCACGTTCTATCTCTTCATAACCTTGCAAACGAATGGTTTTTTTTATCAATTTCCCTCTGCTTAAAAAAGCTATAAACTCTTTTCCTGCAAATAAAATTCGACCAAAACGGTTATAAAACAATATACTTTGAAATGGAGTACGATGTCCATGCCAAAAGTGAAGTAGAAACTGAGACTGTTCTTGATAAATCAATTTGTCAATTATTTGAAAACTTATACTTTTAATAAATCCAAATCTTTTTAGAATCCACTTAAAAATATATAAATTATCTATATTAGTATTATTATTAATAAAACTGGTTTTTAATTTACCTTTTGCTTTTACCTGTAATCCTGTTGTACCGATTTTATTGATGGTGATGCTCTCAAGAGAGGTTAAAGCACCATTGGCGCCATTCTTATTAAGGTAGTTCGTA
>JALXFN010000117.1 GCA_027068975.1 Campylobacteraceae bacterium | reverse complement strand
ATAAGAAGTTATTATTGGTTCATATAAATATTATGAGCCTCTTCTAAAGTATAGAATTTTAAGCCAAGCTCATTAACCATGTCCATGATTTTTATGAGTTTCTCTTTAGGTATTTTATATTTTATTGCACTGTCAGCATCTGGATTTTCTGAAATCCAATGACTTAAAAAGACTTCAATGTCTTTATCTTTTTTTATCTTTTCAAGATGCTCTCTAATGGTCTCTAAAGATATATTTGCTGGGTCATCAATAAGGGTTACATGAGCAAAAAAGGCTCGTATATGTGGAAGCTCTTGACGAATAAGTGCATCGTGTGCTGGTTGACTTGACATATAAGGATAGGAGAAACTGCTAGGTTCAAAGCCTCTCTCTCTCATGTTGGCAATACCAGGAGCAATTTGTTCATCAAAATAGGCTTGTGCTTTATTGGGTTCATTGTCATATTTTTTATCTCGTGTGCTTAAATGTCCTACCGTATGAAAACCAATCTCATGACCATCATCTTGAAATGATTTTAGTATGGCTTCTTCTTCTAGTTTAACATCCCAATTTTTACTATAGTTAGCCCATCTATTACAAAAAAATGTTGCTACTGCTCCTTTTTCTTTAAAGGTCTCTCGCATTTTATTCCAGCTTTTTACTAAAGTATCATCGAAGGTTAGAACAACGCCTGGTTGAGTTATGATTACAGGTTTATTTACGTCTAAATTATCTGCTGAAGCATAGGAGACAATATTATCTATATATCCTCCTCCTCTTATTGTCATATAGTTCATTTCAATAAACTCATTATCTGGTTCATATCTTTTTAGGTCTCTTTGTAAATCTCTTGTAATCGTATGCCATTTATTATTGGTTTTGTCTGAACCTATACCAAGTATAATAGAATCTGGATATTTACTATTTATACCAGCTCCTGTATCTTTTGCTTTATAATATAACCAACGTCCTCCATTTTTTGTCTTTACATTAATACCAATGGTGAATATTTGATTAAATTTCATACTCCACTGTATAAATTTATTATCTTTTTTACTCTTTATACCATTAAATCTAAAGGTATCATAACTGTATGGATTGTTCTCTGTAACTTTAGCATCGAAATAGATGACTCTACTGTTTTTCTCATCATCGTAGGTATTTGTAATATTGGCTTCATGAGAATAGTTTGAAAGTATGGACCAATTATCTGTTCTATTGCTTTCTGCATCTTCGTAGACTGTAGCTACATTGGCTGTTGTGTTTGAGTCTACAATAATTCTTCTGTGTGGATTTTCAACAAAACTATTGTTATTATCTTGATTATTTGCAGATGTAAAACTATCACAACTTGCCATTAATAGTGTAAATATAGTAAGTAATACTATTTTATAAATATTCATAATACCTCTTTTAAATTAAAGACGCAATGTATCATAAAGAGATTAATATATAAATATATAATACATATTATTAAAATATTTTAAGGCAATATAGAGGAGAAGAAAAGAGAAAACCTATATTTTCTTCTTTTCTTTATAATAGTTAGTAGTTATATCTATAATAGTCAGAATATCTATCATAATAGTATCTACTAGGATAATAGTATCCACCATGATAATACCAACCTTCATGACCAACAACTGAGCGTAAATCTTCTGGAGGATGAGGATATTTATCGGGTTTTTCCTCTTCTACATGAGTTGTTTTTTCTGGAACATAATTGGTTGGATAGCTATTTGCACATCCAGAAAATATGAGTGCAATCAATGTAGCAAAGTAAAAACTTTTCATTTATATATCCTTTCTAAATTCATATATTTTTGAATTGGCTACCAACCAAAAAGACCCTTAACACTTTGTATAGCACTAACTGCACTTCTTGCTGCACTTGAACCTTCTTGAATAGAGTCTGTAGTTTGATGACGCTTCATATTTTCTAAACGAATTTCATCTGCTGTTAATGCTTGTTGTCTTCTATATTGTCTAGCTTCAGCACTTGTAATTTGTGCACCATCTGCACCTCTGTTTTTATTTAAATAAGCAGAGTCTTGACCAGCAGTTTTTGGTGTACAGCCTTGGAGTAAAGCAACTGAAGCAATTGTCACAACTAAAAGTGATAAATTACTATTTTTCATGATACATCCTTGTTTTAATATAATCATATTTTAACAAAAAATAACTTTACTATTACTTTGCTTTTTCTAAATATTTTCCATCGACAGTATCAACCACTATTTTTTGACCTTCTAAAATAAAAAATGGAACTTGAACTACGGCACCTGAATCTAGTGTTGCTGGTTTTTTACCACCTTGTGAGTCACCTTTAAAGTTTGGTGGAGTCTCTACTACAGTGTAGGTTGCTGTTTGTGGAATCTCAACGGAAATTGCTTTACCATTATAAAAAAGAATATCTGCCTCCATACCATCTATCATAAAATTAAAAGTCTCTTTTCCTACTTGCTCATGAGTTAAACCTATTTGGTCGTAGGTAGTAGTATCCATAAACTGTAACATCTCACCATCATCGTAAAGATATTGCATGGTTTTTTGCTCTAAATCTGGCACTTCAAATTTATCACCTGCATGAACTGTTTTTTCTATTACTTTTCCTGTAGACAAATTTTTGATTTTACAACGTACAAAAGCTGCACCTTTTCCTGGTTTAACATGTTGAAAGTCCACTACTTTATATGGATTTCCATCCACTTCTAATCTAACACCTTTTTTAAGGTCTCCCATTGAGATTGTTGCCATTTATCAACTCCTAAAATTTTTTGTGATTATATCCAAGGTTCACTTTACATTAATGTTTAGTTTATAATATAATGATAGACTTATAAAAAATTAAAGAAAAGGTATTAAATGAAAAAAATATTAAAAGCATTAGCTTTTTTAACAATTATATTTACAATGGTAGAAGCAAAGAGCATTGATGCCTCTATTGTTAAAATATATACAGTGTCTAAAGTTACAAATTATATGGAACCATGGAACTCATCAGTTCAACGTTCAAGTGGTTCAGGTAGCATTATTTCGGGTAATCGTATTTTGACCAATGCTCATGTTGTTGCTAATGAGACCTTTGTTGAAGTTAAAAAATATGGAGATACTAAACGTTATCAAGCAAGAGTTTTAGAAGTCTCTCACGACACAGATTTAGCACTTTTAGCAGTAGAGGACAAAGACTTTTTTAAAGATACAGAAGCATTAAAGTTTGGTAACTTACCTAAAATACAAGATAAAGTTACTGTATATGGTTACCCTATGGGTGGACATACTATCTCTGTAAGTACAGGGATAGTCTCTCGTATAGAGCATAATCGTTATGCACATAGTGGTAAAAGTTTTTTAGCTATCCAGATAGATGCAGCTATTAATCCTGGAAATTCAGGTGGACCAGCTATCTCAGATGGGAAGATAGTTGGTGTTGTGATGCAAGGCATTACTATGTCTCAAAATATTGGCTATATGGTTCCAGTAGATATTATTCAACACTTTTTAAAAGATGTATCTGATGGAAAACGAGATGGCTTTCCTAAACTTGGAATTATGACAGATAAAATAGAAAATCCAACACTGAAAGCATATTATAAATTGGGTGAAGATGAGGGTGGAATTCTTGTTGTTGATATTGTCTATAACTCTATTTTAAAAGATGTGTTAAAACGAGATGATATTATAACAGCCATAGATGGACATAAAATAGAAAATGATGGAACAGTGGAATTTAGACCTAAACAGTATACCCATTTTAAGTATTTTATAGATTTGCATCAATATGGTGATAATGTTACTTTAGATATATTACGTAATGGTAAAAAAATGGTATTAAAAGTTAAGCTTCCTGATACTTCTAGTTCTGAACATGCGACCTATGCTAAGTTGGAGTATGACAAAATGCCAAGTTATTTTATGTTGGGTGGTTATGTCTTTTCTCCTATTACTCAAAACCTTTTAAACAGTTCAGGAAGCCCAGTTTTATCACTACGTGCAAAAGCGACTAAATTTCCTACTAAAGATGAGCAAGAGTTGGTGGTTTTACTTAAAGTACTTGCAGCAGAGCATAGTCGAGGTGATTATGGTATTAGTATGTGGCAGATAGTAAAAGTTAATGGAAACAAGTTTAAAGACTTTAAAGAGTTTTATAAGTTGGTAATGGACTCTAAAGATAAGTATGTTGTTTTTGAAGATGAAGATGGGGCTAAGGTAGTAATAGATAGAGAAAAGGCATTGGCAATTGAGCCTGATATTTTAAATCGTTACAGTATAAAAGCGAATAAGTCAGATGATTTAATAGAAGAGGGAGATATATAGGAGCAGAGACTTTAGTCTCTGAGTACTTGGACTAAAGTCCAAGTTCTAAAGTGTTTGTTAAACTCTATTTAACAAACTCAAATGGATTTTCCACTACATTTTTTCTATCTACAATGTAAGGAATAAGAGCAGTTTGTCTAGCTCTTTTGATTGCTACTGTTACAAGCTCTTGGTGACGTTTACAGTTACCTGTAAGTCTTCTTGGCATGATTTTAAATCTCTCACTTAATGAGAATTTTAAAAGACCTAAATCTTTATAGTCAATAAAATCAACTTTCATTTCACAATATTTACAAAATCTTTTTTTGAACTTTCTTCTTTCTGCCATGGGTTATCTCCTAAAATGGTATCTCGTCATCATCGATGTCGATTTCTGGTACAGACGCTTGTTGTTGCTGTGGAGCTGCTTGAGAATGTTGTTGTGAAGCTTGAGGTTGCGCATATCCACCTTGTTGTACTTGTCCATAACTCTGTTGTGAATCACCATAAGCCCCTTGGCTTTGCTGACCACCATAGTTGTTTTGGCTTGGTTGGTTACCATATCCACTACTATTTACATTGTTAAGGTTTTGGCTATCAGCTTTTGTATCTAACATAGTTAAATTTTCTACTGTAATACTATGTTTACTTCGTTTACTTCCATCTTGTGCAGTCCATTGCTCTAATGTTAGTCGTCCATCTACTAAAACTTTACTCCCCTTGCGAAGGTATTGGTTTGCTATTTCGGCTGTACGTCCAAAAAATGTCAAATCGATAAACATAACTTCATCTTTCTGCTCACCAGTTTGACTTTTCCACTTTCGACTTGTTGCAATGCCAACTTTACCGATAGCAGAGCCACTTTGCGAGTATCTTATCTCAACATCTCTTGTAAGGTGTCCTACCAATACTACTTTGTTATACATGGGGTTCTCCGTAAATTAATAAGCTAAAATTATGCTTCTGTTGTTTCAGTTGCAGTTTCTGTTGTCTCTTCAGTTGCAACAGGAGCTTCTTCAGCTTTTGGTGCTTCTTCTTTAACGACAGATGCAGCGTTTACAAGTTTTTCAAATTGAGCTACTTCTTTTTTCTTTGTATACTTAACTGTTAAGTATTTAATTACCTCTTCGTTGAACTTTAAGTTTCGTTCAAGTTCAGCAATAACAGTACCTTTAGCTTTAAAGTAAACGATAGTATATACACCACGCTCATTTTTTTCAACAGGGTAAGCAAGTCTTCTCATTCCCATTTTATTGGTAGCAAGAATTTCAGCACCTTCACGTACAAGGATCTCTTCGATTTTTGCAATGTTTGCTGCTATCTCTTCATCTGTAAGTGTAGGTTTAAGTACATACAGTGTTTCGTAGTTATTCATTGTATTCCTTTTGGTTTTATAGCCCGTTTAAACGTAGTCAAGTGACTATCCAAAAAACGAGCAAGAATTTTGGAAGCAGTATGGTACCATAATAAATATTTACCTTTACTAAATATAGCAAGTTATATGATAACTTTCTTCATAAGAGGAGCAGTTAATGTAAAAATAAACTTAATTAAATTTATTATATACTATAATTAAATTTAATATTTTTTTAAGGTAGATTTAGAATGAAAAAAGAGTCCCCAAAAACAACAATAAATTTTTTTATAAAAAGTTCAAAAATCATTTTCTTAGCAGTTTACGCCCTATTAATACTAGGTGCCAGTTATGTTTTTATAAACAGCTATACGCAATATGACTATTTGAGTAGTTCAACTGAATATGGTAAATTTATAGATAAAGTTAAGAGTATTGATGGAGTTCAAGAGAAGGTTTTAATCAAAGATACTCAATTAAGAGTAAATGAACAGAAAATTATTATGATGACATCTTTACTTGTACTTGTTCTTTCTATTTTTATGTTTATAAGAAGAGCCTATTTTTTTAAATATTTAGAAGTTGAAAAACAAAATTTGACCCTTCTTTTAGAAGATTTAAAATCATACTCCTATGAAGATAGACTCGAAGAGTTCCAAAATATGATTAAAGATAAAAATAGAGCAGAAATTTATGCTTTGATGTCGGATATGATATATGAATTAGAAGAGAGTAAGAATAATGCAGATGAAGCCAATAAAACAAAGAGTCTTTTTCTAGCAAATATGTCTCATGAGATTCGTACTCCACTTAATGGTATAGTAGGTTTTACAAAGTTTCTAAAGTCAACCAATTTAGATAAAGAACAAGATGAGTTTGTAGATATTATTAGAAAAAGTTCAGAAGATTTACTCTCTATTATTAATGATATTCTTGATATTTCAAAGATAGAGAATGGACATGTTGAGTTGGAAGAGATTTTTTTTAATCCTATAGAAGAGTTTGAAAATGTTATTGAGACCTATGCCGCTAATGCTTCTAAAAAAGATATTGATTTTGGATTATGGATAGACCCTAATTTATCTTCACTCCTTTTACGTTCTGACCCAGGTAAAATAAAACAGGTACTTATTAATCTTATCTCTAATGCCGTAAAATTTACTGATAACAAAGGAACCATAGATGTTACCATTGAAAAAGTTTTGAATAAAGATAAAGATAATATCTCTTTAAAATTTACAGTTAAAGATACGGGAGTAGGTATAAGTGAAGAGCAGAAAGAGAAAGTATTTGAAGCATTTACTCAAGCAGATATTAGCACAAGTAGAAAATATGGGGGAACAGGTTTAGGTTTAACTATCTCTTCTGCATTGGTCAATATTTTGGGTGGTTCTTTAGCTTTAGATAGTACTTTAGGAGAGGGTACGGAGTTTACTTTTACTATAAGTATGCCATTCAAAGAGATGAAACAAAATAATAGTGTTCAGTCTATGAATATTGCTATTTATGCTCCATCTGAAGTTAAAAGTAAAAATGCAAATAAATATTTAGAAGAGTATCTTTTATCTTATAAAGAGTTATCAGTACAACGGTTTAAAAGTTTGAATGAGTGCTTGGAGAGTTTAGCAACAGATATTGATGTACTCTATATTCATTATGATAAAATAAACAGAGATGAATTACATAAAATTGTTGAGCATTATAATAAATCATCTACAAATATAATGTTTGTCACAACATTAAATAGACGTAATGAGGTACAAGGAATAAGTGATAAATTTTCTCATGTTATATATGAACCTATAACTTTTTCAAAAGTTGAAAAGTCTTTTAACTATATATCCCATAAACAGAAGAGAAAACCTTTGGATACCTTTAAAAAAGAACAAACCAGTTATAAACAATTCCAAAATCTTCACGCTCTTGTTGTGGAAGACAACCCTATTAATCAAAAAATGATACAACATACACTGAAAAATATGGGCATAACTTCAGACTGTGCTAACAATGGACAAGAGGGTTTAAAGACATATATCTCAAATAGTCAATATGATGTTATATTTATGGACATACAGATGCCAGTTATGAATGGCATAGAAGCAGCTCAAGAGATAATAAAATATGAGAAGAGTAAAAATATTACACATACCCCTATTATTGCAGTTACAGCCAACGCTTTAAAGGGTGATAGAGAGAAGTTTATGGCTGAGGGGATGGATGAGTATGTCTCTAAGCCTATAAATTTAGATAGGTTTATAGAAGCTTTAGAGAAATTTTTTCCTGTAAAAAGTATAGAATCAAAAGTGGCAAGTAACAATACTAAAGATATACTACTCTATAAAGAGACTACAATGGAAGCAAAAATTATATCTGCTATTTTAAATAGGTTGGATTATTCTGTAGATGTGGTAGAAAATATTGATGAGTTAAAAAGAGTTATGGATGTGGAGAGTTACAAATGTGTACTTTTAGACAGAGTTCGTTCCGATAGTTCTCATAAGAGTTTAACTGAATATCTTAAGGAGACAAATATTCCAAGTCTACTCTTTACAGATGCAAAACTAAATGTGACTTCAAGCGATAAGGAGAACTATACTTTTATTACAGATAAGTTAGCAGACTATATAAGTATTAAAGAAAAAGTTGACTATATGATTGGCTTGGATAAAGTGTCATAAGTTACAAATAACTTTGCAATTTAATAAATGCTCCATAAAGCAACAACTCTCGGTTGGTTGCTGGAGTGTTTTTAATTTGTAGTTCTACTTCTAAAAGATGTTCAAATAGTTTAAGTATACTAGGGCTTTTAACTTTTAAAGCAAGAGTTGCTTTTTGCTCTTCTATGTTTTTAGGTAGTTTGTAACCTAAAATAGCTTTTGAGTCTATATGTCCATGTAGTTTCATGTAGGTATTAAAGAGGAAAATTTGGTTGACAAAAAATTGTGTTGAACGTAAAATAGAAAATTCATCTTCTCCTATCTCTAATAGTCGTCTCATGGTCTTAACTATAGGTTTTTTTTCAAATAGCTCTATAAGTAACTGTTCTACCGCAAGTGGAGCAGTAGAGTAGACAAGTCTGTCAATATCTTTTGAAGTTACTTTACCCTCTAAAATAGCCAGTTTATTGAGTTCATTTGCACAGAGGGAAAGATTATTGTTAAGTAAAAGCATAAGGTGTTGTAAGGAATAATGGTCTATCTGTAGCCCAATAGCATTGGCTTTTTTTTGTAGTATAGCTATACTCTCTCTAAGACTTGGTTCAAAAAGTCGAAGCCAATTTCCTCCTTTTTTAGGAGTAAATGCATTTTGTAGGCTCTTTGCATCACTGGCTTTTCCTTGATACTCAAATAAAAAGTAATTATCAGTGTTTTTATTTACAAGTTCAATGAGTATATCTAACTCTTTTTTAGGTATTTTTTTATCTCGTTTTACTATAAGAAGATTGGTTCCACCAAAAAGTGAACTTTGCGAAAGGTAAGCTTTTGCTCTTTCAAAACTATACTCATCAAAATAGAGATTTAAAAGAGAGTCTGCAGCATTGGTTATATTGATATAGTGTTGAATATATGAAGAGATTAAGTAAGTATTTTCACCATAAAAGAGCATGGCTCTAGGAGGTGTATGTCGTAATAGGTTTTCAAACTCTCTTTGGTACATATATTTTCACCCTTTTTTTGTTAATAAATATTTCTAATAATTATAGCAGATTTAAACAAAAACTATATTGGTGAATTATGTAAAAAATGTGAAATTATAAATTAATTTTTAAGCAAAAATATTAATAATAATTGATAATATTTTATTAAATATAAGGGGTGATTATGCACAGTAAATGGAAAGAAAAACGTTTAGAGATTATTACATTAGGTATTTTTTTTATATTGTTGTTAACATCATTACTCTTTTTTTATAATTCTTATACCAATTATAGAATGTTTGTCTCCTCGGGAGAAGAGGATAAAGCTTTTATTCTCCAAATTATTATGATAATATCAGCAGTTATTTTATTTTTATCACTCTTGATAGTCTATGGGAAAAGAGACTGCTTTTTTGTTGAGGAGAAACAAGATATTAACAAACTTAAAAACCTGATAGAAGAGATTAAATACTCAGATGATAAGAGAAAAAATGAACAGTTTAAGCTGATGTTAAAAGAGAAAAATCATACAGAGATTTATATGCTCATTTCAAGTATGATTACCGAACTTCAAGAGAGTAAAAAGGCTATAGAAGAAGCCAATAAAATTAAAACACTTTTTTTATCAAATATATCACATGAGATTCGTACACCTATTACTGGAATTATAGGTTTTACCAACTTTTTAAATTCTAGTAAACTTAATAGTGAACAGAAGGAGTTTGTCAATACCATTAAAAAAAGTTCAGAAGACTTATTGACTCTTGTTGATAATATATTAGATATTTCTCATTTAGAGAGTGGGGATATGAAGTTGATAAATAGAGAGTTTAATATTGTAGAAGAGTTTGAAAAACTTATAAATGTTTACTCCTTTGATGCAATAGAAAAAGAGATAAATTTTTATGTTTGGATAGACCCTGAACTTAATGATATTTTATTAAATGCAGATAAAGATAAGATTAAACAGATTGTTATGAATTTAATATCTAATGCTATTAAATTTACTGATAAAGGAGGGGCTGTCGAACTATCTATTCGTAAGAAATCAAATTTAGATAATGGCAGATTAGAGATAGAGTTTTTAGTCAAAGATAGTGGAATTGGTATTGATGAAGAGCATAAAAAAATGGTATTTAGATTATTTCATCAGGCAGACAGTTCTAATACAAGAGCCTATAAAGGTGTAGGATTAGGTTTAACCATTGCTAATAGCTTGGTAAAATTATTAGGTGGAACATTGAACTTAGAGAGTGAACTTGAAGAAGGTACAACATTTTCATTTACTTTAGATATTGATTATAGAAAAAATAGTAGAAAAAATGATAAAAATATAGCTTCTATAGCAATATATGCTCCAGATTATTTACATGATAATATAGCCTATAATCATTTGGTAACATATATCTCTTCAAATAAAAAGAATAGTGTCACCTGTTTTAAAAACTTTGTTGAGTGTAAAGATGCACAATTGGACTCTTTTGATACTCTTTATATCTATTATGATGAAATAAATAGTGAAGAGTTAAAAAGAATAGTGGCTCTTTATAGTTCAGAAAAAGATATAGTTTTATTGACAAAAGTTTCAAATAGAGAACAAATATTAGATATTGCACCTATTTTTACTCAAGTGATATATGAACCGATAACATTACCAAAAGTAGAATCATCACTTAGGTATCAAAAGGCAAATCTTGATGTGGTTGAAGATGATTTTTCTTTAAATGTTTTAATTGTAGAGGATAACTTGATTAATCAGAAGGTTATTGCCCATACCCTTAAAGGTTTAGGTATAACATCAGATTTGGCAGAGAATGGGGAGGTAGGAGTAGAGATGTTTAAAAATAACAGATATGATATGGTCTTTATGGATGTTCAAATGCCAGTTATGCATGGGGTAATGGCAACCAAACAGATTTTAGAGTATGAGAAAAAACATAACTTAGACCATACACCTATTGTAGCAGTAACAACCAATGCTCTAAAAGGGGATAGGGAGTTATATCTGAAATCTGGTATGGATGAGTATATAGCAAAACCTATCTCTGCTGATAAATTTGTCTCTGTTATTAAACAGTTTTATTCACCTAAAAATGAGTCAATTAAAGAGATAAATCAGGAATCTAAAGATATTTTACTCTATAAAAAAGCACCAACAGAAGCAAAAGTTTTGACCACTCTACTAACAGGGCTTGACTATAGTATAGATTTGGCTAAAAGTAGAGAAGAGTTCTATTATAAGATGAAAAATGGAAAATATAAACTCTTTTTATTAGATAAAAACAGTGCCAATAGAGAGGATGAGGTATTAATGAATGAGATAGTAAGCAGTAAAATCCCAACACTTTTTCTAATGGGTGAAGAGAGTATTCTATCTGCTGATGATATGAATGAGTATACCAGAGTGATGTATGAGAAATCAAACTTCATTGCCATTCATGAGCAAATAGAGAAGATGTTAAAGCTGTAACTTCCTATTTGCTACTAGGGAAAGAGTTTAAGAGAAAGTTGGTTTTTTTCTATTAAGTTCTCTAACTTCATTAGGTTGAATGGTGTCTTGAATAATCTCTAACATTTGTAATGCAAGTTTTTTTCTATCAAAACTTTTAGATAAACGAACAGCACCCACCTGTAAAGAGCGATAAAAATTTTTATCACGCAGTAACATTAATTTTTCTATGAAATCATTTTGATTTTCTGGTTCAAAACAGATACCTGCATTAAAGCTTTCTATAATCTCTTGTGCTTGACCTTCTACTCCAAGTAGTGTTGGTTTTTTCATGGCTGCAGCTTCAAAAATCTTTGATGGAATAACCGATTTAAAGGTATCAGACTTTTTAAGTGGGGCTAGTGATACATCTATAATAGATAAGTATTTAGGAACCAGCTCTTTTGTGATAGGGGCTAAAAATGTAATATTATCTAATTTTAGTTCATTAGCCAGTTTCATGATTTTTTCTTTTTCTGCTCCATCTCCCACAAATAGAAAGTGGATAGAATTATCTTTTATATGAGCAATACTTTGAATAATAAAATCTAAACTATGTGCTAAACCATGGGTTCCTATATATCCTACAACAAATTTATCGGTTAATCCAAGCTCTTTTAGAAGGCTAATATCTTTTTTTTGCTCTTGAAAAAGCTCCAGATTCGAACCATTTGTAATCACCTTGATTTTATTTGAGTCGATACCACGTGATATAAGATTTCTTTTAAACGCATCGGTTACAGGAATAACTCTATTGGCATCTCTATAGAGAAAGAGTTCAATTTTTTCTAAGATATTAATAATTTTTTTATGTTTAATGGCACCTATACTCTCAATAGATTCAGGCCATAAGTCTCTCAGTTCAAAAATCCATGGTTTTTGTTTAAAAAAACTTAATGCAGAGGCAGACCATGTTGTAAAAAATTGTGGAGATGTTGCGATAACAATATCAAACTTCTGGAATAGACCAAAAGTAAATGAAGTACAAGCAAAAGAGAAGTAGTCTAAGACTCTTTTTATAAAACCTTTATTTGATGAGAGATAACTCCATACACGAATAACTTCTATTTGGTCAATTATCTCTTTTTGATAAAATTTATTTTTATAACCCTTATAGATTTCTCCTCTTGGAAAATTTGGAGCACAAGTAATAACAGTAACTTCTGCACCTTTATCAATCCACTCTTTACAATGTTCATATGTTCTGGTCGCTGGTGCATTAATCTCTGGTGGAAAGTTATCGGTGATAAAAAGAATTTTCATTTTGATCCTTAAGATGTAAAAACTATATTTATAAAACTATATTTATATAGTTATATTCTATCATTTATATTATTATTTAATGTTAAAAAATGATTAAAAATAACATATGTTATTATATTAATAATTATATTTAATGATTAAATGTTAAAAAATAGTTTTTAACATTTTTTATATTAAAATTTTAATTTCTAATTTCTTTTCAAATGTCATCTCTAATAC
>JALXFN010000116.1 GCA_027068975.1 Campylobacteraceae bacterium | reverse complement strand
TATGTAATTAAAATTCTCTACTTTAACTACTTTGCAATTGAGCTACAACGACGGAATGACTTTAAATTAAATGACTCCTTTTCTCAAATAGTAACCAAACTGCTATTAGGAGACATAGAGCCATTTAAAGAGCAGTTAAATGAGGTTATAACGGTTTTATCTAACAGAGACTATCAAGGTTTTTCAGAAAAACATTTTCAGGTTATTACTCTAGCATTTTTAAGTTTTGCAAGTTTCTACTTTATAGACTCTCAACCTGAACTCAACAACAAGTATCCTGATATTTTACTCATAGGACGTGATGAGAAAGTTCCACATAACTACTTGTTTGAGTTAAAGTGGAAAAAAGATAAAGATAGCTATGAGAAGATAAAAGAAGAGGGAATGAAACAGGTGGAGGGCTATAAAGAGCTTGACAAGGTTAAAAGCATTCCGAAGCTTAGAAGTTTTTTACTTATTGGTTCTAAAGATGGGGTTGAGTTTTTGGAGTTGTAGGTATAAGCGTTAAAAAATAGGATATAAATTTGATACCGTTACTAAAAGACCCCTACTATTTTTTTATATTGTTGAGTGTTGTCAATATTCTGTTTTACCTATTGACCTTGTTATTCTCTTCTTATTGGGGATGCAGTAACAAACAACAACTTAAAAAAAAGAGTCTCTTTGATTTTGCTCTAAGTTTGTTTATTCTTTTTGTAAACATAGCAGTGGCTATTCCTGGCTATGCACTTTTTTACTGGGATATTATAAAATTTGACTATACATTTTCGTTTGGTTCTTTATTCGCAGATTTATTTCTACTTTTGGTTGTGGTTGATTTTATTATGTATGTCGCTCATCTATCGGCACATAGAATAGACTTTTTAAAAAAGGTACATGAAAGACATCATACCCATCATGAGTTTAATGAGTTGAGTCTTTATGTGTTGCACCCTTTTGAAGCCATAGGCTTGGGGCTTCTTTTTACCTTTCTATTTTGTCTCTATGATTTTAATATTTACGCTGTAGTACTCTTTTTACTTCTCAATTGGTTTTGGGGTGTGATAGCCCATCTTAATGTAGCAAAAGTCTCTATTCCAAAGTTTTTTTCTAACAATCTCTTTCATGCGATTCACCATAAAAATGGAGCGTATAACTTAGGCTTCTATACTGTTTTGTGGGACAAGTTGTTTAAGACCTATAAGGTGGATATATAAAGAGAGATTGATTTTTCAGTCATTTAGGTTTTCTTTTTGTCTCAGTATTTTCTCTTTTTCACATTTAGTGGTTTTGTTACATTCAAACCTATTGTTACCTATGTACTAGAATATCTTGAAAGTATTTATAATGATATGGGAGATATATAATTTCTTTCATAAATAAGCATAAAGAATTAGCAACTATTTATTAACTTTTTTTAAGCTATAGAGTATAATAGACGTATTAAATTTAATTATACGAGGGAAAAATATGACAACACAATTTTTACTATCACTTCTGGGCGTGGGCATTGCAGGGGGAAGCTTTGCTCTTTTAGTAGGCTTTGCTATTTATAAATGGTACAAAAAAGAGCCTATAGATTTAATGACCCCCATTGTTACAACCTATTTATCTATCATAGCTGTTTTAGGAGCAGTTTCAGGGTACCATCTCTTAACCTCCTCTTACCATTTGGCTAAAAAGGGTACACACATGGTTATAGATAAAGGTCAAGACTTAATCTCTTCGGCTATTAGTTTTGGAACGGTTACCATTTTAGAAGGGTTTGGAAAAACCTATGACCACTTTCAAAACAAGTGGGAAAAAGAGAGCATTGCAAAAGCAGAGAAATTAAGCTTTACCATTATCTCCATGAAGAAGATAGAAAAAGAGGCAGATGCAGGTGTTCATATTGTTTTTTCTGTAAAAAATAGTGGCTCAAAAAGCATTCATTTACAAGAGATGATAAAGCATGAACTGATTTTACTAAAAGATGAAAAAGGTCTCTGTTACCCACTTAAAATAGCCAATTCAGAACCGATAGAGGTTCACCCAAACACAACGTTAGTAAGTGAAGTAGATGTGGTTTTACCAAAAGGTATTTTAGCCTCTAAGCTTGTAACCCCAACACAGAGTTTGAGCTTGGGGAGATAGTAGTTAAATTTTAGAGGAAAGAACTATGCAAAACCTACTCTTCATCTGTAGCCAAAACCAATGGCGTAGCCCCACAGCAGAAAAGATATACGCTAAAGACCAACGATGCAATACCCGTTCAGTAGGTAAGCTATAATAAAAACGACAATTTTAACAAATGGAGAAACTATTATGATATTCAAAAATAAATCAGAACTACAAATTGCAATAATAGTTATTAGATATAGCCTATTATTCGCTATTATAGGTTTGCTCTTATTGAGTATTTTTCAACCACTTTTTTTAATACTTATGGGTATGGTTAGTCTACTTTATTTGGGTATGACAATGATTGAAAAAAATTATGATGTTATCATCTTAAAAATTCAAAATTGCACTAAAAATATTATTTTTTACAAGATATTTGAGACTTACTCTTTTCTAAGTATAATCTCTTTTATTTTATTAGTCTTTAACGGTTTTATGGTTCTATTCTTGTTTCTATTTATCTCTACTCTTCATCCATGGCTTAAAATTTTAGCTTTTCTTATAATGGGTAGTAGTCTTTATTTTGGTCTTGTTTTTGGATTTGCCTCACTTTTTAATAAAGTTAAAAATAGATTTTTTGCAATTATTGCCTTTATTGGACATTTAGGTTTTCTTTTTGTCTCAGGATTTTTCATTATAAGAGCATTTTTTGAACTCTTGAGCTTAATGTTTTTTGGAGTTCGAGTTTATGATGACAATGTATATAGCTAAAGAGGAAGAATTTAAATTGAAGAGGCGAAGATGGGTGAATTAATACTGCTACTTATGGTTATGCTAGGGGCTATTATATGGTTCCTTATTATAGCAGGAGTTCTATTTATTTTTGCTCTTTTGGGAGTACCTCAACTTTTTGATTTTGTAAAACTTTTTCATCAGGACAAAGAGAGATTGGCGTATAAAAATCTACTCTATTCATTTTTATTGATTATGCCTTTGTTTCTTTTTATACTCTCTTTTTTAGATAAATATGGTCACTACTATCAATTTATGGCAGGAGTTTTCCTTATAAGTTCTTATTGGGGGTTGGCTTTTTTTATGCTTTTTATCTATTCATTAAAAATGAAACATATTAACAATATTAAAAAGTCCCTTTTGATAGGTGGTACTATTTTTCTCTTTTTTGCTTTTAGTAGTTTTGTTATATTTCAACCTATAGTTACACATGTAATGGCACATCCTGAAACTATTTATAGTGATATCTTGGATATTATTATGGATGATATGAATGTATCATTAGAGCTATTATCTAAAGAGAGCATAACACCATGAAAAAAAGATACATAATCCCCATTTTACTAATCCTCTTTGCCTACTGGTGGACAGTTCGTTGGAACTACATTGTCATTCATCATAGTGCTGGGGGTTATGGAAATATTGAACACCTTCAAAAAGTACACCGTGAGCGACAGAGCAGAGACCCTCTTGATGCTATTCCTTACCATTACATCATTGGGAATGGTCATGGGCTTGGCGTGGGTGTGGTCAAGAGTGACTGGCGACAGAGCTTTAACATTTGGGGAATGCATATCTCACGGCATAACTTT
Source organism: Campylobacteraceae bacterium (assembly GCA_027068975.1). Classification (GTDB taxonomy): domain Bacteria; phylum Campylobacterota; class Campylobacteria; order Campylobacterales; family Sulfurovaceae; genus UBA1140. The sequence goes on along the minus strand of JALXFN010000116.1, from coordinate 41,696 downwards.
GACCGAAACTTTAGAGGGCTAGGCATCTGCCTTATAGGAAACTACGAGAAGCAACAAGTTCCCGAAAAACAGTATCAAGCTTTGGTTAAACTCACCAAAGAGCTTATGAAAAAGTACAACATACCTATAAGCAACATATCAGGACATGGCTACACCAAAGGCGAACAGACAAAATGCCCAGGAAAGAACTTTCCTATGGAGAGGTTTTTGAGGGATTTAGGGAGATGAGTTTAAAATCATCCATTCGTTTTAGAAAATATATGTATTGTATTACATCTTTTAATATGATATAATTGTAATATAATACATATTATGGAGTCTATCATGCTAACCGAACTCTTTAGAAAAAGTCATAAATTTGTTAAAGACAATAACCTAGAATACCAAAGATATTTTATTAAAAAAAATCCATTTGAACATCGGCTCTCCATTCTTCTTGGTGCAAGAGGAATTGGAAAAACAGTTACCATAGCACAATATATGGCTCTGAACTATAAAAGAGGTGAAGCTCTTTATGTGAGTTTGGATGATATTAATATGAGTCGACACTCCATTTATGAGTTGGCAGAAGCCTTTGAACTGCAAGGTGGAAAACTTCTCTGTTTAGATGAAATACACAAATACAGCTCTTGGTCGCAAGAGTTAAAATCTATCTACGACAGTTTTCCAACACTAAAAGTTATTGCAAGTGGTAGCTCTGCGTTAGAGATACATAAGGGAACCCACGATTTAAGTAGAAGAGCCATAGTCTACACAATGGTGGGCATGAGCTTTAGAGAGTTTTTAGAGCTTCACTATGGCTACCGTTTAGAGGCATTGGCATTGGAAGATGTGTTTTCAAATCATGATGTGTTGGCTGAAAACATTGTAGAGCTTTTAGTAAGTAAAGGTGAGAGAGTTCTACCCCTTTTTCATCGCTATTTGGAGTGTGGTTATTATCCTTATTTTTTAAGTATGCCAAACGAAAGTATGTTTTTTCAGACACTAAAACAGAACATCAATACCACGATAGAGGGAGATTTACTAAACATCTACCCCACACTCAATGGAAAGAGCATTAAAAAGATAAAGCTACTGCTCTCTGTAATTATGGAAAATGTTCCTTTTACACCTAAAATTTCTGCTCTTAAAAAAGCAACCGAAGTAAAAGATGATAGAACCATTAAAGAGTATCTATCTCGTTTAGATGATGCAGGGTTAATTAAACTGCTTATGAAATCTTCACTCTCCATGAAGTCCATAGATAAACCTGAAAAAATCTACCTTGCCAATGCAAACCTAATGTACACCTCAACCCCAAACATAGGTAATGTTCGTGAGACTTTTGTTATGAATCAACTCTCCAACTACTATACTGACAAAAACCGTTTAGACAACAAGGGCATTTATGCTTCGGACTATGGAGATTTTTATCTTGAAGAGAAATATACTCTTGAAGTGGGTGGTAAAAACAAGAAGTTTAAACAGATAAAAGATGTACCTAACTCGTATGTTGTAGCTGATGATATAGAGGTTGGCTTTGGAGCAAAGATTCCTCTTTGGTTGTTTGGGTTGTTGTATTAGTATTTTTGGAAGAGGTGAAATTTATCAACTATTTATAAAATATCTTGTTATGATATGGAGAGAGACGATGAGTTTCCATAAAACTATAATATTAGAAGTACTGGAATTGAAGTAAAACTAGAAGGAAAACCATGAAAAATAACAACAATGAAACGATAGAACTTAATAAAAAAGATTTCTCTTTTTTGTGTCCCATGCAAATAAAAGATATGAGAGCCGTTGAAGGTGGATACTTTTGTGGAGAGTGTAACAAAAAAGTACATGATGTAAGTGGTATGACTAAAGATGCATATCATGACTTAGTGAGTAAAACAGAGAACATTTGTGTGACTTTTAAAAAGGTTGCCACGGTCAGTTTGGCATTAAGCATGGCAGCATCTGCGACAGATACTAACAGTTCAAATATAAAGATAGGTAAGATAGCTATACCCACTGAAGTACATGAATCTTCATTAGAAAATAATATGGTTGATGAGGTGTTTACAGGTGATATTATGCTAGTAGAATCACCACAAGAAGATGTAGCTGAAGATAATAATACTTTACCTAAAGAAAAATCTTCTTTAATTGAACAACTAAAAGGTAAAGTGGCAAGACCGAAAAAGGATTAAAAACTAAAAAAGGAATTTTATGTCATTACCAAAATTTAAATACCATCCTAATCCTATTGAAACAGGCTCTATAGAAGCAAGTGATGCTACTTGTGAAGTATGCAATCAAAAAAGAGGGTATCGAATTACTTCATCTATTTATTGCAAAGAAAATGTTGAAAATATATGTCCTTGGTGTGTTGCAGATGGAACTGCTTCTAAAAAGTATAAAGGAGAATTTGTAGCAGATATAGAAAACTGGGAAGGTTTAACGAAAGAAGTAGTAGAGGAAATCTCTACTAGAACGGTAGGATTTTCTTCTTATCAAGAGGAGATATGGTTAACCCATTGTAATGATGGTTGTGAATTTCATGGTTTAGCTAAAGTTGAATATGTGCGAAACATATCAGACGAGGAGACTCAAAGATTGGTGGAAAACAGTTCATTGCTAAGAGAAGAGCAGTGATGAGTTGCACTATTTATTTAAATTTCAATGTTGTCACTGTAGAGAAATAAATTTTTTAGAGGATTTAGATTGAAGGAAAATTACTGATGAGAAAAAAGATAATTATTTCAAATAAAAATGTAAAGTTAAATACCTCAAGAATAGGAGGTGCTTCAAGGCTTCCTAAAAATATACAGTTTCCCTTAACAACATTAGAACAAGAGCAAAAAGCCGATGTGTCATTAAAATTTTTATTTTCTATATCTTTAACTGATTTAGGTTTTATACAAAACAGATATAAAGATTATGTTTGTTCAGTCTTTTTTGCATTAGATATAAAAGATTATGAACACATCTCTATTATGCAAGACTATTATAAAAATGAATATATTGGCTCTGTTGTTATTATTCATAAAGATGAAGATTATAATAGAGAAGATGCCTTTTTTGAGCCTCCAAAACAAATAATTGTTGAAGAGAGTAAAAATGAGTGGCTACAAGATGAAATAAAATGGGAAGGTTATAGTTGTTTTCTTGAAATAGATTTGTTACAAATAGATGAACATTCCAATATGGAAGGATTTTTTGATGATAGTTATGGTTACCTTTTTATAAAAGATGATTGGAAAATCAATGAGAACTGTGGAGCCTTTTTACTGCAATCTACTTAAAAGAGCTTATTTTGTTGATAGAGGAACTGAGTAAAAAGTATCCTAAACTTGATTTGGAAAGAGATATTAAATGGGCAAAAGAGATGATAAATTATGAAATATAATAAAATAGAAGAAAAATTATTAGAAATTTTATTATCTTATGATAAATACAATGATGTTTATGAGTACATGAATGTTGTTATAGATTTTCATAAAAGGGGTACAGATAAGAAAAATTTAACAGATATATTGACTAAGATATTAAGTGAGATAGATGATAAATATGAAAATCAAGAGAATCAAATGCTTAATTATGGTGTTTTAGTTGATATTTTAGGTACTGTATTGGACTACCTTACAAAGTTTTGCCTCCTTCCTGATGAAGATTCTCCTGAGGGAAAGTTTTATTATTATTTTGAAGAAAAGAAATGATACTTAATTGTCTTTATTTTTGGATAGTATGCTATGCTTCAGAAAGCTTGTATACGAAAGAGGAATTGTTTGTTTAATTATGCCAAAGGAACGAAGTAAAAACATGAAATATGAGCAATTTTGGAATATTATAGAAAAAGGTAGAAAAACACAAAACTGTGAAGAGCTTAATGACATAGTTCAAAAAGAGTTAGAAAAACTCTCTTTAGAAGAGTTGGTTTCGTATCATAAACTATTTCATGAGTTCTATAGTGCATTGTATACTTGGGATATATGGCATGGTGCATACATCATTCTAGGTGGCTGTGGTGATGACTGTTTTATGGACTTTAGAGGCAGTATAATTTCATTAGGTAGAGAAACGTATGAAAATACGATGTTAAATCCTGACTGGCTAATAAATTTAGATGAAACTGCTTTGTCCGAAAAACTATACAATGCAGAATTTCAAGGTTTGGCTCCTTTTGTTTACGAAGAGAAAACTTCTAAAGATATCTATGCAGAGTACCGTTTTCAAATGGAACCTCATAAGCCTATCGGAGAAAAGATAGATATTGAAAGTGAAGATATAGAAGAGATATTTATGAAAAAATATCCAAATTTAATGAAGAAGTATTGGTAGATAACATGAAATCATTTCTTAAAATAATACTAATAACCTTTCTTCTACTCATAACCTTTATGAGTGTGAAAATTGGGTTTCAAAAGGTTCTTTTGTATTTTTTTGATATCAGTAGTAATGAACTTATAGTTGAAGTAGAAAAGCCATTACTAAAAAGTAAAGTAAAAATAGAGTTATCTTGTGAAGATTATAATAACATAGTTCTCTATAAGGGAGAAGAGAAAAAAGCTATTTGTAATGAATATGGTCCATATCATTTTCTTGTAAGTTACGACAATAAATATTATGCAAAATTTAGACATTTTAGAGAAAACTGGCATGACCAATACAGCTACACTTTTAAGTTTCAACAAGTAGGAAAATCTATCTCTGTAAGTTTAGACATAGATGATATGGATTGGAAAGAGAGCAGTTTGATGATGAAGCCTAAAGGATTAAAATGAACCTTACAAATACCTACCATGACACAGAAATTTTAGGTATTTACCGAAATGCAAAAAATCTAAATCTTCTTTTTGAAAATAGTATGATGGTTCTAGAAAACATAGAATATTGGGAGTTCTCACCATTTTCAGAGCAAAATATTATTTTTAAATTAAATCATTTTAGTATAGATGATGTTCCTAGTTATCTTATGGAAGAGTATCCTTGGTTATTGAACTATTGCTCTGATAAGACTTTGAAGGTACTTGAAATAGATTCTTCTGTAGGTCTGCATGGTGTAGCTGTTTTTTTGGATATGAAGATTGAACCTTTTGCTTATGGTATTGGTGAATTTGGAGTTAAAAATGCTACGTAAAATTATTAAAGAGATAGAAAGACTACATAAAAGAGACTACGTATCTGAACAAGAAGAATACGAAGAGAACTATAAAAAGAAAAGTGCGTTAATAAACTTTTTAATTGAGAGTTTTCAAAAAAAAGAGAAAAAAGAGTTGAGTGAGCTTGAGTATAATGAAATTTTGAAAGTCTCTTTAGAAACATTTTCTTGTAATACAGGCTGTGTAGAAGATTTGGAAATTTTAGAAAAGTTATTTGAGCAACTAATTGAATTAAAAATTATAAACAGTTCAATATACCAAGAAGTTATTGCTTCTAGCCCAGCGAATAGGTGGCTTTAATGATAAAAGAGTACATGGAAAATATTTATACTAAAAAATACATAGAGTTCGATGATGCTTGGCATGATGATGGGCTTTCATATAGTGAAACTCTTGTTGATGATTTTACTGAAAATGATTGGCAAGAACTAAATAGAAAAATCAATAGTTTTAACGATGCTACAAATTTAAGAGTAGCAGAGTCCTTGTCAGATGTATGTTCTCAAGAGAGTATAGATATTTTAGTTGAACTATTAACCTTGGTTCAATCTGTAAAAATTTTAGAGGAAATTGCTACAATCTTGTATACTCTATTAAATGAGAATGATGGTATTGAGATTGTTTTTACAAAAGAAAAATGGTCTAAATTAAAAACTTTGGAAGAGAAATCTTTTATACTTTCTACGTATATTGGAGGGGTATTGAAAAAATGTCATTAGAAGCTATAGAACGTAAAAGAGAAGCGTTACTAAAAGAAGTCATAAAAACAACTAAAGAGAAAAGAAAATTGCATCTTAATGACCCAGCTATTAGTAAATATTGGGATAAATTAACAGAGCTTCTTTCTGTAGACTTAGAAGATACGAAGTATGTACTAGAACGTGTAGGTGAAGAAAACTTATACCAGATAAGTGAAGTTTTTGATGATATATCATACATTTTTCAGTCAAAAGAGTTTATTTTGTTGCTAGAGGAGCTGAGTAAAAAATATCCTCAACTTGATTTAGAAACCGATATTAAATGGGCAAAAGAGATGATGAATGAAAGCTAAATACAATACCAAACTAAAAGAATGGCTCTTATCAATAGCAGATGAAGGTAGCATTGTTGACCTTGGTTTTACTCAGGTTTATATGGCTGGGGCTAACTCAATAGATGCTTACCAAAATGGGTATGCAGGTGATGACTGGAAAAGCTCTTGGATTGTTTTTGCTAAATGGGGTGGGAGCGATGCTTTCATATATGACAGTGTAACCGAAGAAATACTAGTAGCCATGCATGGTATGGGTAAATGGGATGCTCATGCAATTAGCCCCAGCTTTGAAAAGTTTGACTTTATACTCTCAACATGGCAAAAAGTAGCCAAACCATACAACTCAATTTTAGATGATGAGTGTGAACTTAGAACAGATTTTATAAGTGAGTTAAAAGAAGCATTAGAGAAGCACCTAGAGTCAAAGTATGTAGAAACTTTTTTAGAATTCATTGCTTTTTAGATGTGTTTTGTTTGTTTGGAAGTGAAAATTTACCAACTATTTACAAACTTTTGTTTTTTCTTACAGTATACTTATTAAATAAAGGCAGAATCAATGAAAATTCAAAACAAATTAATTATGATTTTTTTATGTACGGTGGCTCTTTTTGCTGACAGAGAAGAGAATAAGGAAACAGAAGAGGTTACAAAGGAGATGATAGAATCATACTCACAAGTATTTACTAGTGAGAAATTGGATAATCGTATATTATTACTTCCATGGGATATGAATCAATCAGAATCTTTATTACAAAAACAAAGTAAAAAGATGGAAGTGTTTTCTCATAAAAAAAAGAGTTTAAGCAGACATCCAACCATAGAAGAACTAGCCGAAGTTTATGAAGCATCGCTACATGGAGATAAAGAGGTTAAAAATGCTAGTATGTTCTTTTACTTATTCATGTTCTCATCTCAAAAAAAGATACTTCATAGTTTAGAGGAAGATTTAAAGAAATATGATTTTTCACATGAAGAAAGAGCTAAGTTACTAGATAGTATAGAAGATTTAGTTATTTTAGATAAACGATATGTATCGAACCTAATAAAGACACAAAATCAATTTTATGCTAAAAATGTAAAAAAGTATTTTTCTATAATGAAAAAAAAGCCTGTAAAAAACATTGTTTTTTCTGATGAGCTATATCAAGAGTTTCTTTCCTACTTAAATAAAGGAGAGGAGTTAGCTTTAGCTGGAGTTGAATCTAATAATTTTACATCATTTGATGCATTTGTAGAAAGTAAATTAGAATTGTCTGATGAAGAAAAAAATAAATTTATAAATGCTTTAAAAAAAGACCCTAATGAGACTTATTTATCTACACAATATTGGAGTAGGGTACAAGTATATATACGATATCTAAAAAAAGGAGATTCTTATTTAAGTTTAATAAAAAATATCAGAAGCCAAAAAGAGCTTTTTGAAAAATTGAGAGAAAGAAAATAGATATGACAGACTTTTTTAATGATGTTTCACTCTTTACCTATAGTACGTTATATCATATATTAGATGGAATCAATAGTCTGTTTTTTCCTGATGGATGGATAAAATTTATTACAATACCTTTGGTTATTTTATCTTTGAGTTATTATTTCATTACATCTTATGAATTAGATAAAGAGGAGAGTTATTTAACCCAACTGTTACAAGTATTTATAATGGTGTTTGCTCTATATTTTGGAATAGCAGGATGGAGTCTTTGGATGAAAGAGTTAGCCTTGGGAGCATATGACAGAAAAAAGATAGCTGTAGAACTGGAAAATCCTTTAACAAAAAAAGCAATTACCATAAATGGAGAGTTTCAAAACAATGCTGTAAAGCTTATTAACTGTTTTAGAAACATTAGAGATACGTCACATCAAGGTTCTTATTATTGGGGTGAAAAGATTAATATAGAAATTAAAGTAGATAAAAATGTATTAAAATTTCAATTACAAGAAGACAATAAACTTCTAAATAATTATTGGGTGTTTTACTTTAGAGAAGAGCAAAACAAATATGAGTACATAGGGCATATAAAAACAAATTATGCTGGGTTAAGTGTAGATGGTGCAGAGGAGGAAAAATGACAATAAAAACAAAACTGTTTGGCGAAGGCAATTATAACAGAGATGAGGGTTTAGATTTTGATGGGCGAACATTATCTTTAAACAACAAAATCAGTACAGTCTCCGTTATGATATTTGAAGAGATAAACGAAGCCGACTTGGGTAAAGTAACAGAGTTATTTGCAGAGAAGCTTTTAGGTGAAGGGAAGTTTGCAAATGCCTTTAAGCACATTAGTTTCTCTATTCCTGAAAATCCTAAGAACAATGTGAACAGTTTGGCTTTTGAGAGGTTGTTTAAAAATGACCTCTAGCAACAACAACTGGGTCTGTTTCTCATGCAAGTACCATAAACGTGAGCCAAAGATACGAAAAAGCACTCCACATTGTATTTACTGCAAAAGAGAACTCTATTGTCTTGGCTACAAGATTCCTGTTCCTAAAAAGCATAAAGTCAAAGAGTGGGAAGCGTTGGCGTGTTGCATGTATTGGACAGATATAGAAAATCTTGAAGAAGAACAAAAGAGCCGAGTTGAGTCTAAACATAGGATTGAGCGTGAGATTAAAGAGCTTATTTATGAAAAAAAAGATACCAAAGAGAATAGGAAACGATTGAAAAAATTAAAAAATGAGTTGGAAAATTTATAAATTAAGTATAATATGATATACTAAATCTAATAAAATTAGTATAATGTATTGGACTTAAAATGCAAGAAAAACTAAAAAATGCACAAAGACTCTCTCTTTTTAAACAGAACCAACCTCTACCAAAATATAGAAGATTTCTCTATGAAGAGATTTTTGACTCAACAAGTAAGATTATAGGTATCTATGGAAGTCGTGGAGTGGGTAAGACTACGATGATGTTACAGATACTTAAAAACACCAAACTTAATGCCTCTAAAAAGCTCTATATCTCTTGTGACCACCCTATGATGAAAGGGGTCTCTCTTTTTGATTTTGTTGATGAGTTTGTAAGGCGAGGTGGGGAGTTTATTGTCATAGATGAGATTCATGAGGCTGATGATTTTCAGGCTCAGTTGAAATCTATTTATGATTTTTTAGAGGTAAAGATACTCTTTTCAGGCTCATCGGCAATTGAGATTACCAATGCAGATTTTGCACGGCGTTATTCGATGTATCAGATGCCTATATTTTCATTTAGAGAGTATCTTGAAGTGACTCAAAAAGTAGATTTAGAGGCTTATAGCTTAGAAAATATTGTAAACAATCATGAAGCGATAGTGCATGACATTTTAAATGAATTGATAGACAAAAAGATTTTGAAACTTTACGATGAGTTTGTAAATGTGGGGGTTTACCCTTTCTACTTTGAGGACAAATCCAAATATATTGATAGAATTCATGAGACCATTAATACCGTGTTGTACAAAGATTTAGGACGACTCTTTAAGATTCAAGCTGACAAGATAGACATACTCAAAAAACTACTCTTGACCATCTGTGTCTCGAAGCCCTTAGAAATCTCTATTGATAAGTTGGCTTCCACTGTTGGCATCACTAAAATGACGCTTTACAAATACATAGAGTATTTGGGAAAAGCTGAACTCATTCACCACATATCACACGAAGCCAAACGATTTAAAGCCATACGAAAACCTGACAAACTCTACCTTGGCAATACCAACTTGTTTTCTGCTTTATGCAGTAATCAAGAGATAGGAACCATACGAGAGAGCTATTTTGTGAGTATGCTCTCTAGTCAACATCGAGTACATTATGTTGAAAAAGGGGACTTCTTGATAGATGAAAAATTTACCGTCGAAGTGGGAGGAGCAAACAAAAGCTTCAAACAGATAAAAGACATACCAAACTCTTTTTTGGCTTTAGACGATATGGAGATAGGATTTGGAGGGAAAGTTCCTCTTTGGTTGTTTGGGTTTGTGTATTAGAAGAGAAAATTTACCAACTATTTACTAACTTTTCTCTCTTCATCTGTTATACTTAAACCATGAAAAATAAAAACAGAAACAACAGAGCCCAAATCTCACAAGAGACTTTAGATATTATAGAAAAAGGTTCGTACACCGTAGATGCTGTAGAGGTAGAGTTGGAAGCACTAATTGCTACTGCTCTTGCTAACTCTGAACTGATACGACCTGATGAACATAAGATTATTAACCCCTCTGTGTCACATGAAACAGTTATCGAGCTTGTCAATGAGACCACACTAGAGGGGGCTAAACGTCTTAGTGATAGTTTGGAGTTTAAACGCATAGGTGTTTTAAATTTCGCTTCGGCTAAAAATGCAGGTGGTGGGTTTTTAGCTGGAAGTCAAGCTCAAGAGGAGAGCCTTGCACGTAACTCTGCTTTGTATGCAACACTAGAGAAACATCCTGAATATTATTTATATCATCGTAAAGTAAACAAAACATTGCTCTATTCACATCACATGATTTACTCTGCTGATTGTCCTGTGTTTCGTCTTGATGATGGAACACTGTTAGAGAAACCCTACTTGGTCGATTTTTTAACCTCTCCTGCTCCAAATCGTGGGGCTATTGAACATAATGAACCTGAATCAGTAGAGAAGATAGATACTCTTTTTGCAGAACGTATAGAGTATGTATTAAATCTGTTTTTACAAAAAGGTTGTGATGCTTTGGTTTTAGGGGCATGGGGTTGTGGTGTCTTTAGAAATGAACCCAAAAAAGTAGCAGAGTTATTTGCAGAGAAGCTTTTAGGTGAGGGGAAGTTCGCAAGTGCCTTTAAGCACATTAGTTTCTCTATTCCCGAAAATCCTAAGAACAATGTGAACAGTTTGGCTTTTGAAAGGTTGCTTAAAAATGACCTAGAGTAACAACAACTGGGTCTGCTTCTCATTTAAGTACTATTTTATAGATATTAAGTGATATAAATTATGTAAAATTACTACTTATATCACTTTTTAAGTCTTTAAATGATATAAATACTTATAGATAAGTGTTATATCACTTTTAAATAGGAGTAGTTTATGATTGGACGTAAAAAAGAGATACAGATTCTTAATGATTTGTGTGATGCCGATGAGAGTTCATTGGTAGCTATCTATGGACGAAGACGAATAGGTAAAACCTATTTGGTCAATTACATGTTTAAAGAGTATAGAAAAGAGTCTCTCTTTTTTGAGTTTACAGGAACAGTTAATGTCTCTACAGGAACACAAATAGATAACTTTATAGAACAGGTTTATGAGTGGTTCAAGGTTGAGCCTAGTAAAAGTATTGAAAATTGGAGTGATGCGTTTCGATTTTTAAAACGAACCATCGATGCAGAGGTTGAGAAAAAGAATCATAAAGCAAAAGTAATAATTTTTATTGATGAGATACCTTGGATAGACCCAACCACAAGAGCAAATTTCCTCTCTGCTTTGGGTTACTTTTGGAATACCTATTGTGAAGTCAGAGCCAATATTGTAATGATACTTTGTGGCTCTAATGCTTCATGGATTAAAAATAAAATTTTTGAAGATGCTGTTGGTTCACTTCATAATAGGTTAACACACAAGATACCTATGTATCCTTTTAACTTGAAAGAGACAAAGCAGTACCTTCTTGAGGAGAAAGGTTTTCATATAGATAATAAGATGATAACCGATGTCTATATGATTTTTGGTGGGGTGGCTAAGTATCTCTCTTATCTTAACCCACAAAAAAGTATTTATGAAAATATAGATGATTTGTTTTTTAATCTTCATGGTTTAATGCACAGTGAGTACGACAAAGTCTTTAACTCTCTTTTTATGAACAGAGCCAATTTTCATAAATCTATTATTGAACTCTTAAGCAGTAAGCGAACAGGTTTTACGGTGCAAGAGATTGCTAAGAAATTAGATATTTCTCTTGGAAAACGACTCATAGATACCATAGATGAACTGCTTTTATGTGGGTTTATACAAGGTGTTTCAAAATTTAATCAAAAGAGTCGAGAGGTTAAATATATTATTGCAGACCCGTATATTTTATTTCATCATAAATGGGTCAAAGAGCTTAGTAAAAATGATGTCGCTTCTTTATCTAAAGGATATTGGAGAAATGAAATGAGTAAACAAACATTCTCTATCTGGTCAGGTTATGCCTTTGAAATGGTAGTTGTAACCAATATTGAACTCTATTTAAGGGTTAGAGGTCTTGGGGGGCTTTTTTCAGGGGTTTATCATTGGAGTCATATTGCTAAAAATGAAGAGGAAGAGGGAACTCAAATTGATTTGGTGGTGAATTATGGAAATGCTATTTATGACATCGTAGAATGTAAATATTACAACGATGAGTACACCATCTCTAAAGAGTATGAGAAGAAACTAAAAAATAAATTAGCAATGTTTCGAAAGTATGGGTTAAAGGCTAAACAAAAAGCAGAACTAAGATTGGTTTTTGTAACTTCCTATGGTCTTAAGATGAATGAAGCCGTCCACTCTCTAAACATTAGTAGAGTCTCTTTAGATGAGCTGTTTGAGTAATACGTAAATAGGTAGAAAATTTAACAACTATTTACTAACTTTACATTGACCTTTAGAGTATAATAACTTATAGTAATTATTGTCATAGTAGAGGGGAAGCAGGTTCATCATGAAATTTTTAAAAAAGATATTTAGCTTAAATGGTAGATTAGATAGAAAAGGTTATTTGTTTTTAAGTGTATTACCGATGTTTGGGTTTGTGTTATTAACACTTATGCCTTTTATAGATGAAATTAACTTTATAATTGTATTAAGCTTATTTGTACCAATTTTGATACTGTCACTTATAAGTGCTGTTAAACGGGGTCGAGATATTGGTTTGCATGGATTAGTGACTTTGTTCTTATTTGTAGCTGTACCTATGTTGCTTATACTTTTAGCTAGACAAGTAAAGATAGATATCCTCTATGTAGCTTTTTCATTTATTGCTTATTTACTTCTAATGCCTAGCTCCTCAAAAGAGTTAAAAATTATTGGTAAAATTGAATATGTTTTTACTATGATTTTTATAATATTAGTGTTTCCTTTATTTGCTGCTTTTGTTGTTCCTACAGTTCCATGTGCAGGGGAAAAAGCAAAAATAGACCTTGTTTGTGTAAATATGAGAGGTAATGCACAAGCTCTAAAAATGTTTAAACTAGACAATGGTGTTTACCCAAGTACTAAAGAAGGAAATGAAGCACTTCTCTCAAATCCTGATGTTTTAAAGTATCCAAATTATGCTGTAGATGCATATTTATATAAATTACCAAAAGATTCATGGGGTACAAAAATAGTTTATATCAAAACTAAAGATGGTTTTGAGTTAATCTCTTATGGAGCAGATAGAAAAGAGGGTGGAGAAGATGAAGGTGCTGATATTTTTTATTCTGAGTGTGAGAAGAGATGAAAATCTACTACAAAAGCATAAACAACGAAGCCAATGAGTGGTTAGCCCATGAACTAATAGTAAAAGGTATGAAAAACTCAAAACCAAAGTTGCATCTGCAAACTTGTGGTAGAGGTTTTTTCAAACTTTGTTATGATGAAAAAACAGTTTTTTGGGCAAAACAACATTGTCGTTATTATGGTGTTGCTCTTTTAAAAACGTTTGATTATGAGTCCATTTTAAGCCCCATACGTTCGAGTGAAGTAGAGAAAAGAAAAGGTTTAACTAAAGCAGAAGCATTGGAGTCTTGGAGTAGTTACTTTATGGATGATTTGAAGAGAAATGCAGATGAACTTTTGTACAATGGAACGTGGATGATGTCGGCGTATGTACATGACACTAAATATAATAATTATGCCCAACTGCATAAAAACAATATAGCCCATGCGTGTATATATGGAGTTGAAGATGCTTTAAATGAAACAGCTTTTCAACAGATAGACTGGTTTATGGGTGATGAAGATAGTTTTGTAAATTTAAAAAAAGTAGATGAGTATGATGGTCGCTTAAAGTGGTGGAGAAAAAAAGCCAGAGAAGATGTTTTGCCTCCTGTTGTGCTTTTACCTATTTCAGGTTTGCAACATTATATTGTTTTAGATGGGCATTATCGACTAAAAGCTGCTTATGATGAGGGAGTAAACGTCGATATTTTACTACTTCAACCTACAGAAAAAACTGTTTACAGTTGGGACAATGAGCGAAAAAGAAAAAGTATTTTAAAACATATAGAACATAACAATTTTGGCATAGAAAAGACCAATAATCTTTTACTCCAAGCCTATCATAACGAAGATGTATATTACGATGCAAGGTCTAGGGTGTTTGGCTCAACTTCAGAGGGTATGAGAGAGGTCATTACCTATTTGCATACCTTAGATAGCATGGATAGGATGCAGAGTTTTTTTAATGGAGAGTGGAATGAGGAGTAATCAATGGAATGCATAATCTTCACAGGGCTTCAAGCCAGTGGGAAGTCTACGTTTTTTTTAGAGAAGTTTTACAAAACACACATGAGAATAAATCTAGATATGCTCAAAACAAGACATAGAGAAAATATCTTTTTAGAAGCCTGTGTTGAGGGAAAACAAAAAGTAGTCATAGATAATACCAACCCAACTGATGAGGTACGTCATAAGTATATTGAGCTGTTTAAAAAAAATCACTTTAAGATTATTGGTTACTATTTTGAGTCTGACCTTGAAGCGTGTTTGGAGCGTAATGCTTTGCGTGAAGGAAAAGAGAACATTCCTCCAAGAGGGGTAAAAGCAACCTACTATAAAATGACCAAACCCACTTTTTCAGAGGGGTATGATGAGCTTTACAGTGTGAAAATAGAAGACAATAAAATGTTAGTAACGGAGATAAAAGATGAAATTTGATGATTTAGATAAAAAGATGCGTGTTTACGAGACAACACACGACCACATGGTGATGCCTGAAATGTATATGGTAGCACGAATAGATGGGCGAAGCTTTACACGCCTAACCAAGGTAAAGCATCCATTTAAAACGCCTTTTGATGAGAAAATGAGACGCATGATGAGCCAAACCGTAGAGCACCTCATGAATTGTGGGTTTAAAGTGATGTATGGCTACACACAGAGTGATGAGATTTCTCTGCTTTTTTCATTTAAAGAGAATGTATTTCATAGAAAAGAGCGAAAATACAACTCTGTTTTAGCAGGAGAAGCGAGTGCTAAGTTCTCTCTGCTCTTAGGTGACATAGGTGCGTTTGACTGTCGTATTGTTCAGTTACCAAACATCGACCTTGTAGAGAACTACTTTAGATGGAGACAAGAAGATGCGAAACGAAACGCCCTAAATGGTCACTGCTACTGGTCTCTAAGAGATGAAGGCTTAAGTGGGAAAGAGGCTTCGGCTATACTTGATAAGCTTTCAGTCTCAGAGAAAAATGAGCTACTCTTTTCTAAAGGCACAAACTTCAACGATGTCCCCTCATGGCAAAAAAGAGGAACAGGACTCTACTGGGAGAGCTATGAAAAAGAGGCACTTAACCCAAAAACAAATGAAAAAGTAGTAGCTGTTCGTAATCGTTTAAAAGAAGATGTTGAACTACCGTATGGCGATGCGTATGGACTGTTTATTCGGGGGTTTTTAGAGAGGGATAGGGTGTAGAGAGCTTTTAGTAAGTACCTGACCATAATAAATGTCCTATTTTAATGAAATGAGTTTGCCTTAGATTTGTGCGAAAATATCTGAAGGACTAGCCTTAGCTAATTCAAAGATGTACTTAAGAAACATTTACCAACTATTTTCCCCATCTAGCCTTTATAATAAAATCCAGCTCTAAGTAGGATTATCGTAAAATGTAATTTACGATAATTATAAGGAATAGTAAAATGAAATCTATTTTAGAGAATGCAAACCGATTCTATCGTTTAAAGTTGAACCAACAACTACCTACCTATAGACGATTTCTTTTTAGCAACATTAAAAACTCAAAAGCTAAAATTACAGGTCTTTATGGAAGTAGAGGAGTTGGAAAGACAACACTACTTTTACAAGTGCTAAAAGAGTTGCCCTACGAAGCAGAAGAGAAACTCTATGTCTCTTGTGACCACCCTATGTTTCAAGAAGTCTCTCTGTTTGATTTTGTAGATGAGTACTCTAAATTTGGTGGTGAGGTGATTGTCATTGATGAGATTCATAAGATTAGAGACTTTCAGACACAAATCAAAATGATTTATGACTTTTTGAGTGTAAAAGTATATTTTAGTGGTAGCAGTGCTGTTGAGCTTACCAATGCCGATTTTACACGGCGATATTCTATGTATCATCTTCCTCTTTTGTCTTTTAGGGAGTTTTTAGAGATGGGTGAAAATATCTCTTTAAAAAGCTACCCTTTAGAGGAGATATTAGAGAGACATGAGACTATTAGCAATGAGATTATAGATAGTCTGCCCAATAAAAAAATCCTCAAATACTTTTCTCAGTTTATAGAGGTGGGTGTCTATCCATTCTACTTTGAAGATGAAGAGCGATATATAGATAGAGTACATGAGAATATCAATACCATACTCTATACTGATTTGGTCAATGTGGTTAATATAGATGCTCAAAAGATAGAGTCTCTTAAGCGATTACTGTTGAGTATTTGTGTCTCTAACCCTCTTGAGATAACAATGGAAAAGTTAGCTAAGAGAGTAGGAATTACAAAGCCAACACTCTACAAATACATCACCTATCTTAGCAGAGCTGA
This sequence comes from Campylobacteraceae bacterium, assembly GCA_027068975.1. GTDB lineage: Bacteria > Campylobacterota > Campylobacteria > Campylobacterales > Sulfurovaceae > UBA1140. Next base: position 24,887 of record JALXFN010000116.1, on the reverse strand, counting down.
ACTGCTTCACCACATTGTTTTTGATGCAAAACGGTTTCAAAATCTACAAAAACCAGACAAGCTCTACTTGAACAATGCAAATCTTTTTAATGCTCTTTGTATCAACAGTAATATTGGAACCATACGAGAGACTTTTTTTGTAAGTATGCTCTATAAACAGCACTTAGTTAACTACGCTACTAAGGGAGACTTTTTAGTTGATGAAAAATATACCTTTGAAGTTGGTGGAAAAAACAAAGGTTTTAAACAAATTAAAGATATAGAAAATTCATATGTAGTCGCAGATGATATAGAGATTGGTTTTGGGGGTAAAGTGCCTCTTTGGTTGTTTGGGTTTTTGTATTGAGAAGAGAAAATTTACTAACTATTTACTAACTTTTGATAGTCAAATAAGTTATACTTACTTAGTAAAGGAAAAAATTATGAGAAATACTATAGTTAACTATATTAAAAATGATGAATTTTCTAATCCATTAGAGATAAATCAACTTCATAAAATGAGTGATAATAATCCTTGGAAAAAGTATGAAAATTACAGTCCAAAAAAGTTTGTATCAGAAAACTTTAGAGTATTAAAAGAGGAACTTCCTCTTTTTTATGAATTACTTCCTAACTTTATCTTAGATGTTGCATTTGTGAAATATTATAATGAAATTTTAAAGCGTGATTATTGGTTTTGTATCTATCATTTTGGTGAAAAAATTGGTCTTTTTAATGAACTTGAAATGCAATTTTTCATTGGAGGTGAGCCTGAAAAAGATGTAGAAATACCTGAAATATACAAAAAAAATTGGACAGATTTTCCAAATGATATTAAAAAATTTTGGGCAGTACATGGTCTATTTCAGAATAGTTTTCAAGGAGATAATGGATTTGGATTAGATTATATAAACAAGTCGCTAACAAGTGCAGAAAACAGTGGAGATTTATCTCATTTTTTGACATTGGAAAACAGAAAAATCAATTTGGATAAATCTCATGATTTAGATAGTGAAGAGTTAGAAGATGTTTGGATAGAGCTTAGTGATAGTGATTTAAAAAATTATACTTATGATTATAATTATTGGGATGAAAAAGGGTTGGCAGAGTTTTTAAAACACCATATCAAATATGCTATTTTATTAGACCATATCGACAATGGAAATTTGCTATTTTTAGTAAAATCTTTTGAGGGCTTACCTCAATATTTAAATTTCTCTTTTTATAGGGATAGTTATTTTTATCCATCTTTTTGGCAGATGATAAGTACTGATATAGAAGATAAGCTATTTGGAATAGCCATAAATAGTAATACAAATCAAGAATTTAGTAAAGAGTATATTCAAAAAAAGCTAATAGATGATGGAAAAACACTAAATCTACAAGGTGCAGGATTGGCTAAAATACCTGAAATTATCTCATCTTTTAAAGGGTTGGAGATTTTGGATTTGACAAATAATGATATTCAAACAATACCTAATTTTATCTTTGAAATGACTTCGCTAAAAGAGTTACATTTAGGATATAACAATATCAAAATATTGCCAGAAAATATCACAAAACTTCAACAATTAACAAAATTGGATTTGGCTCTAAATAAAATCAGCAGAACACCAAAATTTTTACACAAAATGCCAAATTTGCAATTTTTTTGTTTAAGAGAAAATAAGATAGAGAGAGTTGATTTTGGAGAAAATTATCTAAAAATGAGAAATCTTGAAGTAAATAACAACAAACTAAAATATATCCCTCAGGATAAAAAGTATTTAAAAGATGTTCATTTTTTAAATGTATCAGCAGGTAATGTTTTAAGAACTGAAAATGTACATACAAGTTGGCATAACGAAAGTACATTAAATTTCTTAAATGCTCAAGCGATACTTTATAAGATAGATGACCCTAATTTTATTTGGAGAGTTGATATTGTAAATCATGTATATTCAACCTATGAATATATAAGAGGTGAAGAAGAGACAGAGATAAAAAGACAAAGTGATTATAATAAGCCAAGAGAAGAGACTTATGCCGATGTGATAAAGATGATAGAAGAAAAACTTCAAAATGGCTTCAAGATAGACTCTTTATATAAATTTCATCAAAATCAGAAAAATATAGAAATGAAAGTAAAATAATATGCAGTTAAAAATAACCAATAACAAAGAATATACTTTTTTAGCTAAAGCTCAAAGTGTACATAATATTCAGAGTGAATCGGAGATGATAGAGACTTATTTACGATTAAATAGTGAAAGTAAATCAAGTAAGAAAATACTCATGATAAGTCATAAAAATATTACACTAAACCTACCGTACAGCCTTTCAAAAGAGGAGTGGTAAAAAGTAGAAAAAGTCTATAAAGAACTTGATGGTTGGAGTAGTAAATGAAAATAATAAGCGAAGAATTAGTAGTATTGATATTTTTACAAAAAACTAGAGTATAAAGAGCAAACCCTTGATTTTAACTCATAATGCTATAATATGCAAGAAGATACAAAGGGCAAAAATGAAAAAGATTATTTATGGTGAGAGTAATTTTAGAAAAGTAAAAATAAACAATGATTATCTTTACATAGATAAAACAGAGTTTATAGAAAAGTTGGAAAACCTCAATGAAAGCTTTTTGATTTTTTTACGCCCAAGACGCTTTGGAAAGTCCCTTTTTCTCTCTACGCTTCAATACTATTACGATGAAAACTCTGCCCATGAGTTTGATGACATCTTTCAAGAGACCTACATAAAAAAACATCCAACCCCTTTGAAGAGTAGCTTTCGTATTTTGTTTTTTGAGTTTTCAGGAATAGATATAGATGGAGATAGAGAACGACTTTTTGAGCAGTTTACGTTTAAAATAAAGATGTCAATTGGTAAATATTTTAGTAATTATGGTTACACAGAAGAGTACAAAGATATTGAACATATAAATAACCCAACTTCACTTATGGAGTACTTTTTTGAAAAGAGTAAACATGACCAAATTTATCTCCTCATAGACGAATACGACCAATTTGCAAACGCCATTTTAGCTTACAACATGAAGGACTTTTTAGACATAGTAGGAAAAGGTGGATTTGTACGAAGCTTTTATGAAGTTCTAAAAGGAGCAACACAAACGGGTGTGGTGCAGAAGATGTTCATAACAGGGGTAACGCCTATTACCCTAGACAGTTTGAGTTCTGGGTTTAATATTGTCTCCAATATCTCAAATGAAGAGAAGTTTAACGCTTTAGCTGGGTTTCGACAAGATGAAGTTAACTACTCTTTAGAAGAGACGCTGTTTAAAAAATGTCCTAACGTAGACAAAGAGGAGATAGCTCAAAAAATTAAAGAGTGGTATAACGGCTATCTTTTCAATGTTAAAGCAGATGAACGCATCTATAACGCTACTTTAGTTAATTACTTTTTATCTAAATATGATTATGAACGCTGTGAAATGCCTACAAAAATGTTAGACAGCAACGTAGCCTCTGACTATAAAGCGATTATGAAACTTTTTAACATTGGTGATATTGATAGAAACTATACCCTTTTAAAAGAACTTATAGAAAACAATCAAATCTTAGGTGATATAAAAGATAGATATAACTTAAACCAAGAGTTTAGTAGAGATGATTTTATAACACTTATTTACTCTATGGGGTTTATTAGCATTGAAAAAGAGAGCTTTGGAGGAGAGTTTTACTTTTGTATTCCTAACTATGTTATTAAAATGCTTTACTTTAACTACTTTGCTATTGAGTTAAAAAAGAGAAACAACCTTCAAATGAATCAAGACATTAAAGTTCTGTTAAGAGCCTTGGCTATGGGTGACTATGTACCTTTTAATGAACAACTTAATGAGGTGGTAAAAACCCTTTCAAATCGTGACCACCAAGGCTTTAACGAAAAGCATTTTCATGTTATTACTCTAGCACTTTTAAGTTTTGCAGAGTTCTACTTTATAGACTCTCAGCCTGAACTCAACAACAAATATCCTGATATTTTACTCATAGGACGTGATGAAAAAGTTCCAAACAACTACTTGTTTGAACTCAAATGGAAAAAAGAGAAAGACAGCTATGAGAGCATAAAAGAAGAGGGCATGAGACAAGTAGAGGGCTACAAACAACTTGACAAGGTCAAAAGCATTCCTAAGCTTAGAAGTTTTTTACTGATTGGTTCTAAAGATGGAGTGGAGTTTTTAGAGTTGTAGGTTTAAATGCTTAAGCTTATGTAAATACTCTCTTTCTTCTAATCCTAAAATTTACCAACTATTTACTAACTTTTTTTAGCTTGAGTTTTGTTTGTGTGGTGGGTATCTATTTGTTGAGTAAACTTGAGAGTAACAAACGTAAAAAAAAGAGCAACCTTTTATTTTAGTTTTATAAAGATAGAGATGGTATACTTCTTGAAATGAATAAGCAATTTGAAAACCAATATAATTTTACCCAAGATGAGTGGGAAAGCTGTCTAAAAGTTCTGCATAGCTTAAAAGAGAATCCTCTAAACAACCCCGATAACAAAACCTTTGGAGCCTTGGTTACCAAGATTCATAAAACAGCAAAAAAAGAGTTAAAGAGCATTGTTGTTGAGACAAGTGGGGCATCTGGTCATAAACAGAGAATTACCAAACGCAAACATAAACGGCAGTTACACAAAGAGCATGACTTGGCATTGGTGAAAAAAACGCAGATTGTTCATAATGCTCTTTCCTTAAAAACACTTTTTACTCATGACAAAACGATAGAGAGCTACTTTATCCCTCTAAAAAGTTCAAAAAGTTGTTACTGTTGCGATAAAACCTATACTCAACTTCACTCTTTTTACCATAAACTCTGTCCCAACTGTGCGACGCTGAACTACAATCAACGAGCCTTAGAGCTGGATTTGAGTGGGCGTAATGTCATCTTAACAGGTGGTAGGGTAAAAGTGGGTTATGCTACGGCATTGAGGTTTCTGCGAAGTGGAGCAAACCTCACCATTACAAGTCGTTTTCCTGCATTGAGTCTGGAGCAGTTTAAACAAGAGCATGACTATGAGCAGTGGGCAGAGCGATTGAGCGTTTATGGGTTAGATTTGCGTAATCTAAGAGCGATTGAAGATTTTATAGCTTATTATAAATCGAAACATAAACATTTAGATATTTTGGTAAATAACGCTGCTCAAACCATTAAGTACATGGAAGAGCAGTATAGACCACTTATTCAACATGAACAAAAACTACTGGCAAAGAGTAAAGAGCCACGACTCATTGCCAATACAACAGCTGTAGTCAATGAGGTGAAATCTTTAGACTACATCGACAAGAGCATTGCAAAAACACCTCTCAACCGATTTGGGCAACCTGTGGACTTTAGAGAGAAGAACAGTTGGAACAGTACTTTGGAAGAAATCTCAACTCATGAGTTACTAGAGGTGAACCTCATTAACAACATTGCACCCTACATGCTCATAAAAGAGTTGACTCCTCTCTTTAGAGCCTCTTCATTTAAAGAGAAGTTTATTGTCAATGTGAGTTCCTCCGAGGGGCAGTTTAGCTATGCCAACAAAACAGTACATCACCCCCATACCAATATGACAAAAGCAGCGTTGAATATGATGACCCGAACCTCAGGGCATTCTTATGCAGAAGATAACATTTACATGAGTAGTGTCGATGTAGGGTGGATTTCTACGGGTTTGGTAGAGTCTAAACGAAAAGTACAGTTTGAAAAAGGTTCCATGCCTCCACTGGACTCTGTCGATGGTGCTTCTAGGATTTTCCACCCGATTTATGAGGCTTTGGTTAAAGGAAATTTGATTTATGGTAAACTTTTAAAAGATTATAGGGTTGTAGAGTGGTAATCATTTAGGTTAATTTGGACTGCTAGATAAATTGGAATATCATCTCCCTGCTAGAGAGAAGTTGTAGGTTCGAGTCCTACACAGTCTGCCAAATCAAAATAGTAGTCGTTAGATAAATGGAATATCGTGTGCCTATCAAGCACAAGTTGTGGGTTCGAATCCGATACGGCTAACCATTTTTTTACTTTTATTTCTGAAACATTAGAGATGTTATTTTAAATAGTACGTGTTATTTTTTATTTGATGCTTTTTAAGATATAATTATTTCTTTTAAAGGAGTAAAAAATGCAAGAAAACAATATGCGACTTATAGATGAGGCTGTCTCTTATGAGCCTGTTAAAAATACTTTTCGTTTGGGTTGGGAGTTTATTATTCTTAATAAAAAATTTACTATGAGTGTCATGGTTGTACTGCTAGTCTTAAGCTTGTTGGGACTGATACCTATAGTGGGATTTATTGCTTCAGTCTTCTCTAGTGGATTTGCCTTGGCTGTTCAGATATATGCAGGTAGATTAGTTTATGAGACAGATAATATAGAGAACTTTGTAGATGAGGTTCACCATGCAGATGGTCAAAAGGTAATAGAGCGTTATTTTGCTCCTGCTCTGGGTGCATATATGGGCTGGATGATAATGGGTCTATTATTTGTAGGGATTGTAACTTTAGCTCTAAGTAGTTCAGGTATAAATTTTCAAGGGGGAATGTCTGCTACCACCAATGCAGAACTTCTCTCTCTATTTTCAACCATAGGTATACCTCTATTTTTAGTAACATTGATTTTTGCTTATGTGCAACCTTTGGTTCAGTCGAACATTGTAATGGCAAATGATTTCAAAGAGGGTTTTTTTGCTGTATTCACAATATTTTCTGCTGATGTTTGGAGACGTGCAATGCAAGGATCATACTTTAAATATATATCAGTTTATGGAGTTATAACACTATTGGCTATGTTTTTCTTTACTTTTATTTTTTCTATTTTTGCTGCTATACCTATTGTAAATATGCTTGTTCTAATAGTCTTTGTTTATATATTTTCTATTATGATGACAGTATCGGCTGTTATGGCTAAAAGAATAGTAGAGTAAAGTAAAGCCTTTTATATAGGGCTTTACTTATAGAGTTTATTTGTACTTATAAACTTCTTGCATCATTTTCATCCACTCTTTTGTAACGGGGTACTTTGTCTTTTTCCGTAACCAATCTTGCTCCTCAGTATAGTATATGGCATATTTATCACTATATTTTAGTGCTTTTTGCAGGGTTGCTTTAATGTCATTTACAGTAGATTTATTACGTGTATCAAACTCTTTATAACTACTTTTTTGACCTTTATTAAATACCATGAAGCCAACATTGACATCTTTTGACCAAGAGGCTCTATCTTTAGGTGGAACAACCCATTGGTAACTGCTGTTTAAGTCATTGTTGTATTTGTCTTTTGCAATATTATATTTCCTCCACTGATAACTGTTTTTAAAGTGTTTATCTGCTCTGTATCTGTAGCTTTCACCCATATCGTAAAGGGTTGCATTTTTATCTAATCCTTCTTTGAAACCTGTAAAAATAGCACCTAAAAGTTCATGGGCACGAGGTAGCCCCAACTCAACTATAAGTCGATTGTCTTTATTGGAGTTAGGGTGTGAAAGTGCTGGACCGTGATAGACCAAAACGGTAAGGTTTGGATTTACTTTTACCATACTTTCCATTATCTCTTTAAAAAGGGAGGTGACTTGGTCGCTATGCTCTTTAAAGGTATGTTTAGGATTACGATAGGCATGTTCATCGAACATAGGGTCTGATTCACTCCCTTTTCGTTCCCATGCTGTAGACTTTTTGTTTAACTCTTTTTTAGTTGGAAATTTAAAGTTAATCATTTTTCTGTCATTGTCTCTATAGACTTCATCATCAAAGGCAATACCTTTAAAGTGAAGGTCAGCAGCTACTTGTGCGACTATGGCAAAGTTTTTTCTAACCTGTTCCCAAGCAGTTTTATCCCAGTAGTCTGCAGGAAAGTGAATATCAACTCTTAAAAAATTATGCTTATCTCTGTAGAGGTTTTTTAAGCCTTTTACTTCATTCCAGACGGTTTGGTAGTCCAGTTTTGTTTTAGGCTTCATCACTTCATGGGTAAAGGTGTCTCCCACCATAATAAACCCAGAGAAGGGTAGGTTTTTGATGGTGTCATGATTTTCTATGAGGTTTTTAGACATCATGGGAAGCCACTCATTTCCCTGTGAAAGTAGAAGGTACTTCTCTTTGGCTTGTAGTGAAGTGAGAAATAGAGAGAGGATAGTTAGGCTATATAATATTTTTTTCATTTTCTGTTCCTTTTTTTATTTATATTTACTTGTTTTTATAAACTTCTTGCATCATTTCCATCCAGCCTTCTGTAAGAGGATATGGTGTATTTGGACGTACCCAATCTTGTTCTTCTGTATAGTATATGGCATATTTATCGCTATATTTTAGTGCTTTTTGTAGGGTTTCTTTAATATCATTAATAGTAGATCTATGACGTGTATCAAACTCTGGAAACATACTTGCTTGACCTTTGTTGAAAACCATAAAACCTACCTTGACATCTTGTGACCAAGAGGCTCTATCTTGAGAGGGGACAAGCCATTGGTAACTGTTGTCTAAATCATTGTTATATTCATCTTTGGCAATATTATACTTTCTCCACTGATAACTGTTTTGAAAATGACCCTCTTCTCTATATCTATAACTTTCTCCCATATCGTAAAGGGTTGCATTTTTGTCTAATCCCTCTTTAAATCCTGTAAATATCGCTCCTAAATGTTCATGTAATCTAGGAGTACCAAGGTTAACTATAAGGCGATTATCTTTATTGGAATTAGGGTGTGAAAGTGCTGGACCATTGTATACTAAAACGGTAAGGTTTGGATTTACTTCTATCATGCTTTTCATTATCTCTTTAAAAAGGGAGGTGATTTTATCGCTATGCTCTTTAAAGGTATATTGTGGATTACGATAGGCATGTTTATCGAAAATAGCTTTTTCTTGACTACCTTTTCTCTCCCATACGGTGGAGTGTTCATTTAACTCATTTTTGGTTGGAAATTTAAAGTTAACCATCTTGTAATCATTAATGTCTTCATAAATCTCATCATCAAAAACAATACCTTTAAAGTTTAGGTCAGCAGCTACTTGTGCCACTATGGCAAAGTTTTTTGTAACCTGTTCCCATGCTACATAGTCCCAATAGTCTGCAGGAAAGTGAATATCAATTCTCAAAAAATTATGCTTATCTCTGTAGAGGTCTTTTAATCCTTTTACTTCATTCCAAACAGTTTGGTAGTCCAGTTTTGTTTTAGGTTTCATCACTTCATGGGTAAAGGTGTTTCCGACTATAATAAACCCAGAGAAGGGTAGATTTTTGATGGTGTCATGATTTTCTATAAAATTTTGAGACATCATAGGAAGCCACTCATTTCCTTGTGTAAGTAGAAGATATTTCTCTTTAGCTTGTAGAGAAGTGAGAAGTAGAGAGAGGATAATTAGTTTATTCAGTTTGTATAGTGTTTTTTTCATTTTCTGTTCCTTTTTTATAATTTATAATATTTTCTTTTAGCATCTGTAAATGCTCTGTAATATTCTCTTTTGTGACAAGTTGACCAAAATCATTGGGAACATTTACTGTTTTATCATTAAAGATTCGTGCTGCTATGAGCTTTCCAATGAAAGGTCTGTAGTGGCTACGTTCATAGTAGTTACAGTTATTTGTCGTGATGCTGTTGTAGCCTGAAAAATCATAAAAGTCTGTAATATTTGCAATATCTTTTAGATAAGCAAGATAGTCCTTCATAACAAAAGTGTCCATTAAAATTTTATTGTGAGGCACCATAAAGGTATAGAGTTTAATGTTGTTTGCTTTACAAAGAGCAACGATCTCTTTTAAGGCATGAATGGTCTCTTTTTGGGTTGTATATTTTAAAATAGGTCTGTTGTGTCTATGAAATGACTTTTGATTTTTAACATACTCTTCACAGTTTTTTTCAATCTTCTCTTCAGCTACAGGGTTTGCCCAAATACCTGTCTGTAAATCGTAGGTTACATCAAAGGTATAATTTAAATTTTGAGCTATTTTCTTTTTTATATTTAAGGGGAAAAAACCACTCAAGTAGTCAAAGTAGAAGAGGGCTAGAGATTCATCTTTTACATAGGGGTGCATTCTCCCTAGATAGTTAGACTCATCACTTCCATAATAGCTCATATTGATGCCATCGAGTTGCATATAGAGTGTTTTAATAGGATATTTTGCTTTTATCATATAGCGTATATGCATTAGGTTACTATAGAGGTTTGCTCCATTTAGGGTCATGTTGTATATTTTTGCATTTGGAATATACTGCTCAATTACTTGTGGATTGGTGGTTCCTATACGACTTGACCCAATCATGTAGCCATTATACTTTTCTTTATTCTTCTCTAGGTACTCAATCTTTATGTAACGTTGATTGATTTGAAAATCATGTTTAAGTATTTTACTCTGAAAAATATTGAAGGGGTCAACAATATAGTTTGTTAGCATAAGTAGAAAAAAACCTAAAAGGGTTGTAGCAGTAGAAATTTTAATCCATTTTTTGCTGTTTATTTTTTTACTATTGATGTTTTTTCTGTTCATCTGTTCTGCCACCTAAAAATTAAAATATAAAAATTCGGATACTTTATTGAGGGAAATTAGACCTATAAGAAGGGTAATACCTGTAAAAATAGCCGTAGAGTAATTGAGTTTAAAATTTTCTAACTGTTCTGCTGAACTCTTAAAGAGTAGGGTAATTATAAATGCCGTAATAAGCCAAAGAACGCTCTCTATCTCTGCCCCTATATGGATACCAAAATAGCCAAAGTTCACAGAGAAATCTTTGAGAAATGCCAGATGACTCTCAAGAACTTTTGGAAGAACAACATTGTCTAGTGAGAACATTGAGCTTAAAACTTTAATGGCATCGTCCCACTCTTTGGCTCTAAAAAAAACCCAAGCGATGTTGATAAAGTTAAAGGTTATAAACCAAGCTACCCAGCCCCAAAGTTTGAACCCTAAGTTGCTCCAAGCTCTGTGAATAACTAAGGCTAAACCATGAAGAAAACCCCAAAAGACAAAAGTCCACCCAGCCCCATGCCAAAGCCCACCAATAATAAATGTAGTCATTAAGTTGGCATAAGTTCTAAAGGAGCCTTTTCTATTTCCTCCAAGAGGAATATAGATGTAGTCTCTTAGAAATCGACTTAAAGTTATATGCCATCTTCGCCAAAAATCTTGAATGTTTTTTGCTTTATAGGGGCTGTTAAAGTTAATGGGTAGCTTGATATTGAAAAGAAGTGCAGCTCCTATTGCCATATCGGTATAACCTGAAAAGTCAAAATAGAGCTGGAAAGTGTATGACAGAGAGGTTGCCCATGCTTCAAAGAGGTTTAATGTTGTTGCTACATCAAACCCAGCTGTTGCCCACGTTGCAAAGGTGTCAGCAATGATTACTTTTTTAAAGAGTCCTATCGCGAAAATAAAGAGTCCTAGAGCTATGTTGTTGTAGTTAATAATTTTATTTCTTGTTTTAGCAAACTGAGGCATCATCTCTTTATGGTGGACAATAGGTCCAGCTATAAGTTGAGGGAAAAAAGTTACAAAGAGTGCATAGTTTAAAAAATCATACTCTTTGGTCTCTTTTCTATAGCTATCAACTAAGTAAGATATTTGTTGAAAAGTAAAAAATGATATGGCAAGAGGCAAAGCAAGGTGAAGTAATGGGACATTATTGCTAAAAGCAAGATTGAAATTTTCTATTAGAAAATCTGCATATTTAAAGTAACCAAGCAAAGAGAGGTTAGCAACTATTCCTATTATTAGTGTACTTTTTTTTGAAAACTTACTGGTACCATTTGCTAAGATATTGCCTAAAAGGTAGTTAAATAGCATGGAGACCAAAATAATGGGTAAATAGGAAATATTCCACCAAGAGTAGAAAAAGAGAGAAGAGAAAACCAGTAGCCCTTTACTTGCTTGGGTTAATCTCTTATGGTTGAGATAAAAATATAATATAAATGTAATTGGTAAAAAAGCAAATATAAATTCGTAGCTATTGAATAACATAGGTCTCCTATAGTCTTTTTTTAAAATTGTAACAGAAAATACATTACAACATAATTTGTTTTAAAATGTTAATCAGTGAACATTTGCCAGTCTGTATTTAAACATTAGTAAAATATATAGAAAAAATAGAACATAGGTTCCTTGTTTATAATGTTTAGGTAGGTAACCAACTGAGATTATAATAAGAGGCATGGTTAGTGCAACAAATCGTTGAGCAAAGTTACCCATAAGGGATGAGAAGAAGAAAAAACTGGTCATCGTTATGGCATATCCTGCAATAATACGTTGCTTTTCATCTTCAAAAGTAGCAAAGGTTGCGACAATTAACCCTATTATAAACCAGACAATAGAGTAAGATATAGATGCACCTTCAATAATATTATCGTATCCTGCACGTCTATCCCCTAGAAAGGCAAGTAGTGCGTCTACTCCATAACGTATAAATAGTGCAACAAAAAATGCCACAAAAATAGTAATGAGATAATATTTTTTAGAGGCTACCATGTTATTTAACTTTTGAAGTAAAAAGTAGATAATGATAAAAAGAGGCATAGAGGTATGAATTAAAAAGGCGATAATTGAAATGATTATTTTCCATGTTTTTGAACGTAAATCATAGACCCATAGAAGCAGTGCAAAGGCGAAAGCACTTCGTATTTGAGCCATAACCAAATCAATGAACATAGGATTAAATAGAAAAATCATCCCTATATAGTAATCAACACGTTTAAAAAGAAAACGAGCATAAAGAAAAACAATAAGTATAGATACAAGATAGAGTGCTAAACGATAATCGTCAAAAAATAAGCCAATACCAATAATGACATATTTCCAAACAGGTTCACTTACTATCCATGAGAGACCAGTATGGACACCTTCATCTCCTCCTTCGTGAAGGTATTCGATACGATTGATGTAGTTGGTAATGTCTGCAAAATCTCCATGGTATATGATGTCCCATGGAATAATATAGGTAATCAAAATTGCATAAAAAAGTGAAATGAAATATAGGTTATATGTTTTATTTGTCATGTTTTCTCTTTTAGACCAATGAAATGATATATTTATTATAATTTTAACATGAAAAATAATTATTATGATAAAATTTTAATATATTTTTAAATTAGAAATAAAATAACAAAAATATATTAACATTTTAAAACATAAAGTATTATTAATATGGGTTGAGATATAATCGTCTAAAGGATAATTATGGGGCTTTTAGGTGATGAGATTGTGGCAAAAAATGCCGATTGGAAGTTTAGTGGTAACATGGTAGACAACTTTGAAAAGCATGTGAGAAAGTCTGTACCTTTTTATGAAGAGGGGCATGAGTTGGTTATGAAGCTTAGTGACTATTTTGTTAAAAATGATTCTATCTGTTATGAATTAGGTTCTTCAACGGGTAGACTTAGTTATAAGTTAGCCAAGCACCATGAGTTTAGAGATGCGAAATTTGTAGGAGTTGAGATAGAAGAAGATATGGTTGCTAAAGCAAATGAGCTTTATAAAAATCCAAATTTATCTTTTATTTGTGATGATATGAATACTATGGAGTTTGAAAAAAGTGATTTGATTGTCTCTTATTATACTATTCAGTTTATTCACCCCAAGTTACGACAGCAATTGATAGATAAAATATATGATAGTTTACATTGGGGTGGAGCTTTTATAATGTATGAAAAAGTACGGGCAAATGATGCACGTTTTCAAGATATTATCTCGAACCTCTATATGGAATATAAACTAGACCAAGGGTATGAAGCTCAAGAGATTATAGCCAAAGCCAAAAGCTTAAAAGGTGTGCTAGAGCCATTCTCTACAGAGGGTAATGTAGATATGTTAAAACGGGCAGGTTTTGTTGATATTTTAACGGTACAGAAATATATGAATTTTGAAGGGTTTTTAGTTATAAAATGAAAAAGAGTGAAGAACAAAGTACACTAAAGCGTTTAAGTGAGAACTTTATCTCTTTGGTAGTATTACAATTTATTAATATCGTTTTACCTTTATTGTTGATTCCCTATCTTATTCGAGTATTGGGTATAGAGGGGTTTGGAGTCTATAGTTTTGTACTGGCTATTATTTTATATGGGGTAAAATTAAGTGATTATGGCTTTACACTATCGGCAACCTACCATATATCATTAAATCAAAAGAACAAGTTAAAAAGAGATGAGGTCTTCTCTTCGGTTTTGACTATTAAAATTTTGATAGTTCTAGCCTATATCATTTTTTTAACTCCCTTGGTTTTTTTGATTGATAAACTCTATATCTATAAAGAGTTTATAGTTTTATCTTATGGGGTACTTTTTGGCTCTTTACTCTTTCCTACATGGTTTTTTCAAGGTATGGAGAAGATGAAGTACCTGATGTATTTAAATAGCTTCTTAAAGTTTATTTTTGTGGCTTCCGTATTTCTTTTTGTAAAAGAGAAGAGTGACTTGTATCTGCTATTTCTTCTCAATAGTACAGCTATTTTTATCACAGGTCTATTGGCACTTTATGTTGCTATTAGAAAGTTTGATGTTAAGCTTTCCATTCAGCCTTTAAGTAAGATAGTTTTCTATTTAAAAGATGGTTGGTATATTTTTACATCAAAGATTGCTGTTGAGTTTTACACTACGGTCAATATTATTATTTTAGGCTTTTTTGTCTCTCCTCTTGTTGTTGGGTATTATGCTATTGCTGAAAAAATTATTCATGCTATAGGAGGCTTACTTGACCCTTTAACCAGAACGGTATACCCTTATTTGGTCAATGTTTACCAAGATTCAAGTGACTCTTTTGTTCGACGAAACAAACAACTCGCTTTGGTTATTTTTCTAATCATGTTTCCTGTCTCTTTAATCGTAATGTTTTTTGCAAAACCAATACTTTTACTTGTTACAGGAGGCGAGGTAGCAGAGTTAAGTGTAAGTGCGTTAAAGATTCTCTCTTTGGCTTTAATGGTCTATCTGTATGGTAGTCAATTTACCAACATACTTGTTACCATTAAAGAGACAAAGTTTTTAAATAAAGTTCTTTTAAGTACAGCCCTTATCAATACAACCCTTGCACCAATTCTAATTCATTTTTATGGTGTCTTAGGCTTGGTATGGTTAAATGTATTTATCGTCTTTTTTATGGTAACCATTAAAGGTTATTTTATTATTAATTATAAAGAGGGTAACAGTAACGCATGAATAGTATAGATAAAACAGAAAAGAGACAACTCTTTTTAAACTTTTTTTCACTGCTCTCTTTGCAGGGAACGAACTATATTTTACCTCTTATAACCTTTCCTTACCTCATACAGGTTTTAGGTGTTGAATATTTTGGACTGTTGGCTTTTGCAACGGCTATGATAATGTACTTTAATGTTATTACAGATTATGGATTTAACCTCTCAGCAACACGTGAAATATCTGTTCATAGAGAGAACCAAGAGAAGATTATTGAGATATTTTCTGCTGTTATGACCATTAAAATAGTTTTGATGACAGTTAGTTTTATTGTACTCACGCTCATCGTATTTTCTTTTGAAAAATTCTCTTCTGATTGGGAGATATATTTTCTAACCTTTGGAACAGTTATTGGGCAGGTACTTTTTCCTGTATGGTTTTTCCAAGGTATGGAACGCATGAAATATATCTCCTATCTTAATATCTTTTCCAAACTTCTTTTTACTGCAGCCATATTTCTATTTGTAAAAGAAGAGAGTGATTACTATTTGGTTCCTCTGTTTACTTCAGTAGGTTTTATTGTTGCTGGTATATGGTCTCAGGTTTTAATTTATAGAGAGTTCAATGTACGGTTTAAACTACAAAGTATTTCGGTACTAAAAAAGTATCTGATAGATGGTTGGCATATTTTTGTCTCTAGGGTTTATGTCAATATCTATACAACTACAAACCTTATATTGTTAGGGTTATTTACCAACAATACGGTTGTAGGGTACTATGCCATCGCCGAAAAGATTGTTGTGGCTATTGGAGGAGTATTTCAACCAGCCAATCAAGCCATATATCCCTATTTGGCTCGTAAATATAAAGAAAATTTTGAATTGTTTATAAACTTGGTTAAAAAAATAGCATTGGTTTTTTTAGCCATATCATTTGCTTTTTTTATCTTCGCTGAATACTTTAAAGATAGTATAGTTTTATTGGTTACAGGCTCCCAAACAACAGAAGTGAGCGTACTTTTGGCAATCTTTCTTTTAAGAGTTTTAACCTATCCTTTTGGTGCTCTGTTCTCTAATCTATTGGTTGTTATGGAAAGAAAAAAAGAGTTTATGAAGGTCATGAACTATACGGTGTTACTCAATTTACTGATTGTCCCCCCTTCTATCTACTTTTATCAAGAGGTGGGCTTGGTTATTTCCTTTGTCGTTGTCTCTTTTGTACATATATTACTACTGGTTTACTATTTTAAAAAGTCAATTGCTCAATAGGTGTTTTGTAAAAACTAGAAAGAAAGAATAAGATGTTAAGTGGAGTTTTGAAATAAGTTTAAGAAGCTCTGTTTACTTTTTTGTAGAACAAGAAAGGGACTCTATGGTCACCTCTCTTGGAGTATAAGTGATTATTGTTTGGTTATAAATGCAAAATAGTTTGTTGATTTACGTCCATAAATACGTACATAAACGGTAGTATCACTATTTACCGTTACTGAACACTCTTCAATTTGTGTTCCCGAGTTGGTTGATTTACAATCATTTTTACTACTTTTTGGTCTGTAGCCTACACCTACATATAAGTCAGCATTATCATCTAAGTTAGATACTTTAGTAGTAATAGTGTCACCACTTGATACAGGTATTTCGTAGTATTTTGAATGACGTTTAGATACAGAAGTGTATTCGTTTACTAGTGTTTCTACATTTCCTGGAAAAAGTTTCTTTGGTTTGTTTTTCTCTTCCATTGCATTTGCTTCATAAAACATATTTCTAAAGTTGTTAATACTTGTAACATTCCACTTACTAATGTCTTGATTGAAACTACCTGCATTCTCAAACATAGAGTGCATGTCTGTAACGTTAGATACATCCCAGTTACCTATGTATTGATTAAATGAATTGGCATTCCAAAACATACGTTTCATGTTTGTAACATTAGAAACATCCCAGTTACTGATGTCTTGGTTAAAATCACGTTGACCTGAAAATAAAAAACTCATATCAGTAATACAAGAGGTATCAACTTGTGTAACATCTTCATGATTTTTTATTTTTCTTCTAAGTTCATTTTTTGTTAAACAGTTAGCAGGTTTATCAATCCAGTTTGGTTCTATGTTATTATGGGTATGGTCAATATTAAAGAAGTTTTTGTGGTATGTTACCTTTTTTACATTCCATTTACTTAGGTCATGATTTTTAAAGTTATAATGTCTACCAGGGTGATAGCCCCTACCTTGAAGAAACATAGCACTCATGTCTGTAACGTTAGATACATCCCAGTTACTAATATCTTGATTGAAATCTCCAAAGCTATTTTTCATCTGAAACATACCAGCCATATTTGTAACATTAGAAACATCCCAATTACCTATAGGTTGGTTAAAGCGATAAGCAGACCAAAACATATCTTTCATCTTTGTAACATTAGAAACATCCCAGTTACTAATATCTTGATTAAAAGAAGTAGCAGCTAAAAACATAGCACTCATAGTTGTAACATTAGAAACATCCCAGTTACTAATGTCTTGATTGAAATCAACGTTAAATGCAAATAAGCCACTCATATCAGTAATTTGAGAAGTATTTACATTGGTAACATCGTCACCATTCTCAATCATTGCCTCCAACTGTTCACGGGTGAGGGGAGCATTATTTACTTGAGATTTTGTTACGGTTATACTATAGTCTGTTGTTCTTCGTCCATGAACCCGTACATAGACTCTAGCCTTTTTATCTAGTGTTACTGAACACTCTTCGATTTGCGTTCCAGAGTTGGTTGATTTACAATCATTCTTACTACTTTTTGGTCTGTAACCGACTCCTACATATAAGTCAGCATTATCATCTAGGTTGGATACTTTAGTGGTAATTGTGTCACCACTTGCTGCAAGTATTAAGTGGTAGTTTGATGTACCTTTATCGACATGAGCAGAGACATTTTCTCCTGATACAATAGGTAAGTCACTTGCAAACAGTAGATTTGCAAATAATAAGAGAGATATGGTTTTTTTCATTGGAATTCCTTCATAAGTTTTATTTACTTTTTTGTAGAACAAGAAAGGGACTCGATGGTCACCTCTCTTGGAGTATAAGTGATTATTGTTTGGTTATAAATGCAAAATAGTTTGTTGATTTACGTCCATAAATACGTACATAAACTGTAGTATCACTATCTACTGTTACTGAACACTTTTCATCTTGTGTACCAGGGTTGGTTGAGCTACAATCATTTTTATTACTTTTTGGTCTGTAGCCTACTCCTACATATAAGTCAGCATTACTACCATCATATAGGCTCTTTAGTTTAGTGGTAATAGTGTCACCACTTGATACAGGTATTTCGTAGTATTTTGAATCGCCTTTATAGACATAACCAGATGGATTCATTATCTGCTCGTCAAAAAGTTCTATTGGTTTGTTTTTTCTTTCCATTGCATCTGCTCCCTGAAACATATTTACAAAGTTCATAACATTTTCAGCATTCCATTTCCTAATGTTTTGATTGAAACTACCTGCGTTCTCAAACATAGAGTGCATGTCTGTAACCTTAGATACATCCCAGTTACCTATGTATTGATTAAATGAATTGGCATTCCAAAACATACGTTTCATGTTTGTAACATTAGAAACATCCCAATTACTGATGTCTTGGTTAAAATCACGTTGACCTGCAAATAAAAAACTCATGTCGGTAATACAAGAAGTATCAACTTGTGTAACATCTTCATGATTTTTTATTTTTCTTCTAAGTTCATTTTTTGTTAAACAGTTAGCAGGTTTATCAATCCAGTTTGGTTCGATATTGGTCTGTGCTAAAAAACTATCAAAAAAGAACTCATGATTTGTTACTTTTTTTACATTCCATTTACGTAAGTCATGATTTTTAAACTTATATTGACTACCATCACCATCTGGAAAAAACATATAAGACATATTTGTAACATTAGAAACATCCCAGTTACTAATGTCTTGATTAAAAGTTCTTGCATGTTCAAATAAATGACTCATATCAGTAATTTGAGAAGTATTTACCTTGGTGACATCTTCACCATTTTCAATCATCACTTTTAACTGTTCACGGGTGATAGGCTCTCCATGTACTTGAGGGTTTGTTACGGTTATATCATAGTCTGTTGCTTTGCGTCCATAAACACGTACATAGACTCTAGCATCTTGTTCTAGTGTTATTGAACACTCATCGGCTTTTGTTCCAGAGTTGGTTGAATGACAATCATTTGCATTAGCTGTTGGTCTGTAGCCAACAGCTACATATAAGTCAGCATTATCATCTTTGCTGTTTAAGATAGTGGTAATAGTATCACCACTTGATGCAGATATTAAGTGGTAGTTCGATGCACGTTTATCGACATGACTGGAAACTTTTTTTCCTAATGCAATAGATGAATCACTTGCAAAAAGAATATTTGCAAACAGTAAAAGAGATATGGTTTTTTTCATTTTAATTCCTTTATTAATTTATTTAGAACAAATTAGTATATCACATAAATTGTTATAAATTAATAAATAAAGTTAAATGTTACCATTACTAAAAGTGAATATAGATGGGCTAGTTCAATTACTTAATAAACTCTATATCTTTAATGATTTTAGCAATATTTTGGTGTGCTTTACTTGTCCAGTGACTATCACACGTAAATGAGTCTAGTTTAAGATTTAGCTCTTTGGCTGTCTCATTTAAGAAGAAAAAGTCTATATTTTGCTCATGAAGAAATTTTTTCATGATGGCTTTGTTCTTTTCACTTTTACTACGAAGAACAAGTTTATATTGTATCTTGCTATTTATAGATTTGACAAGTTTAGCTGTTTGATATATGGCTCCCTTTAGGTACAACCAGTTTTTACTAAGGTCAGCTTCTTCTTTGGTTTGAGGAGTAGCTTCTTTTTTGCTAGTTAGCTTACTTTTTAGGAAGTATAGGGTTTTTTTTACAAATAGATAGCTTTGATAATAGTTAAGTTTATCACTAATTTTATCAAAGAGTGTCTCTTCTCTTGGGGGTATAATGGTGTACTCATCAAGGTTATCAAACTCTACATAGACCTTTGGTCTTGCTAGTGAACTTAAGTTTTTACTGTCTACATCCAGTAAATCTCCTTCAATATCTATAAATTGAAGGAGATATTTTGTGTTGCTCAGGTCTACTTTTTCTTGAAGTATGACCAGTTGTTGAGTGGGGCTTGTACCTGCTAGTCCATAGTTGATGAAGTTGTATTTGTAATTGAATGCTTTTGCTAGTGAGTTGTGCATAATGTATTCGTTTTTAACCATTTGAGCTTCAACGTTGGAGTCACCAATAAGAATAACATCTTTTTTATTTGAATCATAGGGGATAATATTGCTTGGTAGACCTTTTTCATCGTAGCTATATCTGTTTTTGTAGCACTCTTCAATAATATACTCTTGAAAATTCTCTTTGTGCCACAAACCTATTTTCTCATCATATTTTGTAGCAGATATCCCCAGTTCAAAAGGGGAATATTTTAAAAATAGCTCAAAACATACTAGAGCAAGAAATGACGATATTAATATAATTATAAAATTTTTCAATAGATAGCCTTTAGAAATTAAAATATAAAAATTCTGATACTTTATCTGCTTGTACCATGATATTGGTTAGTTGTAGCAATGAGAGTACAAATAGGAAAGTAGTAATAAAAAGTATGGTACTTTTAGAGAACTTTATTTTGATAATCTCATTAGAATTTTTGAAGAAAATAACGACTAAAAATAGAGCAATGTAAGCTATTTCAATAGTATCAACAGTTAGTTTTATATCTGAGAAATTAAACATGGCTGTTAAAACTTTTATGGCATCGTCCCACTCTTTTGCTCTAAAAAATATCCAAGCGATATTGACAAAGTTAAAGGTTAGAAACCATGCAAACCAAGACCAAAGTTTGAAACCCAGTTTACTCCATGCTCGGTTGATGACCAATGCCATTCCATGTAAGAAACCCCAAAAAATAAAAGTCCAACCTGCACCATGCCAAATACCACCAATAATAAAAGTAGTCAAGAGATTAGTATAGGTTCTCAACTCTCCTTTTCTATTCCCCCCTAAAGGGATGTAGATATAGTCTTTTAAAAATCTGCTTAAGGTCATGTGCCATCGTCGCCAAAAGTCTTGTATACTGGTGGCTTGGTATGGACTGTTGAAGTTAATAGGTAGCTTAATGTTAAAGAGCAGGGCAGCACCAATTGCCATGTCGGTATAGCCAGAGAAGTCAAAATAGAGTTGAAAGGTATAGGATAGTGAGCTTGACCATGCTTCAACGAGGTTGAGGGTGGTAGCCACATCGAACCCCTCTGTTGCCCATACAGCAAAGGTATCTGCGATGACAACTTTTTTAAAGAGTCCTATGGAGAAGATAAAAAGACCTAATGCTATGTTTTTATGGTTTTTAATTTTATTTTTTGTTTTAGCAAACTGAGGCATCATCTCTTTATGGTGAACAATAGGTCCTGCTATAAGTTGAGGAAAAAAGGTTACAAAGAGAGCATAGTTTAAAAAGTCATACTCTTTTGTCTCTTTTCTATAGCTATCGACCAAATATGATATTTGTTGAAAGGTAAAGAAAGAGATTGCCAAAGGGAGTGCCAAGTGTAAGAGTGGAACATCAGAAGAGAAAACAAGGTTAAAGTTTTCAATAAAAAAATCAGAATATTTAAAATAACCGAGTAGTGCAAGGTTGGAGACTATTCCAAAAATAAGAAGTGATTTTTTCGAAAATCTACTACGCTTATTTTTACTATTGCTGTTGAGACTATTTCCAAGAATATAGTTAAATAGCATAGATGATAATATAATGGGCAGATAAGCGATATTCCACCAAGAGTAAAAAAAGAGACTCGAAAAGACGAGAAAACCTTTACTCGCTTCTGTCAGTCTCTTTTGGTTTAAATAAAAATATATAAAAAATGTTATGGGTAAAAATACAAATATAAATGTATAACTATTAAATAGCACGGTTTTTCCTAATATGAAAGTTGATTATATTTTAACATAAAAAAATATAATCTAATATATAATAAGTGATATTATAGTTCTTTTTCATGCCATTCTTGAGTATTACACTCTCTAAATGAGGTTAAGCATTGGTCTATGTTGTATGACCAGTGAATCACTATGGGGTGAATGGTTGCACTTTTATGTGTTCTAGTGTAAATATCTACACCCAGTCTGACTCTTT
Organism: Campylobacteraceae bacterium; assembly: GCA_027068975.1. Classification (GTDB taxonomy): domain Bacteria; phylum Campylobacterota; class Campylobacteria; order Campylobacterales; family Sulfurovaceae; genus UBA1140. The sequence continues at coordinate 2,609 of JALXFN010000116.1, read as the reverse complement.
GGTACTCATGGAACTGCTCAGAGAAGCTAACAAAGAGAACATTAGCTCCCTCTTTTTGGTGCAGTCTTTCGTTAGCAAGTTTTGCAACCATGTCTAAAAAACTTGTTAAAATAAGACCACATCTTGGAATAATTTTTCCATCATCATTAACAAAACCTGCTGCTAAATCATGTTTATAGTCATCATCTTTTAAGTAGGCTTTTCCATCAATATTTATAAAACTTTCCGAGAGTGCTTGGTTCTTTTTTAGTGCTTTAAAGGCTCTATTTTTTAAGTTACGTTCTGAGATTAGACGCACTGATTCTTTACGAATATACTTTTGTCCTTCAACCATGGCATCTATAAACTCTTGAGAAGTTTCAGCACCATCTTCATCATCTAGGTTGTTAAGTAGAAGTGTTGGAATAATCCTAAACTTATGTTTATGTTCTTGAATAATTCTTTCACACAGTGCATTGGCAAACTTCATATTTTTCTTGGCCCACTCTTTGTTCTCTTCTTCAAGAGGGAGTGAAAAGTGTGCAATTTCTAAGACAATAATGGTTTTTTTGTCTTGGTTTGTTAACTGTTTATTTATAAGTTCATATAAATTATTCAGTTTCTCTTCAGACCACTCTCCATAAGCTAAGGTAGGGGCTGAATACTCTTTATTGTTGGTCGGTGCAATACATACTTCGATGGGTTATCCTTTAAAATTTTCATACCAAAGTTGAAAGAGAAAAATTCTCCACAATCTGGTTTTATAGTTGTTGTTTCCGTTGTAGAAATCATCACGTATTTTAATTATATCATAAGAGTTAAATATATTGTCTTTATCTAACCTCTCTTTATTTACTTGTGCATAGACAAGCTCTTTTAGTTCATTTCTCATCCATGAATCAAAGTGAACAGTAAAGCCACTTTTAGGTCTATCGAGAAGATTCTTAGGTATATAGGTATGGGCAATCTCTTTTAAAACATATTTTTTAATGCCATTTTTTATTTTGATAGACGAGGGAACCTTTGCCATATAAGAGATGAGTTTTTCATCTAAAAATGGAGTATGAATAGAGATGTTGTTATGGTTGGCTGCTGAGTAGCTTTTAACCAACTCTCCATCGGTCATGGTTGTTTTAAAATAGACACCAATAATTTCATCAACAGTTTCATGGTATCCGTTAAAGTCAATCTCATCAAACGTTGTATAGATAGGTTGATGATAGCCTTTAATAAGTGTTTGTAACTCTTTTTCTCTAAAGGTCATAATTCTAGTTTTGGTCATTTGTGGAATATTTTTAGCAGAGAGTATGGAGAGTAGTTTTTCACATTTTGTTGGAAGGTTATTAATGTCTCTCAAAAGAGGAAAGGCATCAATATTTACATTTTTCAATGGATTTATTAGAGCTTTTCTTATATTATAGGGGAGAGATATAATGCGATTAAAAAAATGAACATCATCTGCAGTTGCAAAGACTTCATCTCCTCCATCACCGATAAAAAGATTTTCTATTCCCTCTGCTTTTATCATCTCTGTAGTTAAGAGTGTTGGTGCAGCTGCATGGTCAGAAAAAGGCTCATCATAAATTTCAGAGAGCTTAGGGATGATGTTTGTAACATCTTTAGCCGTAAAGTAGTGTTCATGATGTTTGCTTCCTAAATGCTCAGCAATCGCCTTGGCATGAGGTGCCTCATTTATGTTATCATCACCAAAACCAATCGTAAATGTTTCAAGATTGTAGTCACTTCTATTTTTAAGTAGAGCAGCAATGGTTGAGCTGTCATATCCACCACTTAAAGAGAGTGCAACGGTTTTATTCTCTATTTTAGGTTTTTTAATGGCAGAGATAAGTAGTGCTTCTGCATCATTTATAATTTTAGTTTCAATTTTAGATTCATCTAAAGGGAATTTTTTAGTATTGTATTCTGACTCCAAACTCCAATGAGTTGTGTTAAAGTACTCTTTTTTCCTCAAGTCAAAGTTGGTAGATGTTCCAGATTTGACTTTATAGCAATCTTTTAAAATGGTATTGGGTTGTATGATGGAACCGAACTGTAAATAGTTAGCTAGTGAATCTCTGCTTATAATAGGGGTAAAACCAGGAGCATTTTTAAAGTCATTTATTCGACTACCAAAAATAATAAGCTCTTTAGAGAAGTAGTAGCTTAAGGGAATAATTCCAATTTTATCTTTATATAAAATTAAATATTTGTTAATTTTATCAAAAATGATAAGTGTGAAGTCTCCTTCTAAATATTTAACTACATCCTTCCCCCATACCAAATAGGCTTGGTTGATAAGGTCAATAGTAGGTAAGGAGTTATTTGAAATATTAAGCTTTGAAATCAAGAAAGACCTATTTGAAACTCTTCCATTGAAAAGCAGTAAAGTCTCTCTATTGTCAATAGAGTGAGACTCTTTATGCTTTGTATAGGATAAAAATATATTATACTCTTGATATTCATAGTAATAAGTCTTTTTATGATTAACATTACTCTCTATAGAAAAATCGTTTTTTCTGTAATCAATAAATCCAAAAAAGTTTTTCATTGATGTCCTTTCTCTCATAGTATAATTCTAACATAAATAATCAAAAAATAATATAAAAAAAAGCTTATATATGAGATAATAT
>JALXFN010000115.1 GCA_027068975.1 Campylobacteraceae bacterium | reverse complement strand
GAGTGGTTATAGTCGTCCAAAAAATTTGCAGTCAATACATTTTGAGTTAAAGTCGGGTGAGAGTCTTGAGTTGACCTCTCCTTATGGTGGACCAATAGAGTTGGAGTTCTCTAAAAATGATTTAGATGTTAGTGTCACCTTTGAAAATGTTGGAGAACACCCATACTGGGAGAGTAGTGCCGATAATGAATCATTTACACAGAAGTTAAATGAGGGTGTATATAACTGGGCAGAGATAGTAACCGAGAGCTTTGAGGTTCACTCCAGAGTTGATAAAATGAGAGAATCTATTGCCAATAGCCGTTTTGGAGAGAGTGCTGGTGATTTAGCAGAGGCGATTCAAAAATACACCTCTAACTACCCTTATGTTTTAGCAGGATTTAAAGGAGATGGTGTTGATGTTGTCCCTGAGATTTATGATTGGGCAACACAGAGAAATATGACTATAAAGCGTGTCGATTTTGTCAAACATATGAACTCAGACCAAGCAACTTGTGGTAAAGGGTGTTCTGGAAACCCTTATGATGCCTACTGGGCATTTGACCCAATAGGGCATGGTGATTTACATGAGATAGGACACTCTTTACAAAAAATGAGATTTGAAGGATTTCCTAATCACTCTGCGACCAATACCTTTTCCTACTATACTAAGTTACGATATTTTGAAAATACAGGAGAGTATGGAGATTGTCAAGGATTGCCTTTTAAAGAGCTATTTGATACTATTCAATCCTCAGTAGGAGAAAGTAATGTGACTGCTTATTTACAAAAAAACCTTTGGAAGAGAGCAGGGCTAGGAGAGCAGTATCTACTGAAGATAGAGGCGATGATGCATGCCCAAAAGTTAGGTAAGGTTCAAAGGGGTTGGCATGTCTTGGCAAGAGTCCACATCTTAGAGCGAGAGATGAAACTGGCAAAAGAGGATTGGGAAGCACGAAAAGCGTCCGTTGGTTTCTCAACCTACTCATTAGATGAGATTAATGCTATAAGAGATAATGATTGGCTAACGATTGCGTACTCCTACGCTTCTGAACTTGATTTAAGAGACTATTTTGATATGATGGGTATTCCTTTCTCTCAAAAAGCACATGACCAAATTGCCAGTTTTGGGTTTGACAAAGCACCTAAAAGTCTGTTTGTCTCGACGGATACAGGCTATTGTCAGAGTGATGAGTATGGAACACTGTTCGATAGACCGACATTGCCTATTGATGGAAGTACGAGTTATGCGTATTAACAAATATCAAAAAAATTTACTTTTTTATGATTTTGAATTCAGGTTCTAACTTATCCATTTCTTTTTGTTCTCAACAATATAATCTCCAACTCGAAAAGAGTTGGCATAAATCGTCCAAGTATAAGTAACTGATCCACCTGTAGGCATAAAGCTTCCATCACTTACAAAAAGGTTACTTACTTCATGGGCTTGGCAGTGTCTGTTGAGTACCGATGTTTTTGGGTTGTCTCCAAAACGACATCCTCCTGCTTGTAGGTTGGCAGGTGGGTAGCTACTCATAGAAGAGCGTATGTTTTTTGCTCCCATCTCTTCTAAGACTTTTTTGGCTTTTTTGGCTAAGAGTTTGGCTACTTTTAGGTCGTGGGGGTGGGCTCCGATGCGTATGTTGGCAACAGGTACGCCATAGACATCTTTGTATTTCTCATCAACACTTACAAAACAGTTATCGGTAGGTAGCCAGTCATTAAAGACTTCAAAGTTTAGCTGTTTAGTGGCTGTGAATTTATGAAAAATTTTATCTTGTAGCTCTTCTCCCCATAGTAGTTTATCTCCTTCCCAACGCTGTTTACTCGCTTTTGAAATGGGGTTAGCATGTTCAAAAAGAAAATCAACTATTCCCCCTTTCATTTTCTCTACCTCATACCAGTCACAGAGTGAACGGTTGACAAAGAGACCTTCTACCATAAGTTCTTTTAGGGGCATGGTTTTTGCATCAAATTGACCTGAACCTACGCCACCTGCTGAAAACAGTAGGTTCTTTCCTACTTGTCCAGAGTTGTTGGCTAGACCATTGGGAAAGTTTTTAGACTTTGAGTTAAGCAAGAGTCGACAGCTTTCAACAGCTTGACCTGCCACCACAAAGATGTCTGCTTTAATGCCATGCTCTTTTTTTGTTTGGGTATCTATGTAGATGGCTTCGGTCACTTTGGCATTTTTCTCAACCAACTTTTTTACAAAAGCATGGGTTATAATGGTCAAGTTCCCTCTTTTAACAGCAGGTTGAAGCAGAGAGGCTCTAGCACTCCCTTTTGCTCCACTGGCACAAGGGTATGAGCCACAGTAGTTGGAGTAGTAGCAGTTGGCTCGGTCATCTTTGGGTTTAGACAAAATGGCACGAGGGGTTTTGTAGGCTACAAAGCCTAAGCTTTTACAACTTTGGTCTATGCGTTTAGAGATAGGATGTTCTTCTAAAGGAGGGTAGGGGAACACTTTTGTGCTTCGTGGTTCGTGGTATTTGTAAGGGGTTACTTCTCCTGAAACACCTACCAAACGTTCTACCTTTTCAAAATAGGGTTCAAGCTCATCATAATCAATAACCCAATCAACCACATTTGCCCCTTTTATGGCTCCATAGGTAGAGAGCAGTTTAAAGTCTACAGGTTTTAGCCGATGAAAATAGCCACTCATAAAGTTGGAAGAGCCACCAACAATATTTCCGTTAAAAAAACTACTCTCGGTTACATAGGTTGGGGTTTTAACCCATTTTCCATTTTCTAATGCTTCAATGGTATGGTAAGACTCTTTAAGATTTGGCGTTACAATGTCACGTTTGCAGTAGGCTATCTCATCTTTTGAGAAATCTTTCTCTTTTAAGAAGCCTCCACGTTCAAGCATGACTACTTTTAATCCAGCTTCTGTAAGGGTATGGGCTACTCCTGATGCTCCTGCTCCTGTACCTACGATGCATACATCATATTTCATGCTATCTCCTCTGCCCACATCTTTTTGGGCTGTGGTTGTCCTGTGTTGTGGTTTAGCCATTTCCAACCTACTTCATTTTTATTTCCACCATAGATAGGGTCAGAAAATAGAGCCTCTAAAGTGTAAAAAAGCAAAAGTGAAACCCAGTTTTTTCCTTTAGGGTTATTGTTTACAAAATCTCTTAATGCTTCATCTTGTTCTTTGGGGGTCATGCTTAGAAAGTTTGATTTCTCTTTTATGAGTAGTTCAGCACCATAGGTTAAAAACTTTAAGTCTTCAGCCCAAAAGGATGGATGAGTGGAGACATTTAAAAGGTAAGCTGTGGCTCCAAACTCTGAAGCAGAAGGAGCCTTTAATCCTTTGGGGAAAAGAACCTCTTGTACAGCAGATAAGACTTTAAAAGGTTCTATGTTTATGGGAGTTGTTTTCCCTTGAGGCAATAGGAACAGGGTTGTTCCTGCTAATAAGGTAGAGGCTATAAATACTCTTCTTGTCACTGTTTTTTTCATAAAAATATTATAGCATTTTTCATGATTTTACAACTGTAACAAATGTTACATAAGTAATATTTATATTCTGTTATAATTCTTTCGTAACTTAAACAAAAAGGATTTTTATGAAGAATATACTATTTGGTTCATTGGTAACAATGGCTTTAATTGCAGCAACAGGTTGTTCTGGAACTGATACAGGAGCAAAAAGTGCCAAGTGTGGTGGAGGCAAATGTGGTGGTGATAAAAAAGCTGAAAAAGCCATGAAATGTGGAGCTGACAAAAAAGCTGACAAAGGTATGAAATGTGCTACAGGTAAATGTGGTGGTGACAAAAAATAGTCACCTTTTAGGAACAGAGACTTTAATCTCTGTATACATGGACTAAAGTCCATGTTCCTAAGATTTCTACTCAACCTCTAAAGTCAATAAATCTTCAGCCCAAATGATATCTCCTCTAAAACTCTCTCTTATCAATTTTAAGCTTTCATTTTCAGCGTTATAAGTACGTTTCATGCGATGGGAGAGAACCAAATGTTTTATTTTAGCTTTTTGAGCAACTTCACCTATACGTTTAGGGGTAATATGTAAAAGCTTAGCAAAATGTCCTGCATCTTGAGGAATGGCATGGTGAATTACTAAGTAGTCAGCATCTTGAGCTAAGCTTATGAGTTTGTCACTACTTGCTGAAGTGTCTCCTGCAAAAACTATTTTCTTTCCAGCTATGTTAATGCAGTAGGCGATGGCAGGGACTTTACCATGAGCAACTCCCACTGTTCCTACCATAATTTGACCAAAGTTTTTACTATTGAATCCTTGGTTAAACATAATGGGTTTAATTTGAAAAGAGTCACTTTGAGGGGTTAATATGTCATTCATGTATGCATAGGCTCCTTTTTTTCCAAAGAGTCTTTGAAGATATTCATTAATATTGGGAAAGTCTCTAGCTCCTGTTGTCCCTAAAATAGGAAGAACAGTTGTTCTCTTAGAAAAATAACCAGCTTTCATAAAGGCAGGAAGGTCGGCAGAGTGGTCAATGTGAAGATGGGTTAGTGCCATAAACTCTAGGTCTTCTATTTTAGCACCACTTTGAGTAAAACGTAAAAAAGCTCCTCCACCTGCATCAACAAGTACCTTTGCTTTTCCATCAACCCAAATAATGTAGGAGCTTGAAGCTCTTTTAGAAAATTCAGGTCCTCCTGAACCAAGTATTTGAAGAGAGATATCTTTTGCAAATATCAGTATGGGGCTTAGGGATAGAAAAATGATTGTAAATAGATATTGTCTCATTTTGAATCTCCGTTAGAATTTTATTTGATTATACATAATAATAGAAGACATGATTGTAACTTTTGTTACGTTAAAATATTTTTGCCTATTTTTTATACACTCTAAGTAGACAGGTTATATTTTTTTAAACATATTTTATATATTGGTTATTTTGATAAAATCTTACTATTTAGATAAAATAAAAGCTATCAAATTTAATAAAAGGATTGAAAGATGAAAAAGATAGAAGCAATCATAAAACCATTTAAACTAGAAGATGTAAAGGATGCATTGATAGAAGCAGGAATCGAGGGTATGACCATTTCTGAAGTAAAAGGTTATGGACGACAGCAAGGTCATTCTGAGCTTTATCGAGGGGCTGAGTATGTTATTGAGTTTATTCCTAAAGTTAAAATTGAGATAGTTGTAAGTTCACAAGAGTATGCAGATATTGCAGTACATACCATTAAAGAGGCTGCACAAACAGGGAAAATTGGTGATGGAAAAATCTTTATATCTGATATAGAACGAGTGATGAGAATTCGTACGGGTGAAGAGGATGAAGAGGCTCTGTAGGGGTAGTTAGGGTATTGTTTTGGACAATACCATTTTACTTTAATACTATCTCTACTTTTTCGGTTCTTCTATACGACAAAAAAAGAGCAGGTTACATGAGCTATCACCTTGTCCAGCATTAACAAGGGCATAGGTAAAACCATCAACTACCCAAACAGCGAGTTCAGTATCCCCATAAGTTAGATTTCTTAAGAGAGGGGATAGTCTATCATATCCTCCTAGCGTATCTGAAACTTTTGTTTGGAGTATAGGGACAGTATGTAAAACTTTTAGAGATATGGCTTTTTGTGCCTGTAAATATTTTATATGAAATTCTCTATCTTTTTTTCTACTATTTTTCATTTTCATTCCAAAATCTAAAAGTGTAATTTCCCCAAAGTTGGCATATTTTTTTTTATTTTTGGGTACAGCATAGGGATTAAACTCTTGAACATAGTTATTTAATACTAAGTCTCCATCCTCAGTAAAAACATCTTCACGTATAATATCAAAGTATCTATTTTTATTTAACATTTGTACACCTTTCTATCTTTTTATAGAAAAATTATATCAAAATAAAACTTAATATATATAAAATATTTCAATATGTCATATTTATTAAAAATAAGTCTATTAAATGTAATTTTTTAAGAGCTAAACTAAAGTAAAGAATTATAGTAAGAATGAATGGCTTCTAAGGGTATAGTCAGTGATAGAAGAGAAGTAAAATAGTAATGATGGAAGAATAGAGTTTTTGTCACAGAATTTACTTTAGTATAAATTCTGTGAAGATAAAGATTTATTATTTATGTTTACTCTCTCTAAATCTTAATGCATAGTTTAACTCAGTTAATAAACGTTCATCTTTAAAGTTAATAAAACAGATTTGTTGAGCCATATCTTTAAGTGTCGCCATCTCTTTTGTTATAGACTCTCTAATCGTTTCAGTTGTTGATTTATTTCTCAATAAGTCTGTTGAAAAAAGTAAATCATCACTAAGGTAGAAATATAGTTTATTGTTGTCCCTAATAATATTTAGGTTTTCTTTTCTGTGAATAGTGTTTTTTTGTGAAATATAAAAAACAACTATAGCTGTTCCTAGAAGTATTGAGGCAATAATAAGATTGTTCATAAGTATATAACCTATTATAACAATTAATCCCACTGCAAATAAAATAATCATCGAATTTGTTTTCATAATCTTAGTCCTTTGTATTATGTTATCTGCATAGTATTTTTTTATTGTGGAGGAATTGGGTAAATTGTAGATATAAAAAGATTTATGGGGAGAAATTGTGTAGTAAATAGTAACATTGGAGTTTTTAGTATTCTTCGTAATGTAACTTTAACCCTTTAGAAGTCATAACGAACCCCGATATATTAACCTTGCCATTATGTACCATTTGATGGTGATTTTTACACAGTGGAATAAGGTTGTATTTGTGATTTTTGTCCATAGTTCCTATCCTTCCGTCACTATTTGCCAATTGTTGGGCTTGTATATGATGGATATCTTCCACGTTTTCTTCACATAAGGCACATTTTGTAACATATAAGGTTTTATTGTATTTGCTTCTTTTTTGTGACTTTAAGAGTTTGAGTTCTGACTTTTGCCCTATGAGTTCCTCTCTTATGTTATAGGCATTTTTGAGAAACTCTTCATCCATATGTAGTGACTTTGCAAACTCCAAACCATAAAGTGAGCTACCCATGCCCAGTTGTAGTTGACGGTTATAGATGAGTGTGTCTTCTTTTTCATCGTACTTTACCCCTAAGTGTAGAAGTATGAGAGATTCTACTTTTTTAAGCTCTTCAATGTTTTTGAGTTGGTGAAGGTGCGTGGCAAATATAAAGGTTGACTTTAATTGTAAAAGTTTTAAAATGGCACCTGCTACGATGGCTAGACCAGACTCTGTCTCTGTTCCTTGGGAGATTTCATCTCCTAAAACAAGACTTTTTTCTGACGCACGGTTAAAAATATTTTTTAGCTCCATCATCTCAACAGCAAAGGTAGAGAGACCTTTATAGAGGTTGTCTTGGGAGACAATACGGGTAAAGAGTTTGTCGTACATGCCAAGCTTTAACTCTGTAGCAGGTACAAAGAAGCCTGATTGAGCTAAGATGACACAAAGACCAATACTTTTCATAAGTGAGGACTTTCCTGAAGAGTTAATACCGTAAAGAAGTACTCCATTTACAGCTTTTCCTTCACTGGCATTGAGTGTGATGTGATTGTGTGTGGTTTCTATGCCCTCACCAAGGTAGACATCGTTGGGAACATAGACTCCTGTTTGTTCATTGGCTTCTATGATGGGGTGACGCAGACCAATCGCTTCAAAGGCAGAATTGTTATCTACAATGGTTGGACGCGTTAAGTTCATGCTTTTAGAGCATTTGACATTGGAGATAGCCACATCAATATTGGCAATAAAAACGATAATATCTTCTAGAAGATGAGAAAAACGTTTCTCTATATCATCTAAACTCTGTAGGTAACGCTGTTTTACTAAAGAGATAAGTTTCACTTGATTGGTTTCAAAAATTTGAGTAATCTCTTCAAAAAGTTTTGAATTTATTTTGACTGAATTTTTAAGGTGTTTGTAGTGGAAATCTTTAAAGAAATGATGCTCTCCCTCTATGGTGACAAACGACTCTTTTAACTCTTTTTCTATCATAGTAAATCTATTTCTAGTAAGGTTAATACTATAGCCTTCACTCTCTAGGTATCCAATGTCAACATAGTTGTTTTTTGAACTTTTATTAAGCTTCTCTTGCTCAAAAAAATTCTCAATATGTTCTGCAACCTGTTCTAGTTTTCCTATTTCAACTTTTTGTTTTTTTAAAATAGTATCAATGGCAGGGTAGATGCCATCTTTAAAGATGTTGTCGTTTATCTGGTCTATGCGAAATTTTGCACAGATGTCTAGGTTAAAACTGTTGGTGAGATGTTTGTAAAATTCAGTGACTTCACTGCTAAGATTTTCATCAAAATCGATACCTATAGAAGAGGCATCATTTAAAAGTTTCTCAATCGCTTCAAGTGAGGTACTAATATACGTCAGCTCTACAGGGTGGAGTTTCTTTAATTTTATACGCCTTGTAATACGCTCTAAATCATAAATGTTTTTAAGATGGGTATCATAAGAGTCACTATGCTCCATAAGCTTTTGGCTTAAGTCGTAACGTGACTCTAAAATCTCTTTGTCCAAAATAGGTGAGAGTAGACGCTCTTTTAGAAGACGCTTTCCAAAAGCTGTAGAGGTTTTATCTATAAGAGAGAGTAGGGTAACTTCTGCTTTGTCTCTTGAGATGACGCCTAGTTGCTCCAAAGCATTGTTTCCTAAGTAGAGGTAACGACTCTCTCCTAAAAATATAGGACGATTCATCTTCTCTATAATTGCTTCATCATGCTCTATAATAAACTCTATTAAAATAGCCAACGCTTCGGTAGTATAGGGGTGATGCTCCAAATCTAGGTACTCAATGGCAGAGAGAAAAGAGTTGATTTGATAGACTTTAGAAAAGAGTTCATTTTGGTAGATTATTTTACAAGATTTTTCATTAAACGAGGTATGAAACTGGTTAAGTTCCAAGTAACTTTTAATCCACTCCTTGTCAATTTCTGAATTACTTAAGGTAACAATCACTTCAGCAGTATTGTAAGTTTGTAAAAGATTGAAGACTTCATCAAGTGCATAGGTTTTGTCATCACGGCTAGAGTGAATTTCGTTGACAATGGTCTTTCCTGTGGTGACATCTATGGCTGCGTAACCTACTGAGTATACACTTTGGTTCTCATCAATATTGAGTGAGACAATGTTGTTTTCAGTACTGTCTGTATGGTATTCAAAGTTGGTTCCTGGAGAGATAATGTTGGCAACATAGCGTTTGATGTTGGGGACATCACCTTTTTGTTTTATGATAACTATGGTGTATTTTTTACTACTTATAAGACGTGAGAGGTAACGCTCTAAAGAGACAGCAGGAAAGCCAGCCATTAGTGGGTTGGGAATGGAGTTTTCAAGAATATTTTTGTTTTTACGTGTAAGTTGTATGTTAAGAAGCTCTGCTACTTCCTTGGCTTTACCAATTTTAAGTTCATTGTTGTTTACCTCATAGACTTCAAAAAAAGTACCTATCTCCATAATAACCAAAGCATCTTGTCCATATTTGTTTTCAAAATATTCTTGAAGTTCAAAGTAGAGTTCGGTGAGAAGCTTTTTCTTGGTAGAGAGTATTTTTGCAGATGTTTCCAAGCGATATAACCTATATTATTTTTTGTGAAGGTTATTTTATCTATTTAGAGGTTAGGGTGTGCTGTAGGGTGTAGTCACCGACTACACCGTCAAAACCAAATTTATATTTTAATCAATTATAAATATTATAACAGGGTGTAGACAGGGTCTGCACCCTACTGTGCTACACGTTTCATGTATTTATCATAGTTATAGATGTCATTTCTAAACTCTAATTCATTATTACTATTAACACCAGCTGTTAAATAAACCAAACTAATAGGAAGTTTATTGGTTACATTTAATTGTACTTTTCTTTTTCCCTTAAGTATTTTTGTTGCTTTTGTTAAGTTGATATCTTTATTAAATGTACTAATAGTAGCCAATAGCTTCTCAGGCTTTGAAAGCCGTACACAACCATGAGAAAATGCTCTAACAGTTCGTTTAAAAAGGTGTCTTGTTGGTGTATCATGTAGATAGACTGCAAAACGGTTTGGAAATTTAAACTTGATTTTTCCTAGAGCATTTCGTGGACCTGGTGGTTGCATAAGGCGATACGGAAATCTTTGTCCACCTGGAAGATAGTCTTCCCAGTATAGGTTTGAGACATTCACAATAGGCGATCGTTCACTCCATGTTGTATGTGCTTGTATACCTTGTCTTCTAAGATAATTAGGGTTCTTAATCATATGTGGAACAATTTCTCTTTTTACAATCCCTTCTGGTACTTTCCAATAAGGATTAAGAACGATATAGGATATTTTTTCATTAAAAATTGGAGTAGGGTGTTTTTTATCTCCGACAATAACTCTTAAACTTTGTTTAATTTTTTCATCTTCTATATAGTAGAGCATAAACTCTGGAATATTGACAACAACATAACGTTTATTTGCTTTTCTTGGTAACCATTTTATTCTATCTATATTGAGCAATACTGTTTTAATTTTTTCCTCTACAGTTATATTGAGTGCTTTTCTTGTACCTGTACCAACAATTCCATCAGCAACCAGACCATGACGTTTTTGAAATTTCTTTACAGCCATATTTAAACATTCACCAAAAACTGCTTTTTTATCTATTTTTGCTTCAGTTGATTGATTATTATCACTCTTTTTTAGCGTTTTATCTGTTGTATTGTTACACTCTTTATAGTCTCCAGAAAGGGTGAGTCGTTCACGTAGTTGTAGAACCATATCTCCACTACTTCCTAGTTCAAGTCTTTTAAAATAGCCCATTTTTTTCCAGCCACCATCTACCTTCATTTTGTAGAGTTTTTTTAGTGATTTGGTAAGGGCTTTGTATCCAAAACGTTTTGGAGTTATCTCTTCAATAGTTTCATTAATGTTGGCTTGTGCTAAAAGGGTTGAGATTTTGTAAGGAGCTTTTTGTTTTAACCATTCAGCATTAATTTTATATTTCTTTAAACTACGAAGTTTTCTTGAAAAGTTTTTCCACTCAATCTCACCATAAAGTCTATGTTCTAAAAAATCATAATAGAGAGAGCTAAGAGATATCTCTATTTTATATAAATCATCTTTTGTGAGATTGTTCTCTAGTTCCTCTTGTATTTGTTGGCTATGCTGTACTATTCGACTATTGTTATCAAGCGTTAAATCATTTGCTATATGATACATAAGCTGTTTGTATCGCTCTTTATTTAAACCATCTTTCTTTAACCATTGGCTTTGATAGTTATTATTTTTATAAAAATTTTTAAGAAATTTTTTATGGCTGATTGTTTTGATAAGTTGTGAATTTTTTTTTGAAAAAATTTTTTTTAATGACAGTTTCGTCTCTTCTTCAAAAGTAATAGGTTTTGAGTTATTGCTCTTGGCTGAACCATTGACCTCTTCTGTAGGAGTAGCAAAAGTCACAGTTGATAGTAATGAAATGATAAGTAAAATTTTATTGATTGTTCTCATATATATACCCTTGTGCTAAGAGTTATAGTATAGTCAAAATTAATCAGTTCTTTAATATAAAGCTTAAAAATTCACTATTAATATATGATTCTGCGTTGTTTGGTATCATAGTTATAGACGTCAGGACGATAGTGAAGTAAACCATCGTTTTTAATCCATGCTGTGAGATAAACAATATGTACAGGAACATGTTTAGATAAGTTAATCTGTCTCTTTTTGTTCCCTCTTAAAACACGTTGAGTTCTGTTAAAGTTTACAGAACGCTCATGAGGAGCAAAGGTTGCTAAGAGAGCATTTGGTCTGGAGATACGTATACAGCCATGAGAAAATGCACGTCGTGCTTTTTTAAAGTATTTTTTTGCTGGAGTATCATGAAGGTATACCGAAAATCTATTTGGGAATTTAAATTTGATTTTACCTAAGGCATTCTTAGCTCCAGGAGGTTGCATAAATTTGTACCTTTTGGTTTGTTTGTTTCGTAATACTCTTGCCCAATTGATATTTTTTGTATTGATTTTAGCACTATTTGGATTGTAACTTCTATGTACTTCATACCCATGCTGTGCAAGATAGTCAGGGTTTTTTAACATCTTGGGAATCATCTCTTTTTGTACAATGCTATCAGGAATTATCCAGTATGGATTAAGAACAATAAATGATATTTTATTTGAAAAGATTGGGGTATGATGTTTCTTATCCCCAACAACCACACGCATACTTAGTTTTTCTCTACCATTCTCTTTATAATAGAGTCTAAAGTCAGGAATGTTAACCATAATGTATCGGTCTTCAGGTTGGTCAGGAAGACGTTTTATTCTGTCTAAGTTTAAAAGTATTTTTTCTATTTTCCAGTTGACTGAGATATTAAGTTTAGAGAGCGTATATTTGGTAATGGTTCCTGTTTGCCCAATACCATGCCGTTTTTGAAATCGTTTAATCGCTTTTTTAAGACAAGATCCGAAATGCCCATCATTGCCACGACAAGTATAGTCACCCTCACTTTTTAGACGGTTTATAAGTCTTCTGACTGCTTTTCCACTTTTCCCATAACGGAGTTGTGAAGAGGCATGTATTTTTCTCCATCCACCCTGTTTTTGTACCTTTTTAAGTCTCTTTAACTCTTTCATCATTTTTTTATAACCAAAACTATTGGGTGTTGTCGCTGAGATGATTTCAGGTAGAGAATGGGTAAACATGAGTTCTGCTATATCATATTTTGGGTCATAGGTTACCCAGTTAGCTGCAATATGATTTCGGCGTAAATAACGAAGTTTTCTCTGAAAACTTCCCCATGGAATGGCACCATAAATATGGTACCCCAAATAGGAACGGTAAAGGTCAGAAAGTTTTATATCAAGTTCTAACTTTTTATGTTCATCATCTTTTTTTAAGTTTGCAATTGTTTTTTTTAGGAGTTTGTACTTTTTTACAATATTTCCTTTTGAACTTAAAGTAATGTCTGATTTTATGGCAGTAAATAGGTCATTTACCTCTTTACTTTTTATACCTTTATAGGTAAACCATATCGGTGCATAACGATTTTTTTTGTAGACTTTTTTAATAAATTTTTTATGTTTAATTTTCTTAAATGTTTTCTCTTCATTGGTAACGAGTAGCTTCATTAATCCTTTGGTGCTTTTTTCAGTATAAATAATCTCCGAAAGAGTGACATCTTTACTATAATTTTTATGGTTACCACTGAGTTCTTTAAATGATGAGTTAACTGCAGAAACTTTTTCTACAGAGTTTACAGTCATAGCTTCAAGGGCTACAGCTAAAAAAATGGCAATAATAAGAAGTGAGAGAACTTTGACTAAATACACAGGAACCTTTTAGTATAAAAATATTGATTAAGAGTATGAGTATAGCAAAAAAAAAGAGGAAAAATAAGAAAAACTATTTAATTTGGTTGAAAATAAATAATTTTTAATCTATTGTTACAATAGGGTTATGCAAGAAGTCTATTGTAACATTAAGGTCTGTGT
>JALXFN010000114.1 GCA_027068975.1 Campylobacteraceae bacterium | reverse complement strand
TTTGATACTAACAATTCTATCCTTACCAATAATTTTACGAATATTTTTAATATAAGTACGAAGAGCTGTATCACTTGGGTCTTCATCATAATCCCACAACTCTTTGTAGATTCTCTCATGAGAGAGTACTTCGTTTGGTTGTTTCATAAAGAGTTTAAAGAGTGCTGATTCTTTATTTCCTAGAGTCTCAGCAACCCCATTGACCAACAACTCATTTGACTTGGTATTGTACTCAATTCCCTCACCAAGCGAAATCATCTCATTGACTTCATGAAAAAAACCTCTTCTTAAAAGTGTCTCAATACGAATCAATAACTCTTTTAAGACAAATGGTTTACGAATATAATCATCACAACCACTCTGAAACCCCCGTTCTAAATCATCTACACCATCTAAAGAGGTAATAAAAATAGCAGGAGCTACTACATCATTATCTCGTGCCTCTTTTAGGAGTTCGAACCCATTAATTCCAGGGGTATTAACATCTAGAAGAAGCAGGTCAAATTTTGACTCATAGATTTTATCTTGTGCCTCATACCCATCATAAGTACTTGTTACATCATAATCTTCATCTTCAAGAAACTCACTAACCGTCTCATTAAGATTTGCATCATCTTCAAGAAGTAATATTTTTGCTTTTGCCATTAATTTTCCTTAAACAAACTGCTTTGCCCATGAGACAAGTCGACCTGCACTCATTGCACCTGAGATACGCTCAACCTCTTTTGTTCCCTTAAACATAATCAAGGTTGGAATCGATTGAATCCCATAAATTGCACCTAACTCTTGATGCGCTTCAGTATTCACTTTTAAACACTGCACTTGTAATGAAAGCTCTCGACTTGCCTCTTCAAAAGCTGGTGCCATTTGCAGACAAGGACCACACCATGGAGCCCAGAAATCAACCATTACAGGAATTTCACTGTTTACCAAGATATGAAGTAAATCCTCTTTATCAACCTCTAAAGGTTTTTGGTCAAGCATAGACTCTTTACAGTGTCCACATCCAGCTTTTGCATAGCTCTCTTTTTTTGGTATTTTATTCACTTTTCCACAATGTGGACAGACGACTTTTACACTCATTTTTTCTTCCTTCTTCCAATAATCGTTATTATTATATCCCAATAAAATTAATGAAACCCAAACTGCTAGTTAAAAGCCAATTTTTGATGCGTTGAAGAAAGCTTCAAAAACTTATCAATGGAGTAAGATAAAATGAACAGTTTTAGCTTAACAAGAAAGCCACGAATAGAAGTAGCTCTAATAATTTTACCAAATTTAGCAGTAATAACAGAGAAAGCTGTTTCAACTCCTTTTCTAATTTTTCGTTTGCTTTTATGATTTGGGTCTTGCTCCATATTTTTACGTTTAAATGCAGAAAGTTCAATCCCAAATTGAGCTAAAAACTTTTCTAGTTTTCCCGAAATATAGCCTTTGTCTCCAATTACAATAGAATTTTTAGGAAGCGTTGGAATAAATTTATAAGAAGCTGTAGTATCGTGCATTGAAC
>JALXFN010000113.1 GCA_027068975.1 Campylobacteraceae bacterium | reverse complement strand
GCTAAAGGTGGTTCTGTTCTATCTATTGCACATGAGCTTAAAATGCCTATCTATTTTATAGGAACAGGTGAACAACCTGATGACCTTATAAAATTTAAGGCTAATGATTATGTCAATACCATTTTAGATGAAATTTTTCTCTAAATAACTTCTTTTTTTAGGAGGCTTAAATGCTTAAACTATTTACGCCTATTTTTATATTGCTCTTGGTAGGAGCTTCCTTACTAATACTCCAAGAGCGAAGAACATTTGATTATAGTACACTTGCACATATTGACCCTATTCCTCATACTGAAAAGCTTATCGTAGAGAAAAAGTATGCAGAGGCAGAAGAGTACCTCTCTTTTTTTATGGAAGAACCGTATGTCAAAAAGAATCCTAAATCAAAACTGCTACTAAAGCATATTCAAGAGAAACGAGCCTCTTATGGCTATAAAGCAGAGAAGTTTTTAGAGGGTATTGTTAAAGGAGGAAGCGATGAGGATATTGGTCGTGCCTCTGCCATCGCTTCTGATTTTTTAGTCATTGGTGATGTTCGTGACCTCTCCATTCAAGGGGTCAACTATGCAAATGACAAAGAGGTAGACAATCTCATTGTTGCTCTCTCTTCATTAGGACTCTTAGCAACAGCTACTACTGTTTACAGTGCTGGAGCAACAGCTCCTATTAAAACCTCTATCTCTGTTTTAAAATATGGTAAAAAAGTCAATAAAGTTCCTCATTGGTTACAAGAGAAGATTATAAAATACGCAAAAGTAGCCCAAGAGACAAAATCATTAGAGAAGATAACTACGCTACTTCAACCCATCTCTAAAATGTATAACAAAGTTGGTCTACACCAAACACTCGACATTTTAAAAGTAAGTAGAAACAACAAAGAGCTTCTAGCTTTGGCTCACTTCTCTTCACGTTTTGGTAAAAAAAGTCCTGTGTTACTACTCAATACAAATAATCGAGCATTACAATACGCTACTGCAATGCCAAAGGTATCGAAAAAAAGTTTTGTTCACGCTTCAACCTATGGAGAAAATGGATTAAGAGGATTAAAAAAGTTAGGAGAAGCGAAATTTATGAAACGTGTTGGGTTTTATGCTAATCTAAGTAAAACAACCTACAAAGGCAATCTCAACTCACTCTTTAACTATCTACTAAAAAACATCCCAAACTCACTACTCTATACAGTAGTATTTTTAGGACTTTTTTACTTTATTTCGAAGTTTTCTTCTTTAGTAAAGAGGCTAACTTAACTTGTTAACGTAACCAAATCTGCTCTAAGAACACTTTTTATAAGCTTCAAATGCTGATAATAAAATGTATCAGATGTCAACTAATTTAAGATGCATAACCGAAAATTGTAACCATGTCTTTATATTTTCATAATAATTCTTTGGGCACTAATCCATAAAAATTTCCATTTAATTGTGTATTAAATATAATATATTGTCTAAATTTCTCTAATAATTTCATATTTGGTTTTTGAGGATTTTTCCAAAAATCTTTTATTTTTTTATTTTTATTGGTTATCCCTTCAATATCATAAATAGCATCTCCTAGAGTAATGGTTGGTGTTCCATGATACAAAGAAGATAAACCTACAGTTGAATTAATTGTTACTGTACCCAATGCATGTTGTAAACAGGTTGGAAGATGAACTTCATGAACAACTAAGACCCTATCACTAATGCCTAATATTTGAGACTGTTCAAAAATAAACTTTTTATAATTTTTTCGACCTCTATCTATAGGATGATGCTTAAACATTAACTTAACATTACTATCTGCCTCTTTTGCAAATGATTCAAGTACCTCTATGATAAATTTTTCAATTGACCCATAATTTGAGTGTTGTAATATTTGAAAGTCATTATGTGTTTGAAGTGGTACAAAAAAATACTTTTTACTAAGCTCTTTTTTAATCTGCTTAAGATATTTTTTATCATATTGTGTATAGATTACTTTTCTAATTAAACTCCGTATACCAAAAAACAACTCTTGTGTAGCAGAAAAGCCTCTATGATGTTTATAATATTTATATCTAAAATGAAAAAGTCTTGCTATACCATAGTACAATATAGCACTTATCCACATAGATAAAGGATTAAACTTTGTATTCTTAGGTTTTAGATTCTCAAACTCATCAAGATTCACTCTATCATAAAAATTAGAATCACGAGGTATATGACTATAATTATTCACACCAAAACGTTCAAGTGTAATGTAGTGAGGTCGAATGTAACCCTCTTCAAAAACAAAAATCTCAATCTTTAATTCTACCGCAACCTCAACCAATATACTTTGATAAAAGCGACAGTCACCGAAAAGAAAAACTTTATCAATCTTTTTTTCTTCTAAAAAAGTTCGTATAAAACTTTTCCATTCAGATTGAGTACCTTTATAAGGAACATAATTATCTTTATATGAAAAGAAATAGTCTCCTGCATTCAAGCCAATTCTATAAGTTCTTGCACCTTTTTTTCTTAAATTGGTATCTAATTTTTTAAAAAAAAAACCTATTGGTCCCTGAAGTAAAAGAATGTTTTTATTGTTGACTTCTCCTATATCATTATCTTTTATCCTCTTAGTATATGACTCACTAGAACTTCTAACCATATAGTCAGACACTGTAAGTAAAAGAGTAGAAAATAAAGTAAAAGTTGTAAATATTTTTTTCTGGGTATACTCCATAATATACTCCTATTTAGTAGTTAGATTATATTATACTATATTATATTAAATTGTATTTTATATATAATAAAATAAATTTTAATTTAATTTAATAAATATATAGAGAGAAAAGTAAAATAAAAAAATAAGTGTAACTATTTAGTCATCTTAAAAAAAGTATCTCTATTAAAAAATCTATTTTTTTGCATCTTTTAAATATAAAAGCCTATATTTAGCTTTTATACTTATACTACTTCATCAAACTTAGATTATGAATACTAGTTAATAAATTAATCCTAAAAAGCACGAAGAACAACAGCTGCACCAACAGCAATTTGATAAAGTATCGTTGTAATACTAGAGGTAATCAAAATATTTTTACTATCTATTTTCCCTAAAACTAAAATAGAATCACCAGCATTTACTAAAGGTGAACTATCTGATGAATCATACTGTAGTACTTCACCATTTGCTCTTATAAGCAATACTTTCTCTCTATTCGCTCGTTCTGAAAAACCTCCACAAACATCAATATATTTATTAATAGTATAATCTTCTCTATAGGCTAAAGCATTAGGAATATTCACTTCACCTTGTACTACAACGACATTAGAACGTTTAGGAATAACAATACGATCACCCTCCTCTAAATAAATTTCATCTAAATTATCTTCACTTCGTATTACTACTTGACCAAGAGGTTCAACTGCTTTAGCCCGTTCTATAAACTTTAAGACCATTTCAGACTCTTTAGTCATAATATTTGCCTCTTCTACGGTTGAAGAACCTGTCGTTAAAACTCTTGCTTCCAAATCTTTTAACTTTGTTTCTATGAGCTGTTTTTGAATCTTTGCAACACTTTTACGATAAAGACGTACATTTTTAATCTCAGAAAGAGGAGTAAACTTAGTTTTAGACAATAGTTGAAAAAGGGTTGTTCCTTTCTTAACCGTTATATTTTTAGGACCAATGTGTTCTCCCTCTAGTTCTATACCTATAGTATTTACATAGTAGTTAGAGAAAAATTTCAATTTTTCTCCATTATGTACTTCCACGAAAGAGGCTTGGTCTAATTTATAATCTTTTGTTGTCTCTATAGAGTTTTTCCATCTTGTCAACATAAAACTATTGGCTGTAGGCTTTGGCATAATAAAACGCATAACATCTTGAACTGTAGAGTATTGATTAAGTAGCTCAAAAATATAAGGTCGATTTACATCTCCATCTACTTCAATAAAATTTTTTACAGGATTAATAAAAATCACATCTCCATTACGAAACTGAAACATATCTACTTTACCATCAAGTAAAAACTGGTATAGGTCAACATTTTTAATAATCTGTTTATCTCTTAATATATCTATATTTCTATAACTACCTTGCCCTCGAATAATACCTCCTGCTTTGTCAATAAACTGTAAAATTGAATCGGTTGAAAGTCCATTATAGAGACCAACATTTTTAACAGAACCAGAAACAAAAACAGAAATAGGTTGATACTTTTTTAAATCAGCATAAACATAAACATTATCTTTAAAAGTCCTTTTAATGGCATTTTTTATGGTTTTGGTTAAAGCTCTATTAGATAATCCTAAAAGGTGAATCTCTCCTACCTTTGGAAGAAAAATATTACCTTGCTTATCAACTGTAAAATCTCCCATAAACTCATAAGCACCCCAAAGTTTAACAGAGACTATATCACCTACATTTATAAGGTAATCAGGATTGTAGCGAAATTGTTGATTCTCTTTAAAGTTACCTTTAAAAATCTGTTCACCAAAATAACTTTTACTTCTATTTGTTAGTTTACTACTACTCTCTATATTC
>JALXFN010000112.1 GCA_027068975.1 Campylobacteraceae bacterium | reverse complement strand
TCTATACTCATTATCTAAAGAGAGACAGAGTGTAGACTTTCCTACTTGTCTTGCACCTGAGAGTAAAACTGTTGGAGAGATTGACAACGCTTCATGAAGTATCTCTTCTGCTGACCTTTTATACATTACTAATCCTATTTATGTAAATTACATAATTATAGCTTTATATTTTACAAATGTAAAGAGCCTATATAAATATAGTAAATATAAAATGGAACATACGAGGTGATAACGATAACTCAAACCCCTCTCCTATTTTTTGAAAGAGATGCTTCACCAATGCCATATTTAAAAGGTTTACTTTTATAAACTCTATTTTGAACCGTAAATTTACAGCGAATAGTAACAGAGCCTTTCTGTTTTACAAGCTCTATCTTGTCTTGTTTCTTGTCTCCATCTATATCTGTCCATAGTGTTTGACTAGCAAACAGGGTTAGTGTTGTGCTTAGTAGTAGAATTGTTTTTTTCTTGGGTTTCCTTTTTTAGTTAGAGTGATTTTTATATCATCGTATTTTATCACAGAAAGAGTCTGTTAGCGTCCCCCTCCATAAAATATAATATCAGACCCCACAACAATAAAATTGTCTAACTTAACCTTAGCTCTACTACTATTTAATGTTTTTAATTTTGCAACTTTTGTCCATACCCTAGCATCATCTGACAACATAACATCACTACCCAAACTTATAAATTGATTTTTATAAACAGCTATATTTTTCATATCTGAATCTTTTTTCAAAGGAGTAAAATTTTTATCATAAATCAAAACAGTATCATTAGAGCTAAAAAGATATTTACCATTACTATAGACACTATCTCTCATACCTAATGCCTCAATATCATGTTTAACCAAACTCCAATTTTCACCATTAGTTGAAGATAATATCACTCCTGCATCACCTGCTATAAGTAGTTTCTTTCCATCTGTTACGATATTGTAAAAAGAGTAGTTACATAGCTTTTGTTTTTTCCAACTCGTACCATCTTTTGAAGTAGCAACTAATCCATTAAGACCTACAGCAATAATTCTTCCATTGACATACTTAATATCTTGAAAATTTGAAAATGCTGTTGAAAAAACTTCTTCCCAATTATCTCCATCTTTAGAACGAACAATAGTAGCCTTGGAAGCCTCTGAAACAGCTCTTCCAATCGCATAAAAATAATCTTTTGCAACAACTATTTTTTTATAAACTCCCGACAATTTATCCTCTCTCTTAGACCAATGTAGTCCATCTTTTGAATACAATACAGAACTACCCTCTGTAGGTAACACTTTAGAGCCTGTACCTATAGGGTTTGAAAATGCCATAAATAAATTCTTTTTATAGGCGATATTACTATCTACTTTAGGAGTAAATTTGTACCATGTTTTTTGAATGGGATTTGATTTAACAGTTACAGAGCCTAGAGTATTTAAAAATTTTGTTCTATCACTTGGTGTAATATTTAAAGATTTATTTGAGCATATATCAGCTGTAAATTTTGGTACATAGCTTCTATTGCAACCTACAAATGTAGATAAAATAGAAATAAGCATAATTAGTAGTGTTTTTTTCATGGTGTTTCCTTTATCTCTTTTGTATTATCGTAATCAGATTCAATAATTTCATTAATCTCTTCTTCTGAAAGAGTATCTTCAGATACAACAACTCCTTGTTTAGGTCGTTTATCTAAAATTAAATTCATATCTTTATCAAATTTCATTAAACCTTTTTTAATATACTCATTTGTCTCAGCTATCTCTTTTATATCTTTGTCAGATAAAATGTTTAAAGCGTTCTCTTTTATATGCAAAAAACCATCAGAGTCAATGTCTAAAAGTGAAGACATATCTTCGTCATTAACCTTTTCTTCATTAACTTTATTAGGGTTCATCAATGAAGTTGATTTTTTTGAGGGTTCATTATCACATCCTGATAACGTGAATACAGCTACAACTAAACTAAAGCCTAAAACTCTATATGTATACATTTACTTCACACACAAAACGCTATAGGTTAAATGTCCTTCAGATGTACCTATATAACCTTTATCAAATAGAATGAAATGATGATAATAATGTTCTTTTGGCATTGAAGTATCCTCCTCTGATGTCCAAAAATAATATCCTTTATTCATCATATTTTTTACAAATATTTTTTTTATAAATAAATTAGAGTTTCGTTTACTTTTATTTTTACTAAACCATTTATCGTACTCTTTAAACCTAAATTCTTCTTTACTCTTAGTATTTACATTATATAAAGGGATATTTGCAACTTTTGCGAGTTCTTTACGTGTAGGAAGTCTCCAGCCTTTATCTTGACAATATTTATTTGCATCATCCCAATTATACTCTTTTATGAATGGTTTGTTTTCATAAGTTAAGCCATCTATAATTGTAGACTTTGCTGTAGTGTGAGTTGTTGTAGGTTTGTTTGAAATAGAGCTATTACAAGCAGTAATTAAAAATAGTATGCCTATGCTTAACGTTAGTTTGTTTGATTGTTTCATGATTTTCCTTTTTATACTTATTAGTATACTACAATTACGTCACAACTAGCGTCACAAAACAAAATTTATTTTACAAAGTAGGAGAAATCCGAAACCCAAACGAAGGAACAGTCTCAATAAGCAGATACTCCAATTTCCCACGAAGCCTATAGAGAAGTGTACGTAAAGCACTATCAGATACAGGGTTTCCTTGCCATATATGGTGTTCTAGTGTAGCAAAAGGAACTATCTCTCCTTCTGCTTCAATAAGCATCTCTAGGAGTAGAGTCTCCTTTTGACTTAACTTAATGGGGTGTTCTTTAAAAAATAGATTATGATTTTCTAAATCATAAAAGTAGCCCTCTCCTATGGGGGTTAAGTGGGTCTTTATAGATTTACTATTTTTCATCTTATAGATAGCAAGTTGCAGGGTTGATTTTAAATCTTCTCGCTTAAAGGGTTTGACTAAGTAACCAATAGGGTTGGTCTCTACGGCTCTCTCTATGGTTTGGTCATCGCAAAAAGCTGTTAGGTAGATGATGGGAATATCAGTTACCTGTTTAATGGCTTTGGCTGTCTCTATGCCATCTTTACTATTTTTTAGATGAATATCCAAAAGTACAATACTAGGTAGTTTCTCTTTGACACTCTTTATGGCATCATCAAAATTTATCACCATTCCACTAACAGAAAAACCCATTTTTAAAATGGTTCTTTTAATCTCTAGTGCTACAATGGCTTCATCTTCAACTATTAAAATATCTATCTTATCCATTCTCTCTCCACTCTATCTCTATTTTTGTTCCATCTGTTGACGTTATAGACAAACTACCTTTTAGTTGCGTTACTACTAAAGTTTCTATAATAACAAGCCCTAAACTATCGCTTTTAGTGTTGCTATTATACCCTATGCCATTGTCATTGATTGAGAGTCTATATAGCTCATTCTCTTTTTTTAGATGAATAAGTATCTCTCCACTATCTCGCCCAATAAAGGCATGTTGTAAAGAGTTAGTAATGCTCTCATTGAGTATAAACCCACAATAGATAGCATATTCAGAGGGGATGTTGACCTCTGTCTGTAGTTTAATCTCTATATGAGGCATGGCATAGCTTGTCTCTATATCCTCAATTAAGAGAGTAAAATACTCATGAGTATTAACAAAACAGATATTCTCTTTGGTATAAAGCAGAGCATAAAGATGGCTAATGGAGAGTATTCTATTTTCGATATTAACCAAAATCTGTTGGGTCTTCTTCTCCTCTATCTCATCTATTTGAAGTCGCAAAAAAGAGACAATGGTCTGAATACTGTTTTTAACTCTATGATTTAGCTCTTTTAAAAGCAACTCTTTCTCTTTTAATGACTCATTGAGTGCCTCTGTTTTTTCTCTAACCATGTTTGAGAGTTTTCTTTTCTCCTCTTTTTGATAACTTATAAGTCTCTCTTGTATTGTGATTTTTTCTTGCTGTAGCTGTTTAATTTTATCGGCTAATAAAAGAGAAAAGATAAGAGATTCAGATATAAGTGCAAACTCTGTATAGTAAGGAAAGTAGGAAAATATATCAAAAATACCTGCACTAGAGAGGTACATTAAAACCCCTGACATAATGGAGAGAGACCACCCCACAATAAGAAAATAGGCTTGTCGATTTCTCTTCCATACACTATAGGCAATAATAAAAAATAGAAAGACAATAAGTATAGCAGAGAATAGATTTTTGTATCTATTTAACTCCACTATTTGAAATAATCCTATTAAAATAGGAAAAAGAACTAAATAGTAATTTAAGAGTCTATTTAATTTAGGATACTGCTTTAACTCTAAAATATTTTTCGTAAAGAGTGCCAAAAAAAGAGCAGGAAGAGCTACTAAAAAAGAAGAAAACTCTACACTTAACGCTACCTCATGAGGAGACAACAAGTATAGCCCTGCTAAACCTCGATAAAGCAGATGATGAGTGCTAATAGAGAGAAAAAAGAGAACATAATAGAGGTAACTAATCTCTTTTGTTCCCCAATAGATTAAAAAATTATAGAGGATAATAATTGCCATTGCCCCAAAAAACATCGCCAAGATAAATTGATGCTTTATCTCATGTTTATAAAAACTCTTTTTATCCCATAAGTTCAAAGAGACTATAAGCGTGGTGATGTGTGAATAGGCTTTAATGTAAAAAGTTTTAGAGCTATGAGGCTCTAGTATTATAGGAAATATAGGGTTGATACTCTCTCTATTTGGATTAATATGGAGTAGTCCATCTCTTTGAATTTTATCTGATGTTGGGTCAAAAAAAGTGACATCTGTTGTTAGAGGGTTGGTGTACTCTATGATTTTTTCTATCTTTTTGTCACTACTATTTTCAAGTTTGAACTTTACCCATACTGTTAAATTCGGAGAGTAGCCAAAGGCTAGAGTTTTTTGACTGTTTTTTGAAAAAAGTTGAGTTTCTATAGTATCAATGGTTAAGCTGTTATTTTTATCTATGTATATTTCAGAGTTAAGAAGTAGATTTTCAAATGACTCTTTATTGGATACATCTAAAGAAAAAAGTAAGCTTACTGTAAAAAGGAGTAACAAAATTACTCTAAACATGCTACTCCTTTTTCAAGTACTTAACTTTACATCTCTTTCAACAAAGCCCGAACTATCTCTCTGTCATCAAAGTGAATCTTTTCACCTTTGATTTCCATTGTGGTCTCATCACCTTTTCCAAGTATCATAAGCACTTCATTCTCTTTTAACTCTTTTAGTGCTTCCTGAATAGCAAAAGCTCTATCCACCATAGCACGTGTATGAGTTTGGTCTTTTATTCCTGAGAGAATGTCTTTTATAATATCTTCAGGCTCTTCCGAACGAGGATTATCAGAGGTAACATAAACTTTCTGAGCAAATTTAGCTGCCACAGCTCCCATTCTTGGTCGCTTTCCTTTGTCTCTGTCTCCACCTGCTCCAAATACTACAGAAACATCTGCATCTTTCATGCTGTCTAAGACTTGAATCATCCCGTCATCGGTATGAGCGAAATCTACGATTACCAGTGGCTTACGTGAAACCACTTCCATACGACCTGCCACACCTGCAAAGTTTTCTACCACTTCACAAACCTCTGCAACATTACGTCCTGTTAACATCACACAAGAGCCAATAGCTGCCATAAGATTAAATAGATTAAACAGACCTACCATAGGGGAGTGAAAAGTTGCCTCTGTACTTAGATGTCTAATTCCTGCTGTAATACCATGTTGCAATGAAAAAGCTTGAACTTTAAAGGTTGCAGGTTCATCTACTCCATAACTTTGAGCTCCTATTGGATTATAAGTGATATTTTGAATATCATCTTTATTTAGAAGCTTTGGAGAGTCATCTGAAAAGAAAGAGCTTTTCACCCTCTTATACTCTTCAATGGTTCCATGATAATCTAAGTGGTCAGAGGTGACATTGGTATGTACTTTTAGTGCAAACTTTAAACCCTCTATTCGCTCTTGATGAATGGCATGAGAACTAACTTCCATAATAAAGTAGTTACACTCTTTATCTTTTGCAATTCTCATACTATTAAGAATATGTAAAATAGAAGGTGTTGTCATGGACTTCTCTTCTATTCTCTCATCATTAGCAAAAAAACCACGTGTTCCTAAAAGAGCTGGTTTCTCTCCTAAATCTAAAAGAAATGAATAGATAGCAGCTGTAACTGTTGTTTTTCCATTTGTACCTGTTACTCCAACTACTTTTAATCTATTTACATCCCACTTCTCTATAAGTTCCAAAGGAGTAATAAAAGATGGTTTATCCTCTAAACTATCAAAATATTTTTTATTTTGTGCTGTTAATAAAAACTGTGTATCATCTGAAATAGCTGCTGTATCGTCTGTAATATATCTGTAATTATCTATGTTATAGTCTAATTTCACTTTTTTTCTTCCACTTTTAGTTTTATTAATTCTCTTTTAATTTATGATATAGAGCATAGATATCTTGGTCATTCTCGAAGGCATTACCTATAGAATCTAAAAATTGTAGTGCCAACTCCTCTTGACCTTTTTCAATAAGGTCAGTGATAAAAGAGACATACTCCTCTTTATTCTTTAAAATTACTTTTGTAGAAAACATTACATCTTCAAAGGCTCGTTTAAAATCACCTCGCTCTTCTATAAATTGTAAAAATTCTTGATAAGCAATTCCATCTTTATACTCTAACTTATCATCTTCAATATTTAATAGCTTTGCAATCTTATTCTTATCGCTATCCAATGAACTAAGGATTTCAATCATTACTGCACTTGCATCTTCTTGTTCACTCTTAATAATCTGATAGTAGTCAAACAAAGCCTGTGCTTCTTCACCATTCTCCATACCTATATCACAGAGATATACACCAATCTGTGCATCAGAATGTTCTGGATACTCTTTTAATAAAAGTCCATATGTGATTAGTGCATTTTCATACTTTCCTAAAGAAAATAACTCTTCTGCTCTGCTTAGAAAACTCTCAAGACTTATCTTAGCCATGGTTATCCTAACTGCTCCAATTTATCTTCCCAACCATGAGGAACACTCATCACTTTTATCTCTGGGTGAATCATGGTTCTCATCTCTTTCTCTATACCAAATTTAATGGTAGTACCTGCAGACCCACAACCTACACATGCCCCTTGAAGTTGTACATATACTGTACCATCTTTTATATCTATCAGGGTAACATCTCCCCCATCTTGTTGTATCCACACTTTTGCTTTGTTTAGCATATCTTCTACTATTGGTCTTAATTCATCATCTGTAAATGGAAGCACCAGCTTCTCCTTTATATATTATTGTTCTATTTATACATTATATTTAATACTTTGTCAAGTAGATATAAGCATGTGCTAACTTTTAACACTTTAATATTTAAGCTTATACCAAATATCCTCAAAATTCAATCATCTATAAGATAGAGAGATTACAATACCAATACTTAATTAAATAAAACAATGGCTAAATAATGATTCGTAAAATTTTTAAAAGAAAAAAAAGTAACAGTAAAATAGATAAATTTATTGACAAATATAAAATACCACGAGAATATCTATCCATTAACCGAAAATCTATATCAAGAGGTGTACTTATTGGTCTTTTTTGGGGATTTATACCTATGCCCATGCAGATGCTAGCCGTTTTAGCTATGACACCTTTTTTTAAATTTAATGTACCTATTGCTATTTCTATGGTCTGGCTGAGTAACCCTATAACTATGCCTTTGATGTATTATATGGAATATCAAACTGGTAATTTTATCTTAGGAAATGAAGGACTTGATAATATTGAATTGACTTTAGATTGGTTCAGTGATAATTGGGACAATATACTCATCCCTCTCTATATAGGAACAATACCCTACTCTACAGTAGTATCACTACTTATCTATTTTATTATAAATAAACTATGGATTAACTCCATTCAAAAAGAAAAACCACATACCTTTAAAAGAAAATTCTCTAATAAGAAATTATGGTTTTAATATAGAAATTTGAACTTTAGGTAATTTTTCTTCTCTCTTATAGAGAATATATAATAAAATTTTAGAGAGTACTTTTTTCATTTTAACACCTTTATTATATTTAAATTTATTTTTTATCGTTATTTTGTATTAATAATTGTATAAAAAAATTATTTAAAGTAAAATTAATTTTATTGAAAAAAGTAAAGATTAAATAGACTTCTTGCATAACCCTATATTTTGTAGACAATCTTTAGTGTGCATTAGATTTTATTAAATATACTCGAAGTCCTAGCCTTAACTAAGTCGAGCTAATGAAGAAGAGAATCCTAAAATAGGACCTCTTGAATTATAACTACTATACGAGTTCAATAATAGCCATTGGTGCAGCATCACCACGACGCATACGTGTCTTAATGATTCTTGTGTAACCACCATTACGCTCAGCATACTCTGGTGCAATTTCTGTTACAAGTTTATTGGTACACTCTTTATCTTGTAAAAGTGCAAAAACTGCTCTATGTGCATTTTCTCCACTAGCTGCTTTTGTAATAAGTTTTTCAAAATATCTACTAAGCTCTTTTGCTTTAGGAAGAGTTGTTTCCATCTTTCCATATTTAATTAGAGCAATAGAAAGGTTTTTAAGTAACGCAACTCTATGAGCAGAAGTTCTGCTTAGCTTACGGTATCCATGCTTATGTCTCATATATATTCCTTCTCTAAGAGCTACTCTTTAAGTTGCTCAATTTTCTTAACAAGATTTACTCTTGTATTGTCTGCTAATTCAAAGTCTTCACCATAACCAAGATTTTCTAAACACTCAGCAATTTCATCCAATGATTTTTTACCAAGATTTTTAATATTTTTAATCTCTGCAGTTGTCATGAGTACTAACTCTCCTACAACTTTCATTCCTGCACGGTCAAGTGAGTTGAATGAACGAGCAGATAAACCTAACGATTCAATAGGTTCTAAATATGCTCTTATCTCACTGTCATCGTTACTTCTTTTAATTGGTGCTGCATTGATTTCTACATCAAGAACGCCATTAAATACAGAAAGTTGCTTATACATTGTCTCTAAAGCATTTGTAAATGCATCTACAGGTGATACTTGTCCATCTGTTTCAATATCAAATACAATTTTTTCATAGTTGGGGTTGTCTTCAACCAAAACATTTTGAATGTCATAGTTTGCTTTTTTTACTGGTGTAAAGAAAGCATCCAATGCAATAGAGTCAGCTGCTACATCGTCTCGAAGATCTTCACTCTGGACATATCCTAAACCTTGTGCAATAACCACAGTAAAGTTAAGAACTGCATCTTCATTAAGTGTTGCTAAAAAAGCTTCAGGATTAACAATCTCTACATCGTCATTTACTAAATCTGCTGCAGTAATCTCTCTTTGTCCTGAAAAACTATAAGAAACCTCTAATTTCTCAACACCATCTTGAAGCTTAAAACGAATGTTTTTAAGATTAATGATAAATACAGCAACATCCTCATGCATTCCACGTACACTATCAAATTCATGCGCGGCACCATCTATCTTTACAGATATTGGTGCGAATCCAACAGAAGAGCCTAAAATAAGTCTTCTTAATGGGTGTGCAAGCGTAATAGCATAACCACTTTCAAAAGGGTAGGCAATAACTTCAGATCTATTTTCACCAAGTTCATTCACTTCAACATTTGTTGGAAGTGATGGAGCTACTTTAATTTTTTTCATTCTTTGCCTTTTTTAACTAATACGTACTATTTTGAGTAAAGCTCAACAATCAATCTCTCTTCAACTGGAATTGAAATTTCATCTCTATTTGGAATTCTTGTAAAGATACCAAAAAGTTTTTCATTCTCAACATCTACCCATTCAACCATACCAGTTTGGTTAGTTAACTCCATTGCTCTTACCACTTGCGGATTTGTTTTAGACTTTTCTCTAATCTCAATCTTTTGACCAGGCTTAACTCTAAACGATGGAATATCAACTCTCTTACCATCTACAAGAATATGTCCATGGTTTGTAAGTTGTCTTGCAAATCTTCTAGTGGTTGCAAAACCCATTCTGTAAACTACGTTATCAAGTCTCTGCTCAAGAAGTTGAATAAGAATTGCCCCTGTATTTCCATCTTGTCTTTTAGCTTCTGCAAAAAGTGCTCTAAACTGTTTTTCAGATACACCATACATAAATTTAGCTTTTTGCTTCTCTTGAAGTTGCTCACCATATTCACTTAACTTTGTTCTTCTTTGACCATGTTGCCCTGGTGGGTATGGTCTCTTTTCTAAAGCTGATTTACCTGCAAGTCTTCTCTCACCTTTTAAGCCGAGATCAACACCAAGTCTTCGCTCTAGTTTTTCAACTGGACCTCTATATCTTGCCATTTGTAATACCTTTAATTATTCTATTAAATATGAATTAAATCACAAATAGTGATTAAACTCTTCTCTGCTTAGGAGGACGACAACCATTATGAGGTAATGGAGTAATATCTTTTAACCAAGTTACTCTAATTCCTTCAGTTGCACCAATTGACTTGACAGCTGTATCTCTACCAGAACCTGGTCCTTGTACTTTGATACCAACTTCTTTAATTCCATGCTCCATTGCTTTTGCCATTGCATCAGCTACAGCCTCTGTTGCTGCAAAAGGAGTTGATTTTTTAGAACCTTTAAATCCTAAAGCACCAGCAGAACTCCATGCAAGAACGTTACCCATCTCATCAGTAACTGTAATTACTGTATTGTTAAAAGTTGCTGCTACGTAAACAACACCTTTAGCAATATTCTTTTTTGCTTTTCTTTTAGCCATTAATCACTACCTTCTTATGCTGCGCCAACAGTTTTTCTTTTACCCTTACGAGTTCTAGCATTTGTCTTAGTCTTTTGACCTCTACATGGTAAACCACGTCTATGTCTAAGACCTCTATAAGAACCAAGATCCATAAGTGCCTTAATATCTAAAGTTACTTTCTTACGAAGGTCACCCTCAACCATAACATTTTCTTGAATCTCATTACGGATTGCTGCAGCTTGTGCACCAGTCAACTCAAATACTCTTGTATTATAATCAATACCTGTTTTATCAAGAATTTTTCTTGAAGTATAAAGACCTATACCGTAGATATAAGTTAGTCCATACTCAATTCTCTTTTTCTTAGGTAAATCAACACCTGATATACGTGCCATGCTTATCCTTGTCTCTGTTTATGTTTTGGATTTTTGCAGATAATTCTTACGATACCTTTTCGCTTAATAATCTTACAATCATCACACATTTTTTTTACTGATGGTCTAACCTTCATTGGTTACTCCTGTGTGTTTTTTGCACTTATGTTGCGTCATGGTTGGATGAATGTAATAGTGAGAATATTATGACTACTATCCAACCAACTCTTATATAATCAGTGCGAATTATATAAAAATTCTTCACGCAGAATACTCCTAAACCTAGATTTAGGTCGCGAATTGTAACTAAAAAGTTATTACAATGCACTTATATTTTTAATGATTTTAATATTATTATGAAATTTTGTTACAGTTAAGCGTACAGAGGATTAAGTTATATTAGAGAGAATAGAATTCCATGCAGTCAATGCTAAACTATCCTCTAATTCTACATCATCAAGCGTTAAAACTTCCCCTGCTTTAATATCACGCTTTATTGTAACATTTGAACAGAGACCTATAGGAAGATGTTGCTTATTTTCAACTATCCGTATACACTCACCACGAACTTCAAACGAGCCTATTCCTTTTTTTATAACTGTCCCCTTTTTGATATCTTTTTTTGCAATAGTAGCGACACTTATTTTGGGATTCTTACTGTTATCAAGTAGTACTGTTCCTCCAGATAAAACCCTTTTAACTGTTTTCATAATTTCTAAATGACAAAGATGAAAAGTACGCTCCATTACATAGTAAGGTCCATCTCCCATTTTATAGTATTTCAGATGTTCTTTTTGCACACTATCATGCTCTGCTACAATAAAAACTCCAGCTGGTAATTTAGGAGAGAGCAAATAATCACTGATAGGTTCATTTAGTTTTTTAGCATACTCTGCTAATTCTACTCCACCAAGCATCATATCATCTTCTTCTACTCCCACCAATCCATCTTGAGCAATATTTGCACCTAATCCATTAGCTACAAATGCTTGTTCTATCTGTACTTTTGTTCCATCAGTAAAAGAGGTCACCATATCGAGACTGATTCCTGACTTATTAGCCCAAAACTTCATATCTTCTTCAGTTGGTGTATGATTTAAAAAGCCTTTTATATTCCCATATACTAAAGGTTTAAATCCCATAGCCATAATATCTTCATTAAGAACAGCCAACGACCCAGGCTGGTCACCCTCTGCTTCAGTAACAAAACCTTTATCTATAAAATAAGATCCAGCTGTTACATGATACTCCGAGTTCATTGTTACTACAGGAAGAGAGGCTTCTAATATTTTAGATATACTTTCTGTCGCATATATGGCATCACCACTACATTCAATAATTAAATCTGAGTTTTTAATTAGCTTTTCAAGTGAATTTGTTAAAAGTTCTGACCGAGGAAACTCATTTCTTGTAGAAATCTCTGTTCTAGTCAAAATAGCACTCAATTGATATTCTTGATGATTACTTATTAAATTAACCAATCCTTTTGCAATAAAACCTGTACCAATTATTCCTATACTCTTCATAATTATCTCCTTCTATTCTAATATGCAGCTACTTGATGCTCTTCCCAAAAAGATGGATTGTATCGCTCCCACGCATGGACACCAAAAGGTAACACACCTCCATTTTGTTCAAAACAAAATTCTGGGTAACGTTCAAAAGCAAATAATAAGGACTCTTTAACTGTTGCCACTTTAAAATCTTTAACAAAGAATGTTGCATAAAAAGCCCAAAAATGATCTTCATTCCCACGATATAACTTTCTAAGTATAACTGCTAAATTTTTTGTTAAGTCATAACGTAATAAAATCCAAAGAATCAAAATATTTTTAAAAAGTGAATCTAAAGGTAGTTTAGTAAAACTCTTTTTTTTATCATAAAGTTTTTTTGATTCAAGTACTTTTATAAATGTTTGAATATTTCTAAGAGACAGACCTCCATTTCCAGCACCATGAAAATATTTTCCATCTTCATCTTCTACAATCCATGGGGCACCTACATAGTCAATTTTTTTAGAAATCCAATAGTCCAAAGAGTCTGAAAAAACCAATACATCAAGTTGATACATCAGCATATATTCGTACTTTTCAAATGCTTTATAAAACTCTTTATTCATCATAAACTTATTATAAGATTCAGAACTCACAAAATGTTTATTATCAAAAAAAACTATTTTATATCCATAATTTTCCCAAATCACAAGAAACTCTTCATCATTCATAAATTTATTCGGTGCTATAATTACTTTATCATATGCTTTTAAGTGTATAAGTGAAGATTTTATCGATAAGAGTTCATCTTTAGAGATATCTTTTTTGTAAATAGGTGTGACCACAACCAAGCGACTACTCATGCTAACTGCCTTTAATTATCTTTCCAAAAAATAATTAATATTTTATAATTAATATTTTATATTTTATTTTTTTACTTATTCTATCC
>JALXFN010000111.1 GCA_027068975.1 Campylobacteraceae bacterium | reverse complement strand
TATTTATAGCTCGTCCATCTCCAAGTCTTGGGACATAGTGTCCAAACTGATGACCTGCATAACACATAGCAAAGTTATCTGCTCCATCTAGCTTTAGTTCACCATTAACAAACTTGGTTAGTTCATTGTGGTCACTAATATCAAGGTTTAACATCTTAGCTACATTATTGTTTGCATGAATTAGAAATGGTTTCTTCAGTGGTGATGGGTCAACTCGGTCGTAACATAGCTCTGGTAACTCTAAATAGGGGTTGGTTAATTTTACATCTTTTAGTTTCATATTTCTATAGTACAGAGTTGAACTGTTAGAAGACTTAAAGTTATTTTTATTATATTTTTTTTAGCTAAAAAAGCCCAATATTTCACGCTTTAACGTATTAATCTATTTAAAAATTTGATACAATAAACAATATAAAAAAAGGAATATGAATTATGGTCAAAGATAAAACAAAAGAGATTATTAAAGAGAAAATAGAGGAAGAGTTAAAACATTTAGAGATAGAGATTAAAAGTCTTATTGAACAGGCTAAACCCATCACACCTGATTGTACCCTTGATGATGTCGGAAGAACAGAAGCGATGACAGAGGTCATGGTCAATAGCAAAATTTTAGAACAAGCTCAACTAAAACAGGCGAGACTAAAACATGCACTTGCTCGTATAGATGATGAGATGTTTGGTATCTGTATTGAGTGTGCAGAGCCTATTAACATAGAGCGTATGATGGTAAGACCTGAGAGTATACGCTGTGTGAAATGTGCTGATTAAGGCTATAAGTGTATAATTTCATCAATATTTTTAGAACATAAAAGGATTATTTATGGGTAGAGCGTTTGAGTACCGTAAAGCAGCAAAAATGAAACGATGGGGAACCATGTCTAAAGTTTTCCCAAAACTTGGAAAAATCATCACTATGGCAGCCAAGGCAGACCTGACCCTGACATGAACCCTAGACTTCGTACTGCTATCTTAACGGCAAAAGCCCAAAATATGCCTAAACACAATATTGAAGCAGCCATTAAAAGAGCTACAGGAAAAGATGCTGCTGACATTAAAGAGATGCACTATGAAGCAAAAGGACCTTACGGAACACAGTTTATTATTGATTGTGCAACGGACAATCCAACCCGTACTGTTGCCAATGTAAAAGCAGCTCTTGTACGAAACAGTGCAGAGATGTTAACCTCTGGCTCTTTAAACTTTATGTTTACACGAAAATCTGTCTTTACTTTTGATAGAACTGATGATATGGATATTGAAGAGTTAGAGCTTGAACTCATTGATGCTGGTCTTGAAGAGATTGAAGAGGATGTTGAGCCACAAGAGAATGGTGAAGACAAAAAGATTGTCCGTGTCTATGGAGATTTTGCCTCTTTTGGTGATTTATCTAAAGCATTTGAAGATATGGGTATTTCAGTGACAAAAGCAGAGCATCAATATATTGCCAATATGCCTATAGAGCTAACCGAAGAGCAGTTGGAAGAGGTTGATGTGCTTATTGAGAGACTTGAAGAGGATGAAGATGTTCAAGCTGTCTATACC
>JALXFN010000110.1 GCA_027068975.1 Campylobacteraceae bacterium | reverse complement strand
ATGCTGTCTTGGGCATCTAAACTCTCTTTTCCCATAGCACGGTTCATATTGTCATGGGCTGAACCACTTTGTGAGCTGTGTGCCTCATCTATAATCACAGCAAATCTCTTATCGCTCAAATCGGCTATGCCCTCGACAATAAACGGAAACTTCTGAATAGTGGTAATGATTATCTTCTTCCCACTCTCCAAACTCTTTCTTAACTCTTGCGAGGAGTTAGCAGGGGCTACAATGTTTTTGACTTCGCTAAACTCTTTTATATTCTCTCTTAGCTGTTTATCTAGCAATCTTCTGTCGGTAACAACTATGACCGAGTCAAAAAGTGGCTTCTCTTCATCTTTGTAGTAAACCTCTATAAGCTGATAGGCAGACCATGTAAGCGAGTTTGACTTACCACTTCCTGCACTGTGTTGTATGAGGTAGGTTTGCCCTACACCCTTTTGTGTTGCGTCGTTTACAATCTTTCTTACTACATCTAGTTGGTGGTATCGTGGGAAAAAGAGGGTGCGTTTAGAGAGAGCCGTGCCATCTTTGCCATCAAGCCGTACAAAGTGCTGTATAAGACCTGCCAAAGATTCTTTTGTAAAAATTTCTTCCCATAAGTAAGCTGTTTTGTGTCCATTTGGGTTTACTGGGTTTCCTTTGCCGTGGTTGTTACCTTTGTTAAAAGGCAAGAAAAATGTCTTTTTGCCATCTAGTTTAGTGGTCATATAGGCTTCATCGGTATCTACAGCAAAATGGACAATACATCTAGCAAAGTTTAGCAGGGGTTGTGTGGTGTCTCTGTTCTCTCTATACTGTTTTTGTCCATGCACTTTGGCATTTTGTCCTGTCCAAGGGTTTTTTAGCTCCATAGTAATAATAGGCAGACCGTTTATAAAGAGAACCATATCTATCTCTTGAAGAGGGTTTACTCTGGAGTAGGTCACTTGTCTTGTAACGCTAAACTCATTGAGTGCAAAGTTCTTTTTGACCGAGGCTGAACTAGAAGCCACTGGAGCAACATAAAAGAGGGTAAAGTGAGCATCATCGACATCTAACCCTTTACGCAGTAGTTTTAAAATGCCATACTTTTTGATGAGTCTATCTAGCCGTTGAAGTATCTTCTCTTTGTATTGTGGGTCTCGTTTGAGTTTGTCAAGCTCCTCTTTTTGGGTGGTCTCCAAAAAGTGCCAAAAGCGTTTGGTGTCTATGGCAATATCTTTGTCAAAGTCGCTATTAGAGCCGACATAAAAATCCTTTTTTACCCCATACTCAAGGCTTGGTTCAGCAACACCACCTCTTAACGCTTCGCTTGTTGTGCCTGTAAGTGCTTTTTCTATCATCTGCTCTAGTGCTAGTTCATCTGTTTGGCTTCTCATCTCTCTTTCCTTGTTTTTAGCTCACTTTTACTTTTCCTGTGACTACGCTGTCTATGAGTGTGGTTTTGTACTCTTTTAGTTTTTTGATTTGTTGCTGTTGTAGGTTTATGGCTTTGTTTATTTTTTGGTTGTTTTTTTCTATGTGGTTTACAATACTTTCTCGTTCATAAATTGGAGGAATT
>JALXFN010000109.1 GCA_027068975.1 Campylobacteraceae bacterium | reverse complement strand
CAAGTTGAGTTGGTACGACCCTACTCTGAAAATATTGGTAAACAGTTTGTAAAGTCTCCAAAACTACACATGATAGACACAGGGATAGCCTGTCACATGCTTAGAATAAAAAATTCAAAAACACTAAACGAATCTCACTACAAAGGTCAGATTTATGAGACATTTATCTTTTCAGAACTCAAAAAACACATTAGTTTTGCTGTAGACAACACCGATATGTTTCACTATCATACTAGCGACAAAAAAGAGATAGACTTTATTTTAAGTAGAGGCGAAGAGATGTTAGCCATTGAGGTTAAAGCTTCTCATTCGGTGGATAAGGGAGACTTCAAACATATTTTTGACTTTCAAAAGAGTTCTACAAAAGATATTTTGGGTATTGTCTTTTACATGGGTGATGTAGTTTTAGAGATTGATGAGAGGAACTTTGCTGTTCCTTTTGGGATGTTTTTTTAGAGGAAGTTTTTCCTAATATTAAGAGTAGTAAAGATAAAAGCCTACTTAGCCAAAGAGTCTAGCTCTTAGCTCTACAAGCGATACCAAAATTGCCAAAAACTATTTTGAGTCTGTACGAGACAACATCAAACACTCAGGTGTCTACATGGTCTCAATGCCATCTACCTCAAAGAGTTTGGTTGGTACGCTGTCGATGCACGAGGAAACAAAGAGGGAGTCAATGCCCAATTTAACCCACCCCATGAAGAGTTAGCTTTTGAATTACAAGAGCATGAATTTGAGTTACGTGAGATTTTGGCTGAACCTTTGGAGGTTGTGGTGGAGGCTTTGAAGCGAAATAGTTGTTATGATGAGATGGTTGGGAATTTTCCTGATGTTGGAGACCGTAAAATAAACCTTCTCGCCACGCAAGGACAATGATATTGTTTTTGTTTATTTCAATACTGAATACTCAAAGGCACACTCAAAAACTCATAACATCTATTCTCACTTGCATGATTAAACTCTAACCTCAAAGAGGTATCTTCACTCACTTCAAAAATGATATCATCAGACTCAAAATGTTTAATATAATGACTCTCTTTATCTTCTTTGTCTATGCCAAAACAGACTTTTGTTAGAGTTTTTTTTGTTATTTCTTCTTCACAAATCTGTTTATCTGTTTGAGCACTATGCCATCTAAATGTCCAAGGTAAAGAGGGAGCTTTTTCATTTGTTAGCACTTCAATGAACATACTTTTAGGTAAATAGGTTGGTTCATAAACTATGGCATGAGTAAAGAGTGCATTATCTTCTACAGCATAATTTAAACATAGCCCAAAAGGTGAATACACATTTTCTGAGTACTTTGAGCGTTCATACAATTTGGTAGGTGCTGTTATATTATTGGTCACTTCAGTAACATTATGCACCCATATAATCTCTAAAAAGAAGTTATCAAAATAAAATTTTCGATTGCGTGTACCTTGATTTTCATGCACCCGATTACTTCCCTCTACAAAGCCAAAATCTATAAACTCTTGTGCCACTTCATCATGGTTATCACAGAAGATGAAGATGTGGTTGATTTTATTCATTGTTCATAACCTTTCATTTAGATATGCTCTTTAGTTTAATATCATTCAAAATAACAACAGCAATAATGGTTAAAATGGTACCTAAAAGCATAGAAAAATTGATTTTTTCATCTAAAAACAGATAACTCAAACCTATTGTAGAGAAAGGTACTAGAAAAATAAAAGAGCTTACCTCACTTGTTCCTAACTTTTCAATACCTAAAAAATAGATAGTATTAGAAAACGTAGAAGCGACAATGGTTATAACAAAAATATTGGACCAAAAAGTGTTGTCAAATTTTTCATAAGCAATAGCATTAAAATTGACAAAAAACAATGTATCTATCACAACCGTTACAATGTAGAGATAAAAAGTAAAAACAATAGGCGAAATTTTTATGGACTTTGCACTAAGAATTGTAACCAAAGACCAAAGAAATGATGCAAAAACAAAATAGACATTGGATTTTACAAAAAGTTCATCTAAGTTTGTGTTCCAAATATTTAAAATAGTCAAAACACCAACAGCACCTAATGAGAGTGCAAAAATATCTTTTAACAGCACTTTTTTTGCTCTTAAAATAACCAACATTAAAAAAGTTAAAATAGGCACAAGGGTGGTAACAAATGCCCCACCTAAAGAAGCTGTTCCTAGTTTTGTACCTAAAAAATAATATTTCAAATAAGCAATAAACACTATAGAGGTTAACAGTACCAAAAGAAAACTTTTAAGGTCGATTCTAAAGGACTTTTTCATGTAGAGTATAATTGGTATCATCGTTAAAACAGTAATAACATAACGAATAAATATCATTTCAAACTCATTAATATAGGCACTTAGTACCTTAGCATTAATCCACGATGCACCCCAACCAATCATAGCAAAGAACATCAAAATATAAAATAGATTTTTATTTTTTTCTTTCATCTATTAACCACCCAATAAACACACTTCTTCCCCTTCTCAACAAACGAAAACCCCTCAGCCTCAAGCAAAGCCATCTGCTCCTCAGGGGCATTAGGATATTTAGGCTTTAACTCATTTTTAGACCCCAAGGTTCGCCACCAAGGTGTGGTGTCATTTTTATCTTCTTCTATGGCATGAGCGACAATATTCATCAAAATTCCCACGGTGTAAGGACACGCCATATCTACCTTATGCTTTTTAGCCAAGATGTCACACAACTCAACAGTAGAGAGAACTTCGCCCTTTGGTATGGTTGCCATAATCTCATGTATCTCTAAAGGAGAGGGTAAAACCTGCATACCCTCACCCCATGATTTGACCATAGAGGGTGGGATGGGTTTGACGATGGGGTGGTTGGGGTAAGAGTTTCGCATCTGTTCTTGGTAAGTTTTTTTAGCCATATTATCTCCATCTTTTAAAAAGTATTAATGCAATATACGAAGCAATGCTCATCTCTATCCAACTTAAAATCATAGGAATAATAACAAATGACCAAGAAGACAAACCCATATTGGCAGAAGCAAACCAAAACATAAAAAAGAGCCAAAACCATGAAAATGTTCCTGCCCATAGAGCTGTTTTTTTACTGTATCCAAACTTTTCAGCCATAAGCCAAAAAGAGAAAACGACTAGAGTTGAGAGTACCGTATCCCAAATGCCCCATAGTGCAAAAATACCTAAATTCATATCTGCCACATTGGGAACCATGTGTAAAAATGATTTCATCTCAGGCATAACAATGAGAAAATAGCGAAAGACCTCGGAAATATTTATCCATATACTTGTAATGAGTATTATTATAATAATTTTTTTTATCGTTTGATTTTCTATCATATTTGACATATCTTATCCTTTAGTACCAATCGGTACTTTATTGTATAAATTTTTTTATTTGAGTAGTAGTTTCACTTGCTCTAGCAAAATCTCTATCTCTTTCTCTCCTGCTCCTGCCTTGACCATGGCAGAAGCACCGTTAATAATACTTTGGTACACCGTAGTCAACACAAAAGCAGGTGTTTCACTACTTATCTCACCTAGCTCTTGTGCCTCAACAATGAAGCCCATAAAAAGTTTTTGAAACTCTTTAAACTTGGCTTTGACCAAGGGGTTTAAGTGTCCAAACTTAGCAGAACACTCTCCACCAGAGTTCATGACCAAACACCCTTTCGTCTCACCGTGGCTCTTGACCTCTTGGAGTAAAATGTGCATCACCTCTACCAATGCTCCTTTTGCTCCATGCACTTTTTTCAGAGTTTCAAAATAGGTAACAGAGTTTTGAGTGTAACACTCAAGACTTAGTTTAAACAGCTCCTCTTTCGAGCCAAAAGTCTGATAGAAGCTACTCTTTTTAATCCCCATTACCTCCAACAAATCACTAAGCCCAGCACTCTCATAGCCATGCTCCCAAAAGAAGTACATTGCTTTTTCTAAAGCTTCATCTTTGTCAAATGTTTTAGGTCTACCTATATTTTTTCTCATAATGGAAGTATAGTACCAATTGGTACTAAAGTCAAGGTTTTTTAAATTTTAGCTTTTACAACATTACTAAAAGTATAGGTACATTTGTTATACTACAAAAATGAAAAAGCCAAATTTCT
Organism: Campylobacteraceae bacterium; assembly: GCA_027068975.1. GTDB lineage: Bacteria > Campylobacterota > Campylobacteria > Campylobacterales > Sulfurovaceae > UBA1140. The sequence goes on along the minus strand of JALXFN010000109.1, from coordinate 557 downwards.
ATACCCTACCCCAAGCCCTTTATAAACTAGAGAGTATTAAACCCCTACTTAGCCATGAAAATAATTGTATTTTACATAAAAAACTAGACCATGACATTGTCAATGTTGAAAAACTCATTGTCGCTCACTCCATTGTTTATGTTGTCAATGGAAAAGTAAGTGTAAGTACATTTGATGGCGAAGAGATAGAGGTCAACAATGGCGAAATGCTTTTTATGCCAAGGGACTCTTACCTTATTTCTGACTACCTTTGCAAAGGTCAAAATATGGAGGTTTTTCTACTCTTTTTTAACCATGAGATTGTCATGAAATTTATAGATAGCTTTCAGGAGGAACTTTCCCAAAAAAGTACCATCTGCCAACTAGAAGCAAACAAAAACATCAAAAACTTTTTTGAGAACCTAAGCTTAATGGAACTCAACAACCCTCACAACAAAACCCTACTAGAGCTTAAACTCTTAGAGTTTCTACATCTTATCAATGACACTCAAAACTTCATGCAGACACTTCAAGCCTCTGAAAAAGGAAAACAGAAAAGAGCCATAGAGTCTTTAATG
>JALXFN010000108.1 GCA_027068975.1 Campylobacteraceae bacterium | reverse complement strand
TTAAGCTAAAATTATTCATTTTAGCTTACTCTATTGATAAGTTTTTGAAGCTTTCTTCAACACATCAAAAATTGGCTTTTAACTAGCAGTTTGGGTTACTTTACTTTATATATAAAAAATGTTAAACTATACTTTAACAAAATAGTTTTAAATCCAAAAGTATTGTTTAGGATATAGCATGATAGAAGCACTAAAATCAAAACAACAAAGACTTTTAAATACCCTTACTACCATTAGCTATAGAAGAGAAGCTTTTAAGTATATTGATAATTCAGAAAAAATGGTAGGTCTTATTGGTTCACGTGGTGTAGGAAAAACAACACTTATGTTGCAATACATTAATCAATTTGAGCTTGATGAAGCACTCTACTTTTCTGCTGATGATTTGTTGGTGTTGAATCATGGTATTTATGACATCGTAGATGAATTTTATGCTTTGGGTGGGCGTGTTGTTGCCATAGATGAAGTGCATCGCTTTAAAAATTGGTCACAACATCTTAAAAATATCTATGACTCTTTTCCTGATTTGACCATTCGTATCTCTGGCTCTTCGATGTTAAATATATTGTATGAAAGCCATGACTTAAGTAGACGTTTGGTACTTAAAAAAGTAAAACGCTTAAGTTTTCGTGAATATCTGATTTTAAAAGAGAAGATAGCGTTAGAGTCATACTCTTTTGAAGAGCTATTAAATAGCCATCGAACCATAAGTTCTACTACGGTTCAAAAACATCCTAAAATTTTAAAGTATTTTCAAGACTATCTAAAAACGGGTTGTTACCCTTATGGCTTAGAGAGTGAATTTTTTTCTGAAAAACTTTTTAATGCTTTAGAAAAGATAATATATGAAGATATCCCCTCACTCAATAAGATAAAATATGACCAATTGGTTGTTTTTAAAAAGCTTATATTTATAATCGTGAGTGCTAAAGTTCCCTATAAAGTGAGTGTAGATAGACTTTCAAAAGAGTTAGGTATTAGTGAACCAACGCTTTATATCTATTTTGATATTTTAAATAAAACAGGTATTTTCAAATCCGTTAAAAAGTATTCTAAAAAACTCTCACGTAAACCTGACAAGTTACTATTTGACAATACAAATATACTTAATGCTTATGCAAAAGAGTACAAAATTGAAACAGAAATAGGCACCATAAGAGAAACATTTTTTGCCTCTTGTTTTGAAGATAATTTAACGCTTTACTATTCTGATATTGGCGATTTTAAAGTAGAAAAACAGATTTTTGAAATAGGTGGAAAAGGTAAAAGCTTTAAGCAAATAGAAGATATAGAAAACAGCTATTTGGTAATAGATACAGATTTTACAGTACATAATAGGAAAATTCCTCTTTGGGTATTTGGATTGATGGACTCTTTAGCTTAATCCCACGTGCAATGTGGGAAAAACTTTACTCTTGTATGCATACCCACGGAGACCGTAGGTACTAGGGAAAATCAACATTACAGAAGCAACACCTATCCCTGTAGGAGCCACAGAAGATACTCCTTCTCTTTTTACCTTTTACTCAAATGAAATTTTACTTAATGGAGAGTATCCTTCAAGGTATTATACTTTTA
>JALXFN010000107.1 GCA_027068975.1 Campylobacteraceae bacterium | reverse complement strand
GCTCTAAACTCAATACCCAACCCTGCTAGATAAGCATAGATAACATTAGCATAATACCCCTCATGATTTTGCATCTCATTTTTTCTATAGCTGTCATTAGGCAACATAGCAAAGAGTTGACGGATTGCATTTTCAAAGATGGTCATATCTTTAAACTCAATAGCATCAAATATAGGATTTTTTTGTAAAATAGTGTCAGTTAAAAGATAGCGAAAAATTCGTTCATTAAGAGCTGTTCGTACTTCAAGGTTTGGATAGCCCAATTTAAAAGTCTCTTGATTAAAGCGTGTCTTAACCTCTTTGATAGTTAAATATCCTGTTTGAAAAAGAAGTGTCTCTATCTTTATATCATCTACATCAAAACTACTTAAATCGGTCTCACTCATATAGATATTTTCTAAACTTGGCAAATAATATTTTTGCTCTTTTAAAAGCTCAATCAAAAATGCTGGGCTACCTGTCTCAAACCAATAATGTCTATAGAGTTTGTTTTTGGAAAAAAAGAGCAATATATCAAAAGGATTATAAACACCTTCTCCTAAAAAGTTATAACCGTTGTACCACTTTTTTAACTCATCTAAATCAACACCATCTAGTCGTTTTTCAAAAGATTTCTTTATGTCGTCATGAGTATATCCACAGATAGTTGCATAGTTTGTATCTAAGGATATGTCTTCCAAATTATTTAAACCACTAAAAAGGCTTACTTTTGAAAATTTACTTACCCCTGTTAAAAATGCAAACTTGACATATCGGTCACTATCTTTTATTACAGAGTAAATATTTTTTAATCTATCTCGTATCTCTTTAGAGAGTTTTTTGTCAGTTATATTATCAAGTATAGGTTTATCATATTCATCAACTAAAATGACTACTTTTTGATTATATTTTTCATAAGCCAATTTAATTAATTGAAGAAAGCACTCTCTACTATCTTCAATATCCTCACACTCTATTTGCAATTCTTCTTGATTATTTTTAATAATATTAAAAATTCGTTTATCTAAATCAGCTCTATCTTCAATGACACCTGCCCCAAAACTAATTTTAATCACAGGATAAGTTCTCTCCCAATCCCACTTATCATAAATATAAAGCCCCTCAAACAGCTCTTTTTTACCCTCAAATATATCTTTGAGTGTATCTAAAAAGAGAGACTTACCAAAACGGCGTGGACGTGAGAGGAAGTAGTACCCACTACTGTTTATAAGGTTTAGAGCTAAATCTGTTTTATCTATATAAATATAGTTTTCTTTTTTATCTCTTATTTTTGCGAATGTTTGGATTCCTATTGGTAGGGTTTTCATGTTATTAACTCTTTAATCAATTTTTTAAAATCATTTCTAATTAAATTTTGAACGAATACCAAATCATATCATCAAGAGAACCATTGTAGAGTACAGAGCTATCACCATTTTTTAATTTTTTTATATTTTTTATACTATCTCTAAAACTGCTCAAAACTTCATCTTGTGAATTATCAGATTTAAATAAATCTGTTTGCTTACTTTCCACAATCTCCAACCCTTGATTTTTAAAACTACTCAAAAACCACAATATTTTATCAAAAAGCTGTTCATTAGATATATTGATGGCTATCTGCATACAAACTCCTATGGATTTTATTTTAAGTATATCAGAAATAGATTAAATTGCTTATTGTAAAAAATAAAACTACTTAAGCCTCTCCCACTCAAACTTACAAACATTTTTTGTATAAAACAAGAAGATTGAAACAGGGTTTGGAGCAAAGAAAGCTTTTCGTTTGAGGATATTGTTGGTATGAATTTTGTGTGACTTAATTAGTTCCTACATTTAACATAGGAACTAGATAGCATTATCTATCCTATTTTATCCAACCCTTTTTAGCAGCTACAACCATAAGTGCAGGAGCTAAAAGAAGGTCAGCTAATAGAGCAAAAATAATGACTGAACCTGTTAATATACCAAAGTTTTGTACAGAAATCATGTAGGCTGCTATGTAGGCAAAGAACCCCAATGACAATACTAAAGTGGTAATCACCATCGCTTTACCTGTCGTGAAGAACGTTTGCTCTATGGCTTTGGCTGAATCACCTGTTTCAAGATAGTAACGTCTGAAGTTATGCATGAAGTGAATGGTATCATCTACAGCTAACCCAATGGCAATCGACCCAATAAGTAGCGTAAACATATCTAATGGCATGTGACCTACATACATAATAAACAGTCCCATAATAATAGGTGTAAAGTTTGGAATCATACTGATTAAACCCAATCGTGGTGAACCTAAGATAAACATCATCATAAAGGTAATAGCAATAGCAGCAATAAGATAACTGATAACCGATGAAGAGATAGCATGTGTAAAGGTGTTGATAAGTAGAGGTATCATTCCTGTAGTCTCTACCTTATCGTTAGGGAAACTATTGGTTGCCTCTTTTTTTACATAGCTTAAAACATCCATCGCATGAATACTATCTGTCCATGGTAACTTGATGGTTACTCTAGCCTTTGAGAACTGACTATCTACCACATCTTCCAAATCATCAGAACCTGAATTTTCAAAAAGCAGTAACTCTTGAGAGACTAGGTTTTTCTCTTTTGGAATGGTATAAAACTCCTCTTTATTCTCATGTAAAGCTCTGTTGGTCTCTTTGACAATTGTCGCCAAAGATACAACTTTACCCACATGAGTATACTGGTCTTTATAGGTCTCTAATTTAGCAGAGAGGGCATTGAGTTTTGCCAATTTTTCAGGGTCTATCCAACCATTCTCTTTACCTGTATCTATCACCACTTCAATGGTCACTGAACCATTCATATTTTCATCTATAACCTCTGTTGAAATCCTATTAGGATTATCAGGTTGAAACCATTTTAGTGGATTATGCGAAAGCTTTACTTGAGTTGCTGCCACTAAAGAGAGTGCTACCACCAAAAAACTTCCTATCAAGATACTTTTAGTATGTTTCACAGGAATGACAGCCATACTTTTCATAAAATTATCTATTTTACCTGCTTCACTTTTGGTTTTTTGCTTCAACTTTGTGATGCTCAAAAGTGCTGGTAAAAGGGTCAATGTTAAAACAAGCGAAACCATCACTCCCAAAGAGGCAAATATTCCCAAGTCTGAAATAGGAGCCACCTCAGACCCAGCGAAAGAGCCAACTCCAATGGCTGTTGTTAGTGAAGTCATGGCAATAGCCAAACCAGAATGACCCAAGGTATAAGAGAGTGCCTCTTTCTTAGAGCCATGTTGGTTAAATTGGTCAAAGAATATGGATAAAATATGCACCGTAGCCCCAACAGAGACAGCCAACAAGAGTGAAGGAACAATCTGTGTCGGTAACTTAAATGCCACCCCTGCCCAAGCCATGGTTCCAACCGTTGTCAATAGAGAGAAGAGTATCACCAATAGAGGGTAGAAAACAGCTGAGAAACGTCTGAAAACCACAAAAAGGAAAACCATAATAATCAGAAAAGTAATACGCATAAATTTTTGCATATCGGCTTTCATTTGTGCTTTTAAAGCATTGTTAACAGCAGGAGAACCTGCAATATAAATCTCTAAACCCTCAGCTCTATATTTATCAGCAATTTTATTAACAGCTACGAGCAACTCATGGTTCTCTTGGTCAGATAGAAAAACTTTTGGAGTATCTTTTTGAGTAGATTCATCATCAAATCCTTCATTAAACTCATCTTCTACTGAAACATTTTTCTCTCCTGCATGAGAGTAAGCATCGGTTTCAATAACGATAGTGGTCATTTTCCCATCTTGGCTTAAGAGCAAATCTTTATAAAAATGAGAAGCCATGGCTCGTTTTTTAATATCGTCTACTTGATCTTGGGTTGTAGGAAAAGGCTCTAAAAGGTCATCGGTAATAAGCTTATCCTTCTCACCTCTTGTGTTTCGTACATTATAGAGTGATGTTACATCATCAAGGTAAGGAACTTTAGATTCAATCTCTTTATGTAAATCTCGTAATTTTGTTAAAAAATCAAGTGAAAAAATATTGTCATTTTTAATAGCCAAAACAACACGTTCATCACGCCCAAACTGTTCACGGAACTTATTGTAGGTTAAAAGAACAGGGTCATCTTCATGCATAAAGCCTTCAGTAGAGGTGTCCATCTTTATTTGTGGTACATGAGAAATTGGGAAGGCTAACAGCAGTGCTAACACCAACAGGACTTTAAAAGGGTTGTCATGAATAAATGAGCCAAAGCGACCCATTAAGTTTTCTAGTTTTTTATGCATTTTGTCTCCATTTGGCATGATTTTATCATACCAAAATGAACCCTAGATTAATTATTAAGATTAAGTAGATTAACTTTCAACTCTCGTTTCAAAACTTTACCTGTAGCATTTTTAGGTAACTCATCTATAAAATGTAACTGTTTTGGTACCTTATAGTTTGCCAGATGATTACGCAAATGCTTACGTAACTCACTCACATCTATCTCATCAACACCCTCTTCTAGTTCTATATAAGCAATAGGTATCTCTCCACTCTTCTCATCGGCTATACCGATGACAGCAGAAGAGGCAACACCTTTAAAGCTATCTATAACCTCTTCTAACTCTCTAGGGTAGATGTTAATCCCTTTAGAGATAATCAAATCTTTCTTTCTATCAACAATATAGAGAAAATCATCTTCATCCATATAACCCATATCACCTGTGAGTAACCAACCTTTTACAATGGTCTCATCAGTAGCTTCAGGACGGTTAAGATAACCCAACATAACGTTCTCACCTCTTGCAATAATATCACCTACCTCACCTCTTGGCAATTCAAGTAAATTATCATCTACTATTTTTATCTCATACCCATAAAGTGCTGTACCAACTGACTTAGGTTTTTGTTGAGTAATAGGATTAATAGAGATTGCAGGAGAAGCTTCACTTAAGCCATACCCCTCTAAAAGAACACCTCTTTTAAACTTCTCTTTCATCGCCTCTAATGTTTTTGGCTGTAATGCAGCTGCACCAGAGACAAAAATACGAACCCTGTTAAACCACATAAAGTACCATGGCAATTTTGCTTTAATCAAAGCGTTATAGACATCTGGAATACCTAAAAAGATAGTTACTCGTTTTACAAGTACTTGTTTAAAGATATTTGCAAAAGGTTTTAACGATTTAATCACAACGATACTCCCACCCTTATAGAGAGGCATAATAATCCCTATGGAGAAAGTAAAAGAGTGAAACATAGGTAAAAAAACTATAACCCTATCTCTTGAACTTGCCTTAACATGTAAGCTTCCTCCATGGGCATTAGAGAAGATATTTTTAGCAGAGAGCATAGCTCCTTTTGGTTTACCAGTTGTTCCTGAAGTGTAGATAATAACAGCCAAATCATCCAAATCCATAAGCCGAGCATCAACACTTTCTGGAAAAGTTAATACTTTCTCAAAAGATACATGACGTAGGCTATCACCTCTATAAGCACCTTCCCAAATGGTAAAATCTAAAAATTTTTGTACCTCATCGGATGAGACTACTTCATCATGAACAACAGAAGATATAAGTACCTTAGCATCTGAATCTTCTAAAATATACGCCAGTTCCCCCTCTTTTAAAAAAGTATTAATAGGAACAGAGACAGCACCAAGCTTTGAGATAGCAAAAACAGCATAAACAAACTCTGCAGAGTTACGCATAAAAAGAGCAACTTTATTTCCTCTTTCAACACCTCTACTAGAGAGGTATGCAGCTAAAATATCTGCTTTTTGTTGTATCTGTCTATAAGAGATTTTTTCATCTCCCACATACAGAGCTGTTTTTCGACCTCGTTTCTTTGCCTGTGTAAAAATTAAGTCATAAAAACTACTAAATGGATACTTCATATTAGAATTTGTATGCTACACCTGCACTTAAAAGGTCAGCACCTCCTCCTGAAAATTTACCTGTAATTCCACCTTCATTCTCACCTGCGGCTAAAGTAAAAGACTCCTTTTCATCATGCAAGTAAGCAAAACCGTATGAAAGGTTCTCATTGGCGTTAATACGAAAACCAAAAGTATAGATATTGGCATCAGAATCAGGCAATTCATAAGAGATATACTTTCTATCAATCGGTGACTCATCTTTAGCATACCCAGCCATAAGTGTTAATTTTGGAGAGACTTTTGCTGAAAGACCTACTCTAAAAGTATCTGTATCTTTCCAGTTTTTGGGTTTTGGGTCATCAAAAGCAGTTCTTAAAATAGCATTTGGTAAGGCTGAACCATAATTAAAATCTAACTCTTCATAAGCTGACCAATAGGTCTTTTCATAATTTAACTCAACCGTATATTTATCTTGCCAAGTTTTACTAACGGCTAAGTTTAATGCAGCAGGAAGAGGAACGGTTACCGAGGCACTATACTGATTTCCCATATTTGCCAAGTATAAATTGGCTTCACCCTCCTCCTTTAAATCAATATTTGAACGGTAAGTTGCAGCCATGTTTATGTCAGAAGTTGGTCTATAGCTCATCGCTAAGTTATATCCAAACTCAACTGTATCTCCCTCCATCTCACGCTTAATAGGCTTGGTTGTCTCTGCTCCATCACCATTGACAACCCCTTCCGAGTAGATAAATCGTAAACCACCTCCCACTGCAAAGTTATCAGAAACCTTATATGAAGCTACAGGATTTACCTCTATAACTTTCAGTGTAAACTCTTCAGCAAAGAGCTTCTGCTGTCCACTCTCCCAACGTTTTGTTAGACCTCCAGGAACTGTTAAACTAGCCCCCCATCTAAAAGCTCCCATTGGGGCTGCCACATAGTGTAAAAATGGTAGTTGTAAGTTTTCTATTTCAGATTTATTAGAAGCAGGGTACAGTTCACTCGCAGAATAGGCTTGAACACCTTTAAACTTGTTGCTAGGTAAGTGTGCCCAAGTCAAACCTGCTTCTGCAAACTGTTTATCTTCCATAAATGCCATATTGGCAGGGTTAAAATAGGCTGTATCAGCTCCATCCGTATGTGCTACATAAGCTGCACCCAATGCCATTGAGTTTACTGACTGTTCAGGAACTTTATAGGCACCTGCCATTAGCAAAGAACTTGCTGTTATACTGAGTAATATTGTTTTTTTCATCATCATCTCCTAGTATCCAATGGTCTGTTTTCTAACAGTAGCAAATATTTTTGCAGTTACACCATAAGCAGGTAAACCACAAGCAGGATGTTCTAAAGAGACACCTAAATGAAGTGATTTTTCTACGGGTACAATCTGTACATCAGCTGCACCCATGGCTTTCATTGTTCCTTCTGTTAACTGAGAGATTGCATAAGGAATCACATTGTCACCTTCACAATGAACCAAACGAACAGGTGTTTTAGGAGCCCATTGATAAAGATTATTTTCAATTACAGCTTTTTTAAACCAATTATTTTCATCTGTAAAATAGTTTGTAACAAAATTGTCAACAAAAAGTCCAGTTGCTCCTTTGGTATCATGCGTTAACTCTGGGTCAATTTGGCTACGCTCTAACTCTCCATTAAAAAGTGTAGGAAGCTTAGAAGCGTAAGGTTCATTAATAACTGTCTCTATATCTTGATTATAAGCTTTTGCATAAGCATAGCCTACGTTTGCCATAAAAGAGGGAACACCTAGTTTTTCCTGATTTAAAACAGTATCTGCTAAGGGTTTTAGAGCATAAGGTCCAGCCATCGGTGCAGCCATGGTTACTTTTAAGTTGGTTAAGTTTTCATCTTCTATCTTTTTAAGTGTTGCCATAGCAGCATAACCACCCTCAGAGTAACCCGTTAAGAAGAGTTGATTGTTTAACTTAATACTATTTTCACTAGCAAAAGTTTTAACCGTTTTTATAAAATCAACGGTTGCATTGGCTAATGATTTTTTTAAGATAAATGGATGATAATGGTCATTAGAGTCACCAAAACCTATATAGTCTGGCTGTAAAGTTGCAAAACCACCAATGGTTGTTAAAACCAATGCTGAACTAGCAGGAGGTTTACCAATGGTACTGTTCATAAGTGTTGGTGCTTCTCTATTTGCAAAAATGGTTCCATGGTCATCAGATACCATAGATAAACCTAATGTTTTAGAGACAACATCAGGCAACTCCGTAGGAATTATCAACATACCTGATGCAGCAACCTCTTCACCCTCCTCATCTGTTGTTGTATAGGGAATCTTATAGGCTTTATATCCATAAACAGTTTGACTTTCAGGAATAAGACCTTTTTTTACCAAACCTGGCTTTATTAATTGACTCGGAAAATCTATTACAAGCTCTCCACCTTTAACCTTTTCTGATGGGTCATCTAACCCATCACCACAACCTACAAAGACTAATAAAGGGGCTACTATCGCTACTGTTTTAACTATCTGTTTCATCATTCCTCCTTAAGAAATTTTCAAAATTTTAATTATCTACACTAAAACCTACTTACCTCACTATTTTGCAACTACACCTCCTCGATTAAATTATAGAGTTCTACTATCTCTCTATCCCAAATAGTTTCATCAATGGTTTCTAATACTAACGGAATATCGTCCATTCGCTCATCATTCATAATGAATTTAAAGGCATCCCAACCTATCTCACCTTGCCCTAAAGAGTGGTGACGGTCAACACGGCTTCCTAGTTTTGGTTTAGAGTCATTAATATGCATCGCAGACAAGTACTCAAAGCCAACAATACGCTCAAAATTATCCATCGTATTATCATAAGCCTCACGTGTTCTCAAATCGTAACCACCTGTAAAAGTATGACAAGTATCTAAACAAACACCTACTCGACTTTTATCTTCTATCTTATTGATAATATACGCTAAATGTTCAAATCTGTACCCAAGGTTTGTACCCTGCCCTGCTGTATTTTCAATAACCAATTTTACATTTGAGCCTTTAGTTGCTTCAATAGCTATGTTAAGTGACTCAGCAATAACATCTAAACAGTTTAACTCTGCTTCCATAATTTTATCATCATACTCAGGGTCTTTTTTCGCTACTTTAACCAAATGACTTCCAGGGTGAAAATTAAGAAGCTCTAAGCCTAGTTGTTCACAACGATGTAACTCATCTATAAACGCTTCTCGTGACTTCTCTAGCTTCTCTACTTCTGGGTGACCCAAATTAATTAAGTAGCTATCATGAGGCAAAACATGCTTAGGAGAAATTCCAGATTTTTCAAGATTTTCCTTAAAACTCTCTATCATTTTTTCTTCTAAAGGTTTGGCGACCCACTGTCTTTGGTTTTTTGTAAAAAGGGCAAAAGCTTTTGCTCCTATCTTCATGGCATTTAAAGGGGCATTATCTACTCCACCACTTGCACTAACATGGGCTCCAACAAATTTCATTACTCTTCTCTCACTTTAATTAATATTTTATTTATTCTATCACGAAATTTTCTCTCACCACTTATAACAGTGTATGTTATATCATACTTATCTTCTTTTTGAATTTTCTGTGTAAATCCATCACTACTTTTTTCTAAATTCTTAGAATTAAAAATAGGTTTTGATTTAAAAATATTTTCTAAAAGTGTGTCAGGGTAAGAGGAGTGTAAAACTTTTTTATTAAAATCACTTTTTTCCATACATTCAAATGTTGACATGCATATGTTCATTCCGTTAATCTCTATACTTACCAAGGGTTGCCCTGCTGCATACATTTCAACTTCTACTTTAGAGGGACTGTTTTTTATAAAACCCATATCAGCATACTTCATACTGGCTGTTTTTAGTACTATAAATGCACTCTCCTCTTTTTTGGGTTGACCTGTACAAGCATTGAAAAAGAGTATACTACCAAGTAGTAGTCCCATGTGTTTTTTCATCATATTTATCCTTTTTTTTATTATAACAAATATCACGTAATTTATGCTATAAATATTTTTAGTTGGTTTTATATTAGATTAAGAATACTTAGCTATAATTTCGTCCACAAGCTATTGATGGCCCCTTCGTCTAGCGGTTAGGATCCATGGTTTTCATCCATGTTACAGGAGTTCGAGTCTCCTAGGGGTCACCATTTTTAACTTGTACTTTTTTTACATTTAGTGGCCCCTTCGTCTAGCGGTTAGGATCCATGGTTTTCATCCATGTTACAGGAGTTCGAGTCTCCTAGGGGTCACCACTAAATTTTACTTCTACTTCAAATCAATTCCCTTATCAAAATAACCTACTTATATTAGATGAACAGCTTCTTGATTTTTGGCTATTAAGTACATCTTGAACCCTTCTTTTCATAATAAATTGATTGTTTTTATCAATAAGCATCTGCTCTATTCTCAACGGATTCCCTCTTGTTAATTTATAAAAAATTGTATCTATTTTATTTGACTTGTCTACTGAAAGTGCCATATAATTATATTTGACACCTCCTGTATAACTAGGATGAATAAGATAGTCTTGTACTGTGACACCATGAATTTTACTTTGTAAATCTACATAACAACCATAAGCACTAACATTAGTATCACGTTTATATGTGGATTGAAGTTCTCCTACATTCAAGATTTTTCCATTTGTTTCACGTATCTGAACATTTTGTGCAAACATTTTTGGTATATAATTCCAGTTAGATACAGGACGTAGGAAGTTTTCTATCCCTTCTAAGGCAATCTGTTGACGAATTTCTTCATCTTTTATTCTTTGTGCTTGAACAGCATTTTGAGCTTCAAGGGCTTCTGACTTTTTTATCAGCTCTTGTGCTTGATACATGAGTCCATAGTAGTCACAACCTGTTGCTTTTAACTCTTTATTTAAATCATGTAGAGGATTCTGCTTATCGGCTAACAGTCTCATATATACTTTAACTTTCTCTACATCTTTCATCTGTACGCTATAGGCTAAACGTTTATACATATCACTTTGACGCAAAGCCAAACTTAAAACTAAAGCTCTGTCGTAGCGTGTAAATCTATTCATCAAATCTGTATTTAACAAAGAGAGTGCCTCTACAACATGTTCGTCTGAGACTTGTCGAAAATTATCAACAACCGTTTTAACAGAAATATTTTTACCTTTTAACTGATAACTCATGATATCTTCTATACGATGGTCGCTGCTGTTATAAATAAATTTAAAATTTGGCACACCATCAAGCGTATCAACAGTAGTTAAAGTTGTTCTATATTTAGGTTTTAGAAGTATATATCCCAACTCTTGCACACTCTTCTCTTTTGGGACATTTAGCTTTACTTTTATAGCTGCTATATTGGTCTTAAAATCACGACTTTTGGTACCATCAAGGTCACCATGTTTAAATGCTTCATCCATCATGTTTAAATAGTTTTGAGTAATGGGGTCTTTTATAATGTTATTGGTATGAAGTAAAAAATTTGCCGTTTGAGGAACAACCAAAGAGACAAAATCTATAAGTACACCCAATTCCCTAATAGGCACACCTTTTTCAGCCTCATTTTTTTGCAGAAGTTTCACCGAAAGAGTATCACTGTCACTTACCACAAAAGGCTCTTCATTTATAAAGTTTGCACTCTTTTTAACACAAGAGATATTGGAAGCATCATCATTCAGCAAAAACCAAATGGGGTACTTCCCTACTCTACTTTGCTTGGTACGTTCATTACTAAGTTTTAAGTAGGTCTCCGTAGAAAACTTATCATCACTCAGATAGGCTCGTTTATCATCACAATACTCACTTACAGGATATAGTTTGTTATCATAGTACTCCTGAGTAAATGACATATAATATTCAGAACTCCTTTTGGGAACAGACTCATATTTCTCAAGTGTAATCTCACCAATATTAATCTGATGTTTCTGGGCACACCCAACCAATAAAAAAACTGTTACAACTCCAAATAAACAATTTTTCATACTTCACCACTCCCATGATAGAATTTTGTTAAAACTATTGTAACATAATTTTAAGAAAAGTATAAATATTAATATTAAATGAAAAAGAATCATATAAATAAAGATTTTTATTAAAGAGAAGTGTTTTATCTCTACATTGATTAAGAAAATAATTCATAGTTAAGAATTAATTATATTCTGCTAAAATTTCATTTTAAAAAAATTAGCTCATAAAAGAGGATTCCAACATGGATAAATTCAAAAATGAATGTTTAGAGTACCATATCGATGGTAAAACTGCTACCAAAATAACCAAACCCTGTAAAACACAAGAAGAGTTGTCCATGGCATACTCCCCTGGTGTGGCTTACCCCTGTTTAGAGATTGAAAAAGACCCATCTTTAGCATACAAATACACCAATAAAGGTAACACTGTTGCTGTCATCTCAAATGGTACAGCTGTTTTGGGTCTTGGAGACATTGGAGGTCTAGCAGGAAAACCTGTTATGGAGGGAAAAGCTGTTCTATTTAAATCTTTTGCCAATGTTGATGCTGTTGATGTTATTTTAAATATTCAAGATATTGATGCGATTGTTGAGACCTGTGCTGCTATTTCAGATACGTATGGAGGTATTAACCTAGAAGACATTAAAGCACCAGAATGTTTTGAAATAGAGCGAAAACTTCAAGAGCGTATAGACATTCCTGTCATGCACGATGACCAACATGGTACAGCCATCATTACCTCTGCTGGACTGCTTAACGCTTTAGAACTTTCTAACAAAAAAATAGAAGATATTAAAATAGTTATTATTGGAGCTGGTGCAGCAGGAATCGCTTCTGCCAAAATGTATAAACAACTAGGAGCTACCAACATCACCTTACTAGATTCAAAAGGTGTTATTCATTCAGGTAGAGACGATTTAAACAAATATAAAAGAGAATTTGCCATAGATACAGAAGATAGAACCTTAGAAGATGCCCTTAAAAATGCCGACATGATGTTGGGTCTCTCTTCTGCCAACATTGTTTCACCTGAAATGGTTAAGACCATGGCACACAATGCTATCATCTTTGCTTGTGCTAATCCTACTCCAGAGATTACCCCTGACAGAGTAGAAGCAGTTAGACCAGATATTATAGTAGGTACAGGACGTTCTGATTACCCTAACCAAGTAAACAATGTTTTAGGTTTTCCTTTTATCTTTAGAGGTGCCTTAGATGCAGGTGCTAAAAAAATCACCGAAAACATGAAAATGGCAGCAGCTAAAGCTCTAGCAGCCCTAGCAAAAGAGCCTGTTCCGTACTATGTAAAAGCCATCTACAATGACCCTGACTTAGTCTATGGTAAAAAACATATTATCCCTACTCCTTTCTCAAAAGAGGCACTGGTATGGGTAGCATCGGCTGTTGCAGAAGCTGCTTTTAAAGATGGTGTAACCAACATGAAAACATGCAATACAGAAGAGTACAGAGAAAAACTACGAAAAATGATTTACGTAGACCAGCATGAGAGTTCTTCTGTAAAGGAGATCTAAACCATCAATAAAGGGTAGAGATATCGCTCTACCCCCTACCCCATTGCTATAAAAGAAAAAACATGAAAAAAACCCATAAATTCAAAAACCTATCAGCTCACAAAAACTGTACCCACCTTATCACAAAAAAAAATATAGGTCAAGCCTATAACTTCTCTCTTGCCCTGCATACAGGGGAAGAGCCTCAAAAGATTATAGAAAACAGAACTGCTATAGCTAAAAGTTTTCCAAACATGAACTTCATCGTCGCCAATCAAACCCATAGTGACAATATAAAAATCATTAAAGAGGCAAACAAAACTTGGCTCAGTGATAGAGAAAAACACGCCATAGAAGATTGTGATGCACTTATTACCAATCAAAAAAACATCATGCTCACCATACTCACTGCTGATTGTGTACCCATACTCCTCTTTGACCCAAAACAAAAAGTTGTTGCAGCCATTCATGCAGGATGGAAAGGAACAGAACAACAGATAGTTTTTAAAACTGTAAAGAAGATGAAAGAACTATTTAACTCAAATCCAAATGACATCATAGCTGGAGTTGCCCCATCTATTGGAAAGTGTTGTTATGAAGTAGACTGGAATGTGGCTCAACATTTTAAAGATGTAAAAAATGCTTATGATGAAAAAGATGAGAAATATATGTTAGATTTGCCCCATATTAATAAAATACAACTTCTACAAGCTGGACTAAAAGAAGAAAATATAGAACTCTCTAATATCTGTACTGCTTGTGAGGTAGATGACTATTTTTCTTACAGAAAAGAGGGGGGATGCTCTGGGCGATTTATGTCGATGATAGGGTTAACTACTTAGTTAACTCATACCCTGCCCTTATCCAAAAAACCACACCACCTTCAAGGTTTGAAACCGATTGATAGCCTCTGTTTGCTAATATTCTTGAAGCTTCTACAGAACGTTCTCCTCGTTCTGAGTAGACGATAATTTCTGCATCTCTAATAACTTCGGTATCTATTTTATTTAGGGGAATGTGTCTTGCACCTTGTATGTAGTCTTTCTCAAACTCTTTTTTAGAACGTACATCTATAAGTAAGATTTTATTGGGAGAAAATAATAGCTTATGAGCCTCTTGTGGAGAAATATTTTCAAAGTCAGAAAAAACCCACCCTTTAAAGTAGGCAAAATACCCCAACATTAAAGCCATAAGAAGCTTCATGATAAGGTTTATTTTATTATCTGTCATTACCTATGAACGGCTTGTAATCAAAAGTAAATGATAACCAAACTGTGTCTGCACTGGTCCATGAACCACTCCTACCTCATCGTTAAAAACCACTTTGTCAAACTCTGGAACCATTGCACCTTGTCCAAAGCTTCCTAAGTCTCCACCTTTTACACCCGATGGACATAAAGAGTTATCTCTTGCTACCTCTTCAAAAGTTGCTTCACCTGAAGTGATTTTATCTTTTAACTCTTGGCATTTTGCCTCATCTTGTACTAAGATATGTTTTGCTGTTGCTGTCATGTTTTTCCTTTGTATAATTTAAAATTTGTAAGAGACCAACTCTCCACGTTTTAAGCGTGGCATTATATCTATTTTTATTTTTTTAATCAAAAAACTCTTTTTTTCCAAGGGCATACTTGCATCAGTAGTTATACTTTTTAACTGCATAGCATAGTGACGAAAAAGAAAAGAAGCCAACGACTGTTTTAACTCCTCTTCACTCATAACTTTTATGGTCTCATCTAAACTCAAACCTATTATATTTGGGTTCTCTTCTTTTTTTATCACAGCATCTAGTAACTCTGCATAAGCTCCAAACATAGAAGGCTCTATGACATTGGTTACTTTGTTTATAAAATGTCTATTTTCATGAAGAGTTTTTATAATGCTCAACTGCCCCACATCATCACGGCTGCCCTCTTCAAAACGTGCTTTAGTGTTTTCTAATTTTGCATTTTTACCAAAAAGTACTGAGTTTACACCCAAAACTGTTGAAGCATGAGCTATGTAGGCATCACGAATAATTGGTGTTAAATTGTCTAGGTAAGTTTTCACATGACCAAAAGCCACCTCTTTTTCTCGTGGGTTATTAAGGTCATAACTCTTAGCCATCATCTCTATAACAAAAGGAATCAAGGCTTGACCATGACGCAACAAGTTAGCTACCTCTTGCACTTGCCCTTGTGCTATCATGTCAGCAGGGTCTTTTCCATCAGGGAAAAGAACAACTGAACCATCAAATCCAGCCTCTGTAAGCATAGAGGCAGCCTTTAAAGCAGCAGCAACCCCAGCTTTGTCACCATCATAAGCTAAGACAATATGAGGCTCACCTTTTCGCAAAATAGGAAGATGCTCTTCGGTTAGAGCTGTTCCTAAAGTAGCCACTGCCTCTTTAAAACCAGCCTGATGAAACATAATAACATCTAAGTACCCTTCACAGACAATAAGCTTTTTATTTTTATATATGTTATCTTTTGCTTTCGCATAACCATAAAGCAGACGCGATTTATTAAACATTTTAGTTTGAGGTGAGTTTATATACTTTGCAGGATGGTTAGTAATGGTTCGCCCACCAAAACCTACAATAGCACCACTTGCAGAGTAGATAGGAAAAGTAATACGCTCTGTTAAACGAGCATAAAAACCACCCCGTTCACGTTGGGCAACTACCCCTGCCTCTTCTGCCTTGGGAATGGGTAACATACTAGCAGAAAGAAAGTTCATAAGCTCATGAGAAGCACCCACATACCCTATGCCAAAAGTCTCTATGGACTGTTGAGTTATGCCTCTATTGCGTAGATACTCCAAAGAGACTGAGTTAGAATCTAAGTTTTTAACATACCACTCTTGCACCTGCTCTAAAACTCTTCTGGCCTCATTGTTGTCCGATGTACCTTGTGTATAAGCCAAAGAGAAGTTCATCATAGAGGCTATTTTTTCTAGTGACTCTGGGTAGTTTAATTTCTCATACTCCATCACAAATTTAATGGCATCACCACCAACTCCACAGTTACCTACTATAAAACTTTTAGTTAAAAAGGTATGCGTTGCATCATCAACAGTAATATCATAAACAAACTCTTCTTTAGGAGCTTCCTTTACCTCTTTTACTCTCATAAAAAGATACTTTGTTCCATGAACTTCTTCAAAAAAGCTTTTTAAAGATTCTCGTTTTCTAAAAAGAATGGTATAAGATTTTTTATGATTTACCCCATCCTTATCTACATAAGCCTCTTCCCTATAGAGTGCAGGTATCATCTCTAAACTAATCGCCAAATCCACCATAGCATAACTTAACTCTCGACTAATGGTTGTATACGTTCCTCTACTATGGCAACCATCACCATCCATAAGACCAGCCAACAAAGACTCTCGAAGTTCTTTTTTTAAATAATTAAAATTGTAAGGATACTTTTTATGTTCAGCACCTTTAGAAAAAAGTTCTTTAAAAATATATTCCAAATTTGTGCTAGAACACGTAACTTCTAAAGAGTTTTTACGATTTTTAGGGTAAAAAAGAGAAGCATCTTTGGAAAAAGACTCTTTTAAAACTTGAACGATGCGTTTTGCATAATTTTCTTCTTTTGAATGAAGTGAGAATTTAATTCCACCTCTATAGGTACTCCCCTCTGCAATATACATACCAAACAACCACATCAAATTAGGAGTAATTTTTATAGAGTCCAATTTAGAGACATTTGGTCCAAAATTTTTCTTTTCCCAAAAAGATTCTACGTCAATCATCTCTTCTTCAATAATAGTTCTATCAACAGGATATAAAAAGTAATCTCCCTTTTTTATATCTTCAGCAAAAGCGACTTTACTTTTAATATCAATCGCTTTAATATGTTTTCGTTTTTTAATAACACCATAAAATTTTTGAGGTCTATTTTTCTCTACACGAATATAAGGTAATTTTTCAAATGCCTCTTCTTTAGTGACAACCAACATATCATGGTTTTTAGTAAAGATTGACCAATCACCAATCAAATCAGTTTGAAATTGAAGCATTCCATACTGAGGTTTATGCTTTAAAGTCTCTATTACTTTTGTTGGCTCTCCATTAGAAGCAAAAACAACATCTCCAACTTCTACACTTTGAATCTCTTTCAAACCTTTATCTGTTCTAATTTCTTCATTTGGAGCCAAACACCCAAAACAGTGATAAATCTGCTTCGCAGGACTTATAACAAAACTCGGAGTCTTCTCACCATGAAAAGGACAGTTTGCCTTAAAATTAGCTCCTGCTTTTTTAACCTCAATATAGTTCGAGATAATCTCAACAATGTCCATGCTGTTTTTTAGTTGTTCAACCGATGCGTCATCTATCATATTGGTATTATATCTAATGTGATAGAATATTAAGAAAAAAAGAGAACTTTTGGATAATATTTTACCTGCTTACGATGACCCACTTTTTAGTATTTTAATTATTGTGGTGCTTATTCTCATTGTTGCTATTGCCTCTTTTGTTTTAGGGAACATCAAAGAGGAGCGAAAACGTAAAAGTCTCAATCAATTTCTAAACCGTTTTAACACAAAAGAGTGTCAACTTGATGTAGAAGAGATGCCCTTTGACAAAGCACTCATTAAACCTCTTACCATCTTAGCTCATGCCTTTAAGAATCAAGGAGAATACCAAAAAGCTATAAATTTAAACCTCTATCTTATAGAGAATATCCCAAGGTTTATTGAAAAAGAGATGATACTTGAACAGCTTGGTCAAACTTACCTCAAAGCAGGTTTTTTAAAACGTGCCGAGTCTATTTTTTTACAAATTCTTAGTAAACATGCTAGAAGTAAAGAGGCACTCTACCATTTAGGGGTAGTCTATGAACTTCTGCAAGAGCATGAAAAAGCCATTGAGACCATACAACCCCTAAAAATTTTAGGTGAAGACACCAAAGCCCTAGAAGCACATCTTATATTAAATAAATTTTTAGTTAACAAAAAACTCTCCACACAGGAAAAAGTTGAAAAATTAACTGAACTACTAAAAAATGAACATTATGCATACAGACGAATTATGAAAGCACTTTTTGAACTGAATTTAGATGTTGCTTGGCACAACATAAAAAGTGACAAAATAGTCTCCATACTTGATATTCTATGGTTCTTACCCTCTTCAAATCTCAACTTAGATATAATTTCTACAGATGAAACATTGTCTGCCATCTACCTCGCAAAAGGATTCATAGAGCCTAAAGAGGTTACTCCAAAAAGTGATATTTTTGCGATTAACACCATTATTTCTGCTCAAAAAGGTGGAAACTTAGAGGTAGACTTAATGTTCAGCTATGGATGTGGAAAATGTAAACAACACTTCCCCATAAGCTTTACACGCTGTCCAAAATGTTATGCCATAGATGCTATACAAGTTAAAGAGACCGTTGCAAAAAAACAGTCACATACAGGTTACTCTCTACTCTAATAGCATCAAATAAAAAAAAGGAAAAACAGATGAAACACCTTAAAGCACTCGAACAAGCTTTAAACTATAAATTCAAACAAAGTGACCTCATCACCGAAGCACTCACGCATAAAAGTTATAAAAAACCTTATAACAATGAGCGATTAGAGTTCTTAGGTGATGCTGTCCTTGACTTAATCGTAGGAGAATACCTCTTTAAAAGATTTCCCAAAGAAGATGAAGGCGTTCTCTCTAAAATCAGGGCTTCACTTGTAAATGAAAAAGGTTTTACCAAACTGGCTCTTAGCATTAATTTAGGAGATTTTTTACTTATATCTTCAGCTGAAGAGAACAATGAAGGAAGAACCAAACCCTCACTGCTATCTAATGCATTTGAAGCCGTTATTGGTGCTATCTACCTAGAGTCTGGCTTAGAGACTGTAGCCAAAATATCTATAGACTTAATAGAGTCAAACTACCCAACCATAAACCTAAGTTCTCTCTCAAAAGATTTTAAGACAACCCTCCAAGAGCTAACCCAAGCAGACTTTGGAGAGACACCAACCTATAAACTCATAAAAACTTTTGGTCCAGACCATAGAAAAGAGTTTGAGATAGCTGTTATATTACAAAACAAAACTATCTCTTCTGCTATAGGTAAAAGCAAAAAAGAGGCACAACAAAAAGCAGCTGAAATAGCTCTAAAAACATTAAAAGGTGAAATTTAATGAACACATTTGGAAAAGCGTTTACCATGACCACCTTTGGTGAGTCACACGGAAAAGCCTTGGGATGCATCGTCGATGGTGTTCCAGCAGGTTTAGCCATAGATGAAGCTTTTATACAGTCAGAATTAGACAGAAGAAAACCAGGGAAATCTAAACTAGAAACGGCAAGAAAAGAGGATGACAAAGTAGAAATACTCTCAGGTACTTTTGAAGGTCTAAGTACAGGAACTCCCATTATGATGATTATTTTTAATGGCAATCAAAAGAGCCGTGACTATGAGAATGTAAAAGATTTGTTTCGCCCAGGTCATGCTGACTTTACCTACTTTCACAAGTATGGACTACGTGACTACCGTGGTGGTGGACGAAGCTCTGCAAGAGAGACAGCAGCACGAGTGGCAGCAGGAGCTATTGCAAAACTGATGCTTAAAACCATTGGTATAAAGATAGAGTCTGGTCTTTGTGAAGTCGATGGAATTAAAGGTGAATCTTTTGATTTTACTCATGCAAAAACATCAAAACTCTATGCCCTTGATGCAAAAGTAGAAGCCCAACAAGAAGAGGCTATTTTCGCTGCAAAAAACAACCATGACTCTGTGGGTGGTGTAGTACTAACTGTTGCTACTGGTGTGCCTATTGGTCTTGGTGAACCCCTCTACTACAAACTCGATGCCATTTTAGCAGAAGCGATGATGGGAATAAATGCAGCCAAAGCTGTAGAGATAGGTGATGGTGTAGCCAGTACACATCTAAAAGGTAGTCAGAACAATGATGAAATAACACCAAAAGGATTTAAAACAAACCATGCTGGTGGTATTTTAGGTGGTATCTCCAACGGTGATGACCTCATAGTTAAAACACACTTTAAACCTACCCCTTCTATATTTAAAGAGCAAAATACCGTCAATACTAAAAATGAGGCAATGAAATTTGAACTAAAAGGTCGCCATGACCCTTGTGTGGCCATAAGAGGTTCCGTTGTTTGTGAAGCCATGATGGCTTTGGTTCTAGCCGATATGACTTTGCTTAATATAGGTAAAAAAATGGAACATCTTAAAAAAATTTATAAAAAATAATATTATATATAAATTTTAATAATTTTTTAAGTATAATAGACTACTAATATAAAGGAGTCTATTTGAAAAATTGTAAAACGCTACTAACTGCTCTTATTTTTTCATCGCTACTGTTTCAAGGTTGTGAAGAGCCAGAAAAAGAGAAGCATCCTCCTGTTATTGGTTCGGCTGCTTCTATTACTGTTGATGATAAACAAGCTGAGATGGCACCATCAACTCAAGCTTTAAATGAAGTATCTAACGCTATTGCCAAGATATTAAAAGTGCAACTTAATGAAATATCTCAAAAAGAGGCAGCAAATTCTGAAAGTGAGCTACGATATTGTGATATTTCAGGCTTGAAGCAATGGGTAAATGGTTCTACTTTAGATATCAAATATGAAGCATGTAAAACAGAAAAGCATACTCAAAATGGAGAGATTAAACTTACTTATGGGCTTACAGACAATGAAGGTCAATACCCACAAACTTTAAAATTAGTGGTTAAAGAAGCCTATAACTTTAATGATATAGTGCTTCAAAAAGAGCTTATTGTAAAGAGTAGTGTCTCATATAATGATGACAACTCTTTAAATAAAATCTCATTCAAAGTAGATGGCTTGGTTAATTTTGACCACCAAGCCATAAAACTAGAAAACTATTCATCAACTGTTAAGTTTTAAAGATTTTTTAGACTCAACCCAACCTTCCCTTTTTCAACATCTATACTAATCACTTCAACTTTAGACAGGTACTGATTGACAGATAAAACCTCTAAGGGGTGGCTGATTCTCTTTTGGCTCATTTGTGAGATGTGAATCATGCCATCATTTTTTAGCCCTATATCTACAAAAGCTCCAAAGTCTGCAATATTTCGTACCACACCTGAGACAATTGAGCCTTCACGAAGCATTGCTATGTCTGTCAAGTCATCTTTAAAAGGAATGGCTTCTAGCTCTTCACGTGGGTCAAAGCCTGGTTTTGCTAACTCTTTTATGATGTCCTTTAATGTTACCTCACCTACCCCAAGCTTTTCAGCCAGGGCTTTGGTATCTGAAATATCAGAGAGTTTTTCAAGCTCTTTGGCTACAGCATAACTCTCGGGGTGAATTCCTGTGTTGTCAAAAATACTCTCTCCATCACGAATTCTAATAAACCCTGCCAGTTGTTCATAGGCTTTTGCTCCTAAACCTTTTACTTTTAGAAGCTCTTTTTTAGCTTTAAATGCACCATGGGTCTCTCTATACTCTACAATACTTTTTGCCAATTTTGGACCAACCCCTGCCACAAACGAAAGCAGTGAAGCCGAAGCAGAGTTAACATCTACCCCCACACGGTTTACCAAATCTTCTACACCTTCATGAAGTTTTCGCTCTAAGATTTTTTGGTCAACATCGTGTTGGTACTGCCCTATTCCTAACGATTTTGGGTCTATTTTTACTAACGTTGCCATAGGGTCACGCACACGCCCTACTATAGAGATGGCTCCACGAACCGTTACATCTAAGTCTGGGTACTCCTCGGCTCCTACTTTAGAGGCTGAGTAGACCGATGCCCCTGCTTCTGAAACTACGGTGTATTTTAGCTCTCCATTTAACTCTTTGTTTATCTTTGCAAAAAACTCTTGGGTCTCTTTTGAGGCTGTTCCATTTCCTATGGCTACCCCTTTTATGTTGTACTTTTTAACCAACTCTAGTACTTTTTTACGTGAACCCTCATAGTCACTTTTAGGAGGTGCTGGAAATATAAGCTCATCATCTAAATATTTACCATTTTTATCTATAACAGCCAGTTTACAACCTGTCTTGTAGGCAGGGTCAGCACCTAAAAGTACCTTTCCCGTTACAGGTGGAGTCATAAGCAGTTGACCTAAATTTTTACCAAAAACCCCTATGGCAGCCAAATCGGAACGCTCTTTTAAAACAGCAAAGACTTCACGCTCTATCGACGGAAAAAGCAGACGTTTAAAACCATCTTTATAGGCTTCAAACAAGATTTCTTTAGAACTTCCCATATGGTCACGGAGTTTATAACGTTTAAGAGTCTCTAAATATCGGTCAGAGTCTATGGTGATTTTTACTGAAAGTTCCTTCTCTTTTTCCCCACGCTTTATGGCAAGGTAACGGTGAGAGGGAACATAGGCTACTTTTTCACTATGGTTTTTATAGTTTTTATAAACCCCTTTTTCATCAAAAGATTTACCTGCTTTAACCTCTAATGTTCCGTGTTTTAGGGTCATATCTCTTACGATATTACGCTCTTTTGCAGAATCTGAAAAACGTTCGGCTATAATGTCTTTAGCACCTTTTATAGCATCATCTAAACTCTTTACAGAACCTCTTACAAAGGTTTTTGCTTTTGCTTCAAACTCTTTTTTGTTAAGCTTTGCTGACTGCAATATGTTGGCTAATGGTTCAAGACCATTTTTTATGGCTACAGAGGCACGGGTATTTTTCTTCTCTTTATAGGGTCTATAGATATCTTCAAGCTCTGTCATGGTTTTGGCATTCTCTATGGCATTTTTTAGCTCCACGGTTATCTGCTCACGTTCAGTTAAAAGATTGACTATCTCCTCTTTTCTATCAAGCAGTCGTTTTACCAACATATACGCTTCATGAAAGTCACGAAGCACATCATCAGAGGCACCACCTGTCATCTCTTTACGATAACGGGCAATAAAGGGGATGGTTGCCCCTTCATCTAAAAGTTTTAGTATATTACTGATTTGATTTTTGTTAAGTGAAGTTTTTTGGGTTAGTAAGTTTATTAAATTTTGCATGGGAAATTATACCCAATTATCCTACTCATCATCCCCTATAATCAAGCTATTACAGTTAACTAAATGTTTATCCAATGTATCTTTGTCAGCATCAAATAAGACAAAGTTGTCGTAATAGTAACATTGTCTAAACTTTTCCTCATCGTTATATAGTATTTTCCAAAAAGCTTTAGATACAGCTATTCTATTTTCTCCTATATAGTCAGGTTTTTCATCAAAAACTACCCCATTAATAACACTTAACTCTCCTAAAGTTGCAGCAACCAAACGCTCTTGATACTCTGCTTTTGTCCAAAAGTATCGGTTTACATTGGGGTCTTGTGGAATAATATTTGCCAAAGAATAGATAAGCCTTAAATCCTCTTCATTATAATCAAAGTCAGCATCAGGAGCCAAATGCCCTCTGTCATACCCACTTCCAGTATAGTCACTATATAAAATCTGATACTCACGAGGAATCTCTCTTTCTCTATAAAAATTCGGTCTCTCCTCTATATTAACCTTATTAATCAACTCTCCATCAAGGGTATATGCCACATATTTTGCAGATTTATACCCATAATCATAACAGATAGAGAGCAAATTACCAGTAGAAAACTCTTTTTCTAAAACTTGGTCACAGTTGGTATCATTGATGAAATTGTCAAGATTTATGGTTTTGTTTACTTCTACCGTATCAGTGCTATTAATATCTGGACTTTTTATACTACTATTGCTATCAGGAGATGAACTCTCATTTATATCTGAACTATCTACAGTATCACACCCAGTAAAACCTAAAAACAATACAAAAACTAAACTAAATTTTAACGACTCCATAGTGCTTTCATCTTCCTTTTTAATGCTTTTTTAACTTCTTCTATAAGTGCTTTTCCTTCTTCTTTAAACATAAAAGTAGCCTTATACTTCTCTTCTACAGCCTTTACATAACTTTGTAGTTGTTCTTTTTCCTCTTGAGTTTTAGGAGCATGAAAAAGGTACTCCATACCACTCTCATTATCATACTTCTTCTTTGTCTCTTCAACATAAACTTTACCCTCTATTAACTCTAGTTTTCCAGAATCTAAAACTTTATAACGCTGTACCCTAGCTCCATATGGGGACAAATAGGCTTTACCTCGTCTCGTCCACATAGTATAAAAAGTAATGGTATTGCCTGATATTTCATAACTCCCTTTAACCATACTTTTAGAAGAACAACCACCTGTAGTGTCTGATAGTGTAAAGCTTAGAAGAAAGGTTAGGTTACTATTTTGTTCCTCTTTGTAAAGCTTTAACACCTCTCCTTTACTATCATAGTCATCATAATGCTCTTTAACAAGAGAAAAGTCATTATTATTAATAGTTACATGCTCTAATGAAGCAGAAAAAAGTTGCATAAAAAATAGCGATAAAATAAAGATTGTTTTCATAAATTACTCCCCAAAAAGTAATCATACCATAATTTTTCATCTAAATATAGTTTATTTTTCACCGTTTAAGCATTATTTAACAATTTTAAATATATAATAACACAAGACAAAATATATACCTCCTTAAAAGTTATAGTTTGTCTTAATTAAACAACTTATATATTATACTTGGTGATAAATTTTTTCTTTGTTTTCTATTTATCACCAAACTTTCTTTTTATTTTCCCTCTTACAATCTACCATATCACTCATTATTTTCAAGTTCCTTTTAGCTATAATTCAGCATGGCATTTATAAAAATAAACAAAGAAAATTTCTTTCATAATCTATCTCAATTTACAAAAAAAATAGGTTCAAAAAACAGCATTGCTATTGTACTAAAAGACAACGCCTATGGTCATGGCTTAAACCTTATGGCAAAACTTTCGGCTGAGTTTGGACTAACCAAAGCTGTGGTTCGTACCACTAAAGAAGCAGAGCAAATCAAACCCTATTTTAAATATATACTTGTCTTGGGTGATAAGGCTATTGCTCAAGAGCCTTATACTTTTGCACTTAACAGCCTAGAGGATATCTACAAAGCAGAAAAAAATGCTTGTGTTGAACTCAAAGTAGATACAGGAATGCATAGAAATGGTATTGCCATGCATGAAATAGAAAAAGCATTGAAATTAATTGAAAAAAAAGAACTATTACTCGTAGGAGTAATGTCACATAACCGTTCAGCCGATGAACTAAGTAGCGAACTTTTTTGGCAACATAAAAATTTTTTAGAAGTTAAAAAACGTATTGAAGAATTAGTCGATACTCAACTCATTACCTACCATAACTTTAACTCTGCTACAGCATTACGACTTGCGTGTTATAATGAAAAATTTATTCGCCTAGGCATAGGAGCTTATGGATACTCTGAACTACCTGCTATTTATGACACCTTAAATTTAAAACCAGTACTTTCACTTTGGGCAAAAAGAATCTCTACACGTCAGTTAAAAAAAGGTCAAAGAGTTGGCTATGGAGGTCAATTTGTAGCCCCAAAAGAGATGACTGTCTCTACTTACGACTTAGGTTATGGTGATGGGTGGATGAGAAGTAATAGTTTTGAGTCATTTGTTACAGCCGAGGGATTACCTCTACTTGGTCGTGTCTCTATGGATTATGTTATTTTAGAGTCTACTAAAGATGAAGTGTGTATCTTTAATGATGCTTTAGCTGCAGGAAAACAGTTAGGTACTATCTCTTATGAGCTTATGACTCAACTACATTCAGATGTAAAAAGAGTGGTTACTTAAACCATGCTCCATCTACATTGGCTTTTGCAAGTTCTTCTATCTCTAACTCTTTAGAGATAACCCCTAAAATTTGAGAGTCAAACAAGTAGTTTTGGGCAATAGGCATAAGCTCTTTGGCTAACTCTTTAGAAGCTTTTATATACTTTGCTTTAAAAATATTGGCAAAAATAGCCTCTTTTATATCGCTTACATTAACCATGTATGCTAAAGAGTTTATCTTACAATACTTCATTAGCTCTATATTGAAGTTTTCAATTTTTAGTGTAGAGTTTGCAGGTGTTTTTTTAATATCTTCTTGATTCTCAACCACATAAAACTGTTCAGTCTCTATCCAAGGGTGTCCAAATATTTTCATAAACTATTTTAACCTTTTGGCTTTTTCTACACACTCAGTTGAGCAGTATGCTTTTTTATGATAAATAAGAGCATCATCTTCTGTCATGTAAGTTCCACAACTAGCACACTCAGAAGTAGCTTCTATTTCACCAAACTCATGCTCTGATTTTTTTGATTTAGGTCTATCTATAAAGGGAATACTCCCCCCCATTAATCTATAAATAAATCCTGCTATTACTGCAAAAATTATCAACTTTAATATCATTTTATCCCTTTTATATAGAGGTAATTTCTTCTATCTTTTTCAATTATATCATAATCTAAAGCACTCTGAACATCTTCTATTTCATCAAAAACGCGTTCACCCTTATAGAAGAGATACTTTGTATCTTTTGATTGTAGATGATGGGTAAGCCTAAGTAACATTTTAGTATCGGTCACAGCACGTGAACTAATAAGTCCAAAGGGTTCATCGTCAAAATCTTCTACACGCTCTTTTACGACAACTACATTGCTAAGCTCTAGCTCCATAGCCACATACTTTAAAAACATAGCCCGTTTTTTTCGTGGTTCACAAAGTACTGTTTTCACATTAGGGTAAGCTATTGCTAAAATCAATCCAGGAAAACCAGCCCCTGTACCTACATCTAAAATTGAACTTGGTTTCTCTATAAAAGTAGTAGGAAAGAGTGAATCTTCAATATTATTTTCAACATCAACAGGAGTTTTTGCACCTGTTAAATTATGAATCTTATTCCACTCTAACAACAACTCTCTAAATTTTTGTAATTTTTTTTCCATACTACAGTAAATGCCCCATCTGCTCTTTCTTAACTTTTAAATAACCTTCATTATAACTATTTGGCTCCATCTGAATCGGTATACGTTTTGTAATCTCTACATTTTTCAATGAATCTATTTTGCTAGGATTGTTAGTAAGAAGTTGAATCTTTTTAATATTAAAATAATCTAAAATATACTCTACTATTTCATACGTTCTCTCATCTGCTTTAAAGCCTAATTGATGATTTGCTTCTACCGTATCATAGCCTCTATCTTGCAGGGCATACGCATTTACTTTTCCTAAAAGCCCGATATTCCTTCCCTCTTGGCGATGATAGATTATCATCCCACCCTGTGAGGCAATAAGCTCTTGTGAAAAAGCCAACTGCTCTCCACAATCACACTTTATAGACCCCAAAGCATCACCTGTTAAACACTCTGAATGTACTCTAACAATAGGGTTATCACTTAAATCATCTGTAAAAATAGCCAGATGTTCTTTGTCTCCCTCTTTAAAGGCTTGAATGTTAAATGTACCATATTTGGTTGGGAGTTTTGCAACTTTAGAAATATCAATTTGTCTCATGGGCAAAATTATATCAGTTTATGATAAAATTCAGCAAATTAAAATAAGGGAAAATTATGTTTACCAGATTTAGACGAAAAAGACTCAACCCTGTATTAAGAGACCTTCTTCAAGAGACTCATTTACGAGTGGATGATTTTATCTATCCTCTTTTTATCAGAAGTGGAGAAGGTATAAAAAAAGAGGTTGACTCTATGCCTGGTGTTTTTCAGATGAGTATTGATGAAGTTTTAAAAGAGTGTGAGGTACTAAAATCTTTAGGAATTTACTCCATTATTCTCTTTGGTATTCCAGAGGTTAAGGACTCAGTCGGAAGTGATGCCATGTGTGACCACGGGATTATTGCTTCAAGTATACGTGCCATAAAAGAGGCTCATCCTGATATGTTTGTGGTTACAGACCTATGTTTTTGTGAATATACTGACCATGGTCATTGTGGAGTACTTGACCCAATTTTAGAGACAGTTGATAATGACATCACCTTAACCAACCTACAAAAACAAGCTGTTATTCATGCTAAATCTGGAGCCGACATGATAGCACCAAGTGGTATGATGGATGGAATGATAACAGCCATAAGAGAAGGACTTGATTCGGAGGGGTACTCTCATATACCTATTATGTCCTACTCGACTAAGTTCTCTTCTGCTTATTATGGACCATTTAGAGATGTAGCTGAAAGCTCTCCTAGTTTTGGAGATAGACGTTCCTATCAAATGAACCCTGCAAATCGAAAAGAGGCTATTTTAGAGAGTATGGCAGATGAGGCAGAAGGTGCAGATATCTTAATGGTTAAACCTGCTCTTGCTTACTTAGATATTGTAAGAGATATAAAAGAGAACTCTTCACTCCCACTGGCTGTCTATAATGTGAGTGGTGAATACTCTATGTTAAAAATGGCTGCAAAAGCTGGGGTAATTGACTATGAAAAAGTAATGATAGAAACCATGATTGGGTTTAAACGAGCTGGAGCTGATATTATTATCTCTTATCATGCTAAAGAGGTAGCTAAACTTTTAAATAAATAAAGAGAGATTTTTATTCTCTCTCTCTATCAATCTCTTTGGTTAATGCTTCTAAATCTTTTATATACTTACTCTCTACACTGTCTAATTCAATATTTTTTGTTGTTTTTGCTAAAGACTCTATATATCTACTCTCTGTTTTATTATCATTATTTGTACTGTTTTCATGAGCCTTGTTTTTCTCTTCACTTTTAGACATATCAATTTTTATTTGATCTGCCAAATCATTAACATCTAAACTTTTTGATTTTGGTAACTCACTTAATGATTTAACAACAGTTTTTTTAACCTCTTTATCTTTCATTTTATTTTCTATTTGGATAGGTTCAGTAGCTTCAGCTGTCACCTTTAACTCCTCATCTGATATAATTTCAACTGAACTCTGTAAGCCTGAAGTTTTACTATTCATATTCATAATGTAATTATATCCAAAAATTGAAAGGGCAATAATCATAGCCAATAAAAACAGAATAATTAATATTGAAATTATAGGCGATGATTCTTTATCTTCTGAATTATTATTTAATATTTGAGATTTATAAGCTTCACAAAAATCAACTTCATCTTCTTTATTGTTTTTAAACAAGTTGTTCCTTTATTTAGAATATATTTTTAATTTATTTTTAATTTAATATGATTATTCTAACATAAAAATCAATAAAATCTCTTTTAAATCACATTTTTTACATATTTGTTACCACAGAACCCTATTTGTTTGATATAATACTAATAATTGAATAATTCAACGCAAATAATGTTATTTATTACATTAATTTGTGTTATTATAACTAAAATAAAAGGGAGAAGAACATTATGGATGCAGCAACATTCTGGATGGTAGGAATATTTTTAATTGCTACCATATTGGTTATACTTTATTATACAGGTGTGTTACAAAACTTTTTACCTGTAGTTATTGTAGATTCACAAAAAGCAGTAATTGTAGATAATCGTTTAGGAAAGGATAGGGTCTTAACAGAGGGAATCAACCGTTATTTTCCTTGGATAGAGAAAATTGAAGGTGAAATTTCACTAAAAGAGCAACCCGTTGACCCTGAACCTCAAGCTATTATTACAAAAGACAACATTAGTATTACAGTTGATATGATTGCAATGATAAAGGTTGTTGACCCATTGAAGGCAGTTATGGATGTAAGTGATTATAAAAAGGCTGTCAATAGTCTCATACAGACTGGAGTAGTTGACATTATGGGTAAAATGGAACTCAAAGAGATTCAAATGAATTTAGAGAGTATCTCAAAAGAGGTCTTAACTCATGTCGAAAAGGACAGTTTAAGATGGGGTGTAAAAATTGCACAAGTTAGATTTGAAAGCATTAGCTATTCTGAAGACATTAAACAAGCTATGGAAAAAGAGATTGTTGCAGAAAAAGAGAAAAGAGCTGCTATTCTTAAGGCAGAAGGAGATCATAAAGTACATGAACTTCATGCAGATGGAGAACGTGTTCTGATTGAAAAACGAGCTGAGGCAACTCATAAAGTTATCAAAGACTTAAAAGAGTTAATGCCTGATTTATCAGATGAGAAGATTATGCAATTTTTAACAAAGACAGCATA
Organism: Campylobacteraceae bacterium; assembly: GCA_027068975.1. GTDB lineage: Bacteria > Campylobacterota > Campylobacteria > Campylobacterales > Sulfurovaceae > UBA1140. Next base: position 18,674 of record JALXFN010000107.1, on the reverse strand, counting down.
TATTGACTCTATGAAAGAGTTGTCTTCTTCTTCTAACTCCAAGTTTGTTCTATATCCAACTGATGTACAGCAACCTATGGATAAAGTTATGAATGCTGAGTATATGACACGTAATATACCTAACAACGATATAAAATAATCAACAAAAAAGGAAAAAATATGTTTTTTATAACAGGAATGTCAACATTTACATGGGTTTTACTTGCATACGTAGGTTTACATTTAGGACATGATTATGTCAGTGCATTTAAAAGTTTAAGTCTTGATTCAATCATACTAACACATCATATTAGTCCAGAGAGAGACTTTATATTAAGAGTTAGAGAGCTATTTCTAATTATAGGTTCATTTGCACTATTTATAGAGATATCAAAGGCAGCAACATCTACTAAATTTGGTCCAACTGAAACACTTTTAAGCTTTATTGTCTCAATTGTTTTTGTTGTGATGTTTTTTATGGTTTCATGGGCACAAAATGCGACCTTCCTTATCTTAGCGATGATGTCTCTAATTGATGCTACAGGTGGATTTATTATTGAGCTAAAAGCAGCTAAACGTGATATCTCTATTGGATAATTTCTAAAAGGCTATAATATTTCTATATTTCTACCTACCAATCACCAATACATTGTCATTGGTGATGTTCATGGTTGTATTGATGAACTTAAGACTCTTTTAAAAACTCAAGGGTTTACAACCAATAAAGAGGATTTATTAGAAATAAATTCTGAAAATGAACATAAATCTATTGTCTTACTTGGAGACTTTGTCGACAAAGCCTCCGAGGAAAAACTGACTCAAACTATTGAGTTTCTTTACAAAAACTACCAACACCTAAACCAACAACGAAAACGTCTCTATTTGATTCTTGGAAACCATGAAGATATGGTTTACAGATATATCACAAATGACCCAACCATTATTGTTAATCCAAAGACCATTAGAAATAAAGCTCTCTACTACAATACTGTAGCCCTTTTAGAAAAAGAGCCTAAACTAAAAAAGCTTTTTTTAGAGCTATACAGTTTTTGTGATACCTATCTTCTTTATAAAAAAGATAGTGACTTCTCTGTCACCTTAACTCATGCACCATGTGAAGAGAAATACTTAGCAAAAAACGATACAATCTCAAGAAAAAAAATGATAAAATGTGTTTCACGCAGTAAAAACCCTAACATGCCATTAGATGAGCTGCTCCCTTACACACATGAAGAGGCTAAAGAGAACCAACATTATCATATTTTTGGACACCTTTCACAACCCAGTATACGTCAATATAAAAACAAAATCTGTATAGACACCTCTGCCATTTATGGTAACACCTTAAGCTGTGCGATTATAGAAGACAAAACCATAAAATTTTACTCTGCACCTTTTGAATCTAAACAAAAAAAAGCTGAACAAACCTACAATATACTTTTTGATTTTTAGCGATTAATTTCTTTATAACATTTTCATGGTAAAATGGCTCCCTTAAATTAAAACTACTTATTATATGGTAAGTAATGTAATAGGAACTCCCCCATGAGACACTTCTTAAGCATAAAAGACTTTACAAAAACTGAACTTTTAGAGATGATTAATCTAGCCAAAAAGATTAAAACAGAAACAAAAGCAAAAAAATTCGTACCCTATTTAGAGAAACAGACCCTTGGTATGATTTTTGAAAAAAGCTCTACAAGAACACGTGTGAGTTTTGAAACTGGTATCTACCAGCTTGGTGGGATTGGTCTATTCTTATCATCAAATGATATTCAGCTAGGGCGTGGTGAACCCATGAAAGATACAGCCAGAGTGATTAGCCGTATGGTTGATATGGTCATGATACGAACTTTTGCACATAGCAACATAGAAGAGTTTGCAAAATACTCAAAAGTACCTGTAATCAATGGATTAACAGACTCCTATCATCCTGTTCAACTCATGACAGACTTCCTTACCCTGCTAGAGTGTGGTGTTGAAAACCCTATTGTTGCTTATGTAGGTGATGGAAACAACAACATGACCCACTCTTGGTTAATGTTGGCTGCTAAACTTGGTTTTGAACTCCGTATTGCCACACCAAAGGGTTATGAGTGTGACCAAGAAATCGTTAATAAAGCGTTAATATTTGCGAAAGAGAGTGGTGCTACTATTACATTTGGACATGACCCAAAGGTTACCGTAGAGGGAGCCAATGTAGTGACTACAGATACTTGGGTCTCTATGGGACAAGAGGATGAAAAAGAGATAAGATTAAAAGCATTTGATGGTTATATTGTAGACGCTTCACTTATGAGTTTGGCCCAAGAAGATGCTATATTCTTACACTGCTTACCTGCTTATCGTGGTCTTGAAGTGAGTGAAGAGATATTTGAAAAACATGCAGATGAAATCTTCTTAGAAGCAGAAAATAGACTACATGCCCAAAAAGGAATCATGGTTTGGCTTGACCAACACCGTGATGATACAATAACAGAAGGAAAATAATGAGCAATATAGATTTTGAGAAGTTTTCAAAATACTCTAAACCAGGACCTAGATACACCTCGTACCCTACAGCTTTAGAGTTTAACAATGATTTTAAACATGATAAATACATTGAGTTCCTTGAGAACTCTACAGAAAAACTCTCTTTATATGTTCACCTCCCCTTCTGTAGAAGTGCTTGTTACTTCTGTGGATGTAATGTTGTCTTTACTTCAAAAGAGCAGAAACTAAGTCGTTATGTTGACTACTTAAAAAAAGAGATTGATATTTTAGCCGAACACATAGATACCAATCGTGAAGTGATTCAATTTCACTTTGGTGGTGGAACACCCACTTTTTATAAAGCCTTTGAACTCGATGAAATTGTTACTTATATCAAGTCAAAATTCCCTAACTGGAGCAGTGATGCTGAAATCTCTTGTGAAATTGACCCAAGATATTTCAATGAAGAGCAGATGAAAGTGTTCCAAAAACATGGCTTTAACCGAATTAGCTTTGGTGTGCAAGATTTAGATGAGAAAGTACAAAAAGAGATTCACCGTGTTCAACCACTTGAGCTAACTAAAAAGGCTGTTGAACTGGCACGTAAATATGGTATCAACTCTATTAATACCGACTTCATCTATGGTTTACCTTACCAAACATTAGAGACATTTCAAAAGACCCTAGAGCTATCGACCCAACTCAACCCTGACAGAGTAGCTGTCTTTAACTATGCTCACGTACCTTGGCTTATGAAAACCATGCGTAAGTTTGATGAAACCACTCTACCTACCCCTGATGTTAAACTACAAATTTTTCAATACACCATTGACTTTTTTGAAAAACATGGATATAAAATGGTAGGTATGGATCACTTTGCTAAACCAGAAGATGAACTCTTTGGAGCCATTGAGAAAGGTGAACTACATAGAAACTTCCAAGGTTACACCACAAAAGGTGGTGCAAACTTAGTAGGAATTGGTCTAACAAGCATCGGTGAAGGAAAGCGTTACTATGCTCAAAATACAAAAGATATGAAAGCGTATGAAGAGAGGCTAGATGAAGGGAAACTTCCCTTTGAAAGAGGTGTAGTATTAGATGATGATGACTTTCTAAGAAAAGCCGTCATTATGGAACTGATGGCAAACTTCTCTATTGATATGAAACGTGTAGAAAGAGAGCATGACATTAATTTTAAAGAGTATTTCTCTGATGCATTAGAAGCTTTACAAGAGTTTGTAGATGCAGAATTGGTTACTATAACAGATGATAAAATATCGGTTAGTACCACAGGAACACTTTTAATAAGAAATATTGCTATGCCATTTGATGCCTACATGAAAAAATACGCACAAAGTAAAAAAGCATTTTCTAAGACGGTTTAGATATATTCAAAGAATCCGTAGGGTGTGATTGCTATCACACCACTTACAAATAATATAATCATGGTGCAATAGCAATTGCACCCTACAGTGAGAAATAAATGACAAAAAAACCAGAAGATATTTTTAACTTTCAAGCAACATCAGACGACTGTGTCAAATGTGGAAAGTGTATACCTGTCTGTACCATTCACCAAGTCAATGCCGATGAAGTAACTTCTCCTCGTGGATTTATTGACCTATTAGGACAGTACCAAGCAGGAAACCTAGAGCTGGACAAAAATGCAAAAGATATTTTTGAGAGCTGTTTCCTCTGTACAGCATGTACCGAAGTCTGTCCCAATAGCCTACCTACTGACATGGTTATAGAAGAGGTTCGTGCTGATATTGCAGATAAGTTTGGTATTGCATGGTTTAAAAAAATTGCCTTTTATCTTTTAGAGCATCGTAAAGTAATGGACATAGTAATGAAGTTTGGCTTTATGTTTAAAACATGTGCTTTAGCTGAAGATGAAAAAGAAAGAGGACTAAAAGCTAGATTTAGAATGCCAATGGTCAAAAAAGGACGACTGCTCCCTTCTATGTCAAAAATTAGTTTTTTAAATAGCTATCCAGAAGAGATACCTGCACCAAACCAAGAGAAGAAAAATATACGTGTGGCACTCTTTATTGGTTGTCTTGGTAACTACAACTATACAGGAATTGGTGACTCTTTGGTTGAGATATTAAAAGAGCTAAACATTGACATATTTATACCAAAAGAGCAACTCTGTTGTGGAGCCCCTGCCTACTTTACAGGAGCTGTAGATTCTGTTGAGCGTATGACAAAAGCCAACATAGAGTACTTTGAGAGTTTTATGGATGAGTGTGATGCCATGCTTATTCCTGAAGCTACCTGTTCTGCCATGGTTAAACATGACTGGCAAGTCTTTTTCAAAAATCATAACATGCCAGAGTGGGAAGCACGTGCTAAAAAAGTAGCCAAGAAAATATTTATGGCTACAGAGTGGCTAGATGACAATACAGAACTACAAGCACTTTTAAAAACAAAAGGAACTTTTGATACAACGGTTACTTACCATGACCCCTGTCACGCTAAAAAGGTTCAAAACATCTACAAACAACCTCGTAACCTTTTAGCTCCTAACTACCCAATAGTAGAGATGAGTGAGTCAGATAGATGTTGTGGGTTTGGTGGAGTCACCATGCAGACAGAGAAGTTCCACTTTGCCGAGGCAGCAGGAAAACCCAAAGCAGCCATGATAAAAGAGACAAAAGCTCACTATGTAAGTGCTGAGTGTTCTGCTTGTAGAGTTCAGCTAAGTGAAGCAATGAACAATGCAGATGTTGAAACGATTTTTAAAAATCCGTTGGAATTGATTGCTGAGGCTTTGAAGAAATAACCGTAGGGTTGTAGTCCCCAACTACACCGTGTTAAAAATGATAAATATTTAATTTATGCTATTTTGGTTTTGTCGGTGTAGACGGGGTCTATACCCTACGGTCAAACCACCATAAAATAGCAAACATCAACCCAACCGTTTTACCTATGCTCTCATCATACATAAACTCTTTTGCTTCGCTTACAGGTATCTCAACAACCTCTATCTGCTCATCTTCTATGCCTCCACCTTGGCTAACTCGCATAGACTCATCAACCTCTGCATAGTAGATAACCTGACTAACACCTGAAGTTCCAACAGAGCTTAAAACTTTAGTTATACGCTCTATATTTTCAAGAGGAACATTAAAGCCACACTCCTCCTCTATCTCCTCTTTGGCTATCTGCTCTAAAGATTTATCTTTATCAATCAGACCTGCACACAACTCTACTGTCATACCATCACTATTTCTATGATATACAGGAGGTCTAAACTGCTTTACTAAAACAAAAGATTTTCGTTCTGTATGATAGATTAAAATAGCTACAGAGTCATGTGACTCTACAATCTCCCATGATTTCTCTACTCCATTTTGACAGTATGTTGCCAATGCCGTCTTTACAAAATTTGCATTTTCTAAGGGTTGAAGTTTAAACTCTTCTATTATATTTTTCATTACCATCCTCTATTTTGATAATAGTTTTTCATCTCAGGAGAGACACCAATATCATTAACTGTATTCCAAACTTGAGAAGGTGTTTGATTTTTAAACAGTTCATCTATTATCTTAGTATATTTTCTTTTCCTTGCTATAAATGCTCTCTTCCCTTTTCCTGTCAATCCATCGGTAGAAAATTTTACCATTTGCATGGGGTCTATAGCACGTCCATTTTTATAGAGTCCAAAGTGCAAATGAGCCCCTGTACTTCGACCTGTATTTCCTACGTAACCTATAACTTGCCCTGCAGATACATACTCTCCTAGTTTTGCCTTTAATCTACTCTGATGAGCATATAGAGTTACATAATTATCTTTATGTTGAATCTTAATCACCTTACCATACCCACCTTTTCGACCAGCAAATATGACTTTTCCATCTGCAGCTGCTAAGATAGGTGTACCACGTTTTGCACCAAAATCTGTTCCGTGGTGGGCTTTCCATCGTTTTAAGACAGGATGAAACCGTCTCTTTGTAAACTTTGAGGTAATCCTTATATGATTAAGAGGTCTCCTCATATATTTTTTAATAAGAACTTTACCATTTTCATCATAATACTTATGGTCAGTATGTTTAAAAACATAATGCTTTTTACCAGCTGTCTCCAACATAGCAGCTTTTATATTTGGGACACCTATAGGCTGACCAAGACGCATTTTTTGAGTATATACAATAGCTAAAGGGTCACCTTTTTTAATCGTTCTAAAATTCACACTATGTTTAAGAAGACGAGTAAACTCATTGGCTAATCGTCTATTCTTGATTTTTTTAACAATATCTCCATAAGGACTACTATCTATCTTAAGTAGAGCAATATAAGTATCTTCCTGATACTCTATAGGAATCACCTCTAATTTATAACCTCTATGTGTCTTATACAAATGAAGTTGCAACTCCTCACCAACAGGAATAAGTGCCTGTAAAAGTACCCCTGTACTAGCAATAAGTTCATAATAACTTCGACAATTCTCTACATCTGATACAATAAGAGCATCATCTTCATCTAACTCATCTAAAACAGTTTTGGGGACATTATGTTTTTGAAGATAAGTTTTGAAACTCATACCGTTTACCCATGCCAAACGCTTTACTTTTGCAGCAAATGTTATCGTTGATAAAAGTAACAATAACACGACGACCCTACGTAAACCAATACTCCTCAAAATTTCTCCTATAGTCAGTTATATCAATTATAACTTATGCTAACTAAAAGCTCAAAGTAACATTATATAACTATAAGATTTTTTAAGTAAACTTCGCACATGAAACATTTAAAAGGTTATAAACAACGTTACTTTTCATTAGCTATTATTGCTATGTATTCAACATTGTTTAAATTATGTACAATTGACGCAAACTACAAGTACCATAAGTATGCCTTTAAAACCCCTGAACATAAGACTTCTCCTCCCTATCTGTACGCTTATTATTTACTGTAAAACATATTAATAATGTTCGGTATTACCAAACCTAAGTAACATATATCAAGGAAACAAAATGAATAGAACAATAAAACTCAGTCTAATTACAACGCTACTACTTAGCTCAAACCTCATCGCAGATGAAAAGCTTGAAGATATTTTAGTAACTTCAGCAACAAAGACAACTCAAAAGCTAGAAGATGTGACTTCAACTATAAATGTTATTACAGCTCAACAAATTGAAGAGCGACATTACACAACCGTAACTCAAGCACTTAACTCTTTAACTGCTGTTAGCATAAACTCAAATGGTGGACTAGGAACAACATCAACTGTAAGATTAAGAGGATTTGATAACAATAAAGTTCTAGTGCTTATAGATGGTGTTAGATACAACGATATTAGTAACAGTTCAGGTGCAACTTTTGCACATCTTATGGCTTCAGACATAGAACGTATAGAAGTTCTTAAAGGAGCCCAGTCAGGTGTTTGGGGTGCCGATGCAGCTGCTGCTGTTATTAGCATTACAACTAAAGGTGCAAAAGATGGACTAAACTTCCATGCATCACAAGAGTTTGGTAGTTTCAACTCAACTACAAGCAATGTTGCTGCTTCATACAAAAATGAGCTCTTCTATGTTAAAGCTTCACAAAGCAGAATTGATAGTGATGGATTTACAGCACAAGCTCCCAAAGGGCAAGATTTAAAAAACTTTGAAGACGATGGGTACAAAAACAGCAGTAGCAATTTAAAAGCAGGGTTCAATATTACGCCAACCAACAAAATAGACATTTCACACAGTATCATAGATGCCACAACAAACTATGACCAAAGTGTTTATGATGGTGTCTACCCTAATTCGGTCTTAAATAGAGTAAAATCAGCAAACAGTCAAGCAGAAAGTTCCAACAAAAGTACCCTCTCATCTGTTAACTTTAACCATATAGATAGCTTTAATGAAGTGGACATTTACGCTAAAAAATCTACATTTGAGAGAAGCTATCCACAAGAATTTACTAAAGAGTATGAGGGTGAAGTAAAAGAGTATGGTATAAAATCTAAAGTACCTTATATGAACAATAGTTTTCTTCTTATTGGTGGTGACTATAAAAAGTTTGAAGACAAAGCAGGTATTAACAAATCATTTACAAACAAAGGAGTTTTTCTAACCAACTACAACAAGTTTGACGGTCTAGTAGGAGGAGAGACTATATTTACTCAATCATTACGATACGACAAATATGATGAATTTGACAACAAAACCACAGGGAAAATAGGTCTTAAACATATACATACCAATATAGAAGGGTTAAGTACATCTATAAACTATGGAACAGCTTATAATGTACCTTCATCATTTCAACTCTACTCTTTCTATGGCAATCCCAATATGAAACCAGAAATCACCAAAGGGTATGATGTAACCATTACATATAAAGATTTAAGCTTAACCTACTTTAACAATGAAATTGAAGACATTATAGATTATGACTTTGCAACAAGCAAATATGCCAATGTTGATGGAAAATCAAAAATAAAAGGTTTTGAAGTGGCGTATAATGCAGATATTTCTGATGTTGCAGTACTCTCTTTAGGTTATACCAAACTTGATGCAAAAGACCATAAGGGGAAAGATTTAAAAAGACGGGTAGACCAGTCTCTTAAATTTGGTCTTGACTACTATGGAATAGACAATTTACATCTTGGTCTCAATGGTGAATATATAGGCAAAAGAGAAGACACAGACTTCGCAACTTATGCAAAAGTAGAAACAGGTAAATATACCGTTGCCAACTTCACAGCCAACTATGAAATAGACCAACATATGAGTCTTTATGGAAAAGTAGATAACATTACAGACAAAGATTACCAAACTGTTTATGGTTATGCCTCTAGCCCAAGAGCTGTTTATGCAGGAATGAAACTGACATATTAAAATAAATTTATACGTAGGTGTGACCATGTCACACATTAAATCTCGGTTTGAATTAAATGGATATTTATAATTTTTATTTATGCCATGTTTATTTTGACGTGTGACACGGTCACACCTACGGTTTATGAATTCAATTACAAATAAAAGCAAAAAAATGAATAAAATATTACTAATACTATTTATAACCTTAACCCTAAATGCCCAAGAACGAATCATCGCTCTAAGCCCATCAATCAACGAAATTATATTTGCACTAGATGCAGGTGAACAAATAGTTGGCAACACAGACTACGCACTCTATCCTAAAGCATCTATAAAGGTTCCCAAAGTGGGTGGCTACTTTAGCCCCTCTTTAGAAAAAATTGTTTCACTTCAACCTACGCTGGTCATTATGCAACAAAACAACCACAAACTTAGCCTAAAACTTGAACAGCTTGGTATTAAAACTAAAATTATAAAAATAGACAAACTTGAAAATATTAAAAAATCTATTATAGAAATTGGTGATATTTTAGATAAAAAAGAGAGTGCTAAAAAAATCGTTAAAAATATTAATGATGAACTCAAAAATTTAAAAAATATAGTGACTAAGAAAAAACTCCTCATTGTTTTTGGACGTTACATCAAATTAGACAAACAAGTTTTTGTGGCAGGACAGAACCTCTATTTTGATGAAATCATTAACGAAAGCAATAACACAAATGCCCTACAATCAGAACGAAAAGGTCAACCCATTTTAAACATGGAAAACATCATAGCTTCTAACCCTGATATTGTCCTACTTTTAGCACGTTGTCAAACAGATGGCGTTGACAATAAAGAGCTTATCAAACCTTGGTTAGAGTTACCTATAAGTGCCTCTAAAACAAACTCTATCTATGTTAACAACAACATTTATGCTTCAATGCCCAGTGACCGTTTGGTACTCTTTTTAAGAGATTTTAGAGAGATGTTAGAGGATTATAAAAAACGCATAAATCCTAAAAATTAATTCATTCCATATTAATAATAAAGTATACTTATTTAAGTATGGGAAAAAGGTAGTGTGATGAAAAGAAAAATTATATTAACAACAATGGCTACAGCAGGATTACTTTTAAGTGGATGTGTATCGAACCCTCTAATACCTTCAAATTTAAGCAATAACAACAACCAAAAAGCACTAACATTTAAAACCAACACAACAAGTTTCATAAGTGAATTAAAAAATCGCAACAGTTATATGGATGAGTTTATATTGAAATCAGACATGCAGTGTGAAAACTATTTAAATACGCCACAAGTTCAAGCCACTACAGAAGCAGAAAATAGCAGTTTATACATGAACATATTCGATACAGTCAGTAGCCTCTTTGGAATGAAACTCATTACCGATACTGCCAAAGTAATGGTCTCAAGAGAAGAGGATAAAATAGAGAATCAAAACTCTTATAAACAGGCTCTCTCTCCAGAAATTTTTAGAGGTGTTGAGATTAATAGAGAACGCTATGCTAAAAAAATGAAAGAGAAACAAAAACTCTCTGAAAAAGAGTACTCTTTAGAAGCATTTCAAAAAGATATGCTAACCTACGACAAACAGTGTGCTGAAGAGTATGGGCTTATTGAGATTAATAGAGCATTAAAAGCAATGCAACAAAACATCCACCAACCAGCACTTGCCTCTACCAAAGCACCCATTAGTATTGAGGCTGTTAAAAACTCTGTAAAAGCCGTTACAGAAGAGGTTAAAGCCAAAAAAGAGACAGAGAAAAAGCAAGAAATAGAAAAAACAGAAGTTAAAAATGACACAAATCAAACAAAATAAAAGTAGATAATGCTGACAATTGATAACTATAGTAATGAAATTTTAAAAAATATCTCTTTTGAACTAAAAACAAATGAAAACCTCATTATTTTAGGCTCAAACGGTGCAGGAAAATCCACCCTTGCTAGGGTACTGTGTGGTATTACCCCCTCTTCGTGTGTTACTCTTCACGGACAAGAGTTACACAAAGTAAAAGTGAAAGAACGAACAAAGTACATTAACTATATTCCTGCAAAACTAGAGATATTTGATGAGTACATCACCCTTAACGAATACCTTAATCTAAGCCGTCTCCACACACTTTTAGAGTCTAATAACATGCTAAAACTTTTAGAGATAGACCACCTAAAAAACAAACCTTGTCAACAACTAAGCTCTGGTGAGCAACAACTTACCATGTTAGCTACAGCCGTACTTCATAATGCAAAAATTACTATTTTTGATGAACCCACAGCCAACCTAGACCCACAAAAAAGTCGTAATATTTTTTCATTACTTAAAAGTAACATCTTTCAATCTAAGATTATTATTACTCATGACCTAAACCTCGCCTACCGTTTAGGATATAAAGTACTTTGCATCAATGAAGGTAAAATTACTTTTTTTGACACTTCTAAAAAGTTCTTTCATGAAACCAACCTTAATGACTATTTTGGAACTTCGATTAAAATGGTAAATGATTCTGTTATGGTGAATTTATGAAATATTTTATTTTAATATCTTTCGATATAATAAATCAAACAAAAGGATAAATGTGGCTTTACAGTTTGAATGGGATGAAAAAAAAGCTAAAATAAATAAACGAAAACATGGTATAACCTTTGAAGAAGCAACAACAGCGTTTGCTGATGAACTTTCAATTACAATTGATGACCCTTTACATAGTGATGATGAAGATAGACTCATTTTGATTGGTCAATCTAAGCAATTTAAAACTTTCGGTTGTTGTTCATGTTGAACGAAGAGAATCTATACGAATTATTTCAGCAAGAAAAGCAACAAAGCATGAACAAAAATTTTATGAGGAGTATTAATCATGAACCAAAAAGATGAGATGTTAGAAGAGTATGATTTTAGTAATGGTATTAGAGGAAAGTATGCACAAGCTTATAAAGAGGGTGTCAATATTGTTAAACTAGATACAGATGTAATGAAATTTTTTCCTGATGCTAAGTCTGTAAATGAAGCGTTACGAACTTTAATTAATTTGATGAATAATGGGCAAAACCCCTTGAAATTGAACTCGTAGGGTGCGATTGCTATTGCACCGTTAAAACCAAACTTGCATAAAATTATATTTGTGCCGAAAGGCTTAATAATTTTTTTTCGCTATAATAAAACAAATCAAAAATAAGGAGTCCATAATGCAACTAGCCATAAATATACCTGATGAACTTTTTTTAAGCATTAATGAAAGTTCTCAAAATTTGGTAAATATTGCCAAGCAAAAATTGACATTAGAGCTTTATAAAAATCATAAAATATCTATTAGTCAAGGTGCTAAGTTTTTAGAGATGGATATTTACTCTTTTATGAAACTTCTTAATGAACATCAGATTCCTGCTATTGATGATTATGATATTGAGGCTGAATTGAACGCATTAAAGGGCATATAATGGTTATTGGAGATAGTTCAGCATTGGTAGCACTAGCTGTTGTCAATCAGTTAGAACTTTTAGAAAAACTTTATGATAATCTCTATATTCCACAAGCAGTTTTTGATGAAGTAACGCAAATAGGTAAACCTCAAAGTAATAAACTAAGACAATTTTTACAAGGTAAAGTAAAACAGGTTGATTTAACATTAACTCATCTAGGGCTTGGATTGGGTGAACTCGAAGCGATAACTCTCTATAAAAAGTTAGATGCTGATGTCTTGCTTATAGATGATAATCGTGCTAAAAAGTATGCTTCTTTAAATGGTGTAAAGGTTATTGGTAGTTTGGGTATTCTTGTTAAAGCAAAAGAGAAAGGGCATATTGAAAGAGTTAAGACTTTTTTAGATGAAATTCAAAAATCAGAGGTCTATATTTCTCAAAAATTAATAGAAAAGGTTTTAGAGATTTGTGGAGAAAACTTGTAGGGTGCGATTGCCATCGCACCGTCAAAACCAAACTTGCATAAAATTATATTTTTTCCGAAAGGCTTAATAATCTTTTTTCGCTATAATAAAAAATCAACAAATGAGGAGTATTTATGCAAACCATACAGATACAAGACTCTTTTATAACTACACTTTTAGAGACAAAATTTTATAACGACAAAAACAAATTTATTGAAGCCATTAAAGAACTTTTTCAAAGTACTTCAAGACTTGAAACCCAAGAGTATAATCTTTTGAAAGCTTATGATAGAGGAGAGTTGTCTTTAGGGCAAGTAGCCAATATATTAAACCTTTCAAAAACCGATACCATGGCACTTCTAAAAAAATATGATATTCCTTTTGTACGTGTAGATAGTGAGTATTTAGAGCAAGAGTTTGGAGCGTTTAAGTAGTCTTTATGAATGATATTGTAATTAGTGATACTACGGCTCTTATTATTCTTGCCAAATCAGACGCTTTCTCTCTGCTCTCTAATCTTTTTCAAAAAATCTATATTCCCAAAGCTGTTTATGATGAGTTGATGGTAAAAGAGGATATTGTTAATTATCGCATTAAAGAGTTTGATAAACTCGAAGTAAAGCCTGTGACTGATACTGCTACTTTAGAGAGAATCAAAATATTAAAAATTGACAAAGGTGAAGTAGAAGCAATTAGTTTGGCTCTTGAGTTAAATTTAATGCTTATTATAGATGAGCGAAAAGGTAGAAAGATAGCTCTAAATCAAGGGCTTAGAATTGTTGGTGTTTTGGGTATTTTAATAGAGAATTATAGAAAAGAGTTTATTACTCTTGATGAGTTAAAACTCTATTTTTTACTTTTTAAAGAGCAAGGATTGAGAGTTAGTGAGCAGTTGGAAAAAGTGTTTTTTGAGAAGTTGAAGTCGTAGGGTGCAATTGCTATTGCACCGTCAAAACCAAACTTGCATAAAATTATATTTGTGCCGAAAGGCTTAACATGCTTTTACAATTTTTGAAGGAAATAGGAATATACATGGAATATATACAAAATTTGTCTGATAGTGAAATAAAATTATTTTTAATGATTGTTAGTATATTTTTATCTCTTACAACTCTTTTATTAATTATTCGTAACCGAATAGTTGACCATAAAAAAAGTTTAGAAATAACTATAGAGTTTCCTCTTAGTTTTAAAAATGAAGATATTTCTTTAGATTATGGAGTAAGAATGTTATCAATTAATATTTTAAATATAGGTAGTATTCCAATATTTATTCAAAATCCCTTAATAAAATATCCTCGATTAATTCAGGGGGAAGGTGACCATATGTATCTTTTACATAGGGATGGTACAGATAAATTTCCTTATAAGCTAGAAGTAGGAGAACTATATAAAAGACAAGAGAATTTAAAATATTTTCTTTCAAAGTTAAAAGATAATTTTATCTCTTCTGAAAAAATACAAATTATTGTTAAAGATAGTTTAGGTAAAAGGTATAAATCTAAAAAGATTCTTATTGAATCACTGGAAAATGAATTATTAAAATCAAATAGTGTTAAAGTTAAATAAATAGGGAAGCAAGAAAATATGATAACAGACGAAGAAATACAAAAAATATTTGATTGGGCAGATAAAAATGATATTAAAAATAGAGGTATAAAGAAAGAGAACTTAGGAAACGAAATACTAAATTGGAGAAAGGGTATTCCTAGAAGAAAAATAAATATTTTAGAGGTAGAGTATTTAATCCTTGATTCTTATTCTAAAATCAAAAATATACCATCTGAATTATTTAAATTACCAAAATTAAAGGGTTTAGATATTCCTTGTAATCTATTAAGCCTTTTACCAAAAGATGGATTAAAAAATATTACGCATTTAGATATAAGCTTATACCATTGTAAGAATCAATTAAATTTGATGAATGACTTATTTCAAAAACTCAATATTGAGAACTTTATATATTTAAGCATTAATGAATTTTCTATAATTCCAAATAAGTTATTTGAGATGAAGAATTTAAAACATCTTATTTTAAGATGGGGAAAGTTTAAAGAGATACCACAGGAGATAGAGAAGTTATCAGCTCTTGAAAAGTTAAAAGTTTATTCTTGTGATAATCTAAAAGAATTACCTAAAGAAATTGGAAATTTAACACAATTAAAAAAATTAGATTTATTTGCAAACTCAAACTTAAAAGAGTTACCTAGAGAGATAGGCAATTTAATGCAATTAAAAGAGTTAGATGTAAGTTCAACTGCTATTGAAAAACTACCTGATGAATTATCAAATTTAGTTAATTTGGAAAAATTGAATGGAGAACCCTATATTAGGATTAACAATGAAATGAAAAAAGAACAACTAGAAAACAAAAAACCTTTAAAAAAAGATATTTTTTCAACTAATAAACTAGGCAACCTAACATTCCCCCACAAAAACCTCCTACTAAAAGGAGTCCCAGGAACAGGAAAGAGCCGAGCCATTGAAAATATCATTAACAACAAACTGAACCTAAAAGACTACAAAGAAAACATACTAAGAATAAACATACACTCTGCCTCATCAAATGCTGACCTAATGCAAGGAATAGGCATAAGCTCTAAAGATGGACAGATAGAGTACAAAGAGAAACAAGGGTTGATTTTAAATCTTATAGAGAGAGCTACTTTTCACCCTAATCAACCCTTTGTGCTTATACTTGAAGAGATACAAGAGAATAGCTTAAATGAGTTAATAGGCGATTTGATTTACCTAATAGAAGATGATAAACGAGCTAAAGATATAGTTGCTGATGACAAAGAGTATAATTATCAAGAGTTGGTAGAGAAAATTATAAAAGCTAATTCTCAAACCTCTTATGTAGAGATTCCATATTTGGTTAATGATAGCACAAAGTATCGAAAAATGATAATGCCAGATAATCTTTATATCTTCTGTACCTCTAACTATAGAGATGATAAAAAGGTTATAGAGGATAATCTGCTAAGACGATTTGAGGTATTGGAGATTTATCCAAAGGATAGTGTAGTTCATGAGTATTGCAAAGAGTTTTTTAGCCAACTCAATAAGAATATTTTAGAAGTTATGAAAGATGAGATACACCCTGATAGATTTTTAATAGGTCACTCAAATTGGTTAGAAGTAGATAATAAAGAGAAGTTCTATAGAGCCTTTTTAAAAGTTGTTGTAGAGTTTAAAGATATTAAAGAGGTTGAGTTTAGTGATTTTAAAGAGATAGTTGAAAAGTTACCATTAGTAGAGGAGTTAGAGTTAAGTTCATATAAGGCTTTAATAGAAGATTTACAAACCAAAGCAGGATATGATTTCCTTGACTAAACTAATTTTTGTTAATGAGAATGAAAATATCTTTGAGGCTTGTATAAAACAGGGTTTTAATTTAGATATTACACATCTTAAATTTATATCTAACAAAGCAAACAATAACTACATTGGCTACTATCAATTTTTAGAAGGTGAGACTTACTATAAAATCTATATTTTACCTAAGACCACACCAAGAGTAATAAATGACGAGACAAATAAAAGAAACTTTATAGATTTACTCTCAAAATATTACCAACTCAAAAACAGATACAGCTCTATAAAATTTGAAAAACGAAACAGAAACATAGTTGACTTCTCTTTAGAGAGCCAAAAAGAGCAACAAAGAAGTGATAAACTTGATGATTTTATAGCCTATAAATATAGTGATGCTTTGCAGACCGTAGAGAGTTTTTTTAAAAAACATAAAAATTCATTGGTAAAAGAGAAGAGATATTATTCTCAAAATATTAGACATCAATTTGACCTTAAACGCAATATTTTAGAAGCAGATAAAAGCAAAATACATCAACGAAAAAAAGAGCCTTATCTCTACTCTAAACTTGCTATTATTAGTGTGGAGGTGTTGCACTATTTTCTTAAACATAAAAGCAGAGATAGAGAAGCCAAAAAGTTAAAAAACCAAATAGAGGCTAAGTACAATTTAGAGAGTTATAGCTTTAAACCAAAAGAGATAAGCTCTAAAAAGGTTTTGAAACTTTTTAAAAGTAGCGATGAAAAAGAGTTGTATTTGGCTCTTTTGACTCTGCTTGGAGTTGAGAGTTATTTTGAAGACAATAGCTATAAAGAGATGTTGAAACTACACAATCAACATGCTCATTTTTTTCGACCTGAGAAACTTTTTGAGTGGAAAGTTTATGACTATCTATTGAAAAGTTCTGAATTTAGTGAGTTGTATTATGAGGGGCTTCATAATAACGAAACTAAAAAGAAGTTTTATCTACAATCTAAAGAGCATAAAGAAGAGTATAGTTCTAATCCTGATTTGATAGGAAAAAAAGATAATGAGTTATTTGTTATAGATGTAAAGTGGAAAATATTAGATGAACCTAAAGAGATAGATATTCAAAAATTGGCTAGAGATGCAAAAGTTAGGGGTTTGAGTAAAGGAATTTTGATTTATCCTAAACAGAGTTCAACTTCTAAATTTAAATTAAATCATCTATATACTTATGGTTATGATAAAAGTTTTTCTTTTGAGTTAAAAGTGATAAACCAATGAAACCCATACTCTACCTCCTCACCCTAACCCTCATCATCATTGCCCCATTCCACGGGCAGATTCCCATAGAACTCTACAACTTAGACACCCCAACAACCATAGACTACAAACTCTTTTGGGACATTCGTCTGCCTCGTGTACTGGTGGCTTTTTTTGCAGGGGGTATTTTGGCTCTTGGTGGGCTTATTTTTCAGTCTTTGTTTAAAAACCCTATGTCTACACCTTACACTTTAGGGGTGGCTAGTGGTTCTACTCTTGGGGTGGCTTTTGCTATTGTGTTTGGGTTCTCATCTATGCTTTCGCTGTTTGGATTTTTTGGGGCATTGTTTACCGTGATTATTCTTTTTGCTCTTACTTTAAGACTAAAATCCTATGAGACCAATGCCCTGCTTTTGGTGGGGATTGCCCTTGCATTCTTTTACAATGCTGCTTTGATGATTCTCTTTTACCTTAGTGATGAGTCACAAAGTTTTGAAATTATTCGTTTTACCATGGGGTCTGTTGATGTCGTTGGTTTAGAGAAGACGCTACCCATCATTTTTGCAAGTATTGGGCTTTTGGCTCTTTCTACTTTTTACAAAAAAGAGTTAAAACTTTTACTCACCTCGAACGACTACGCCTACCTAAAAGGAGTGAACGTAAAAAGAACCAACACTGTTTTACTAGTTTCTGTCTCTATAGCAGTGGGTGTTTGTGTAAGTCTTACAGGACCTATTGGTTTTGTGGGACTAATTATTCCTCATATTATTAAAACAGTCTATAAAAAATCTACCGAACAGTTAATTTTGCCTATCTTCTTTTATGGAGGGTTCTTTTTAGTTGTAAGTCCCGAATTTAAACCCAAAGTGCAATTTCTAAACTTTTAGTATTTGATAAGAAATACGAAAAGCTAAAAAATAGTAACTTGGGATTTGAAGAGGTTAGATGTTAAAATTAAACTTCCAAATCCAACCA